>JALZVW010000031.1 GCA_023301745.1 Arenicella sp. | reverse complement strand
GAAAGAAGCCGCCGAAGCTGCCGAAGCGAAAGAGGCTGCCGAAGCAAAAGAAGCGGCTGACGCCAAAGAGGCCGCTGAAGCAAAAGAAGCTGCTGATGCAAAAGAAGCTGCTGATGCGAAAGAAACTGGATTAGCTGCCGCTGCCGCTGCTGTTGCGTCTTCTTTAGAGCCAGAGCCAGAAGTTGTCGTCGAAGACGATATCGGCGCTGAACTTAGAGGTATCTTCATTGAAGAGCTTCGTAGTTTGCATCACGAGCTTGATGACGAAGTTGCAAAACTTTCTAATCTTGGTGAAATGGCACCGGCTATGGCAAATGTTATGAGGCACTTGCACACCATAAAAGGCAGTTCTTTAATGGCAGAGGCGAACGCTTTGGGTGAGCTGACTCATCACGCTGAAAGCTTTTTAGAGAGTAATTTCATTCGCAATGAAGATGATTTGCGTGAAGTACGTAAGACATTGGAGTTGTATGTAGATGCGGTAGATACGGCATCAAATGACTATCAAGCCAAGAACCAATTCAAGGCCCCGGGTGACTTGCTTATTAAGTTGGGCGTTAACGCTGATACAGAGCTTGATCAAGAGGCGGTTAAAGCTGAAATCATTCAGGCGGCTAAGGACGCTGATGCCGAAGCGCTGGTCGAAGAAGGGCTTAGTCGACTTGATATCAACGAAGGGCTTACTCGAATTGAAGCTCAGGTCAGTGATATTAATGCCAATTGGAAGTCTGCAAAGGGTTGGACTAAAGTTCAGCCTCAGATGTTAGATCAATGCATATTGCTTCGTAATCTCGCGGATGATAGCGCTAATGCCATTGATGACATCATGCCGCTAATGAATCGAACCCAGGTTTATGTTGAAGAAGTATCTATTTCAAATGTCGCTGAGTTTAAGCAATCGAAAGTGCTATTAGAAGAATCGTTTGATGTGATTATTGCGGGCAGTAATAAATTGGTCTCTGGCGGTTCTGTCGACGACTTTACTGCGTTGATGGAACAGTTGTTGATAGACGCGAAGACGAAAGACTCAGGTGGGGTATCTAGTACTGATCCGTTAGCGTCAGCATCGGCAGTTGAAGCGGCTATTTTCGTGCCGGGGTCTACTGAAGTTAGTGAAGCTGAACAGAAAGATATTAATCGCCAAGAGCAAGCGGCAAAAGATAGAGCGGCGGCGCTGAGGATTAGAACTGATACTCTTGACTCATTAACCAACTTCGTTGGTGATGCGAGTATGAATCGTTCGCAAATGCGCGAAGATGTAATCTCAGTGAAGTCTGTTGTGGATGAGTTGTACAGCAATGTACAACGTTTTAGCGCGCAGTTACGAGAGCTGGAAATCGAGGCTGATAGTAAAATTACGTCGCGCACAAATCAAAGCGTGGGCACTGAACGTGGTGATGAATTTGACCCTCTAGAACTTGATAGATACACAAAACTGCAGCAATTGTCTCGTGGTTTAGCCGAAAATCTCGATGAACTAAGTGGCATTCAAAATAGCTTAACGAGCTTTGTGTATAAAGCTGAGACATCGCTTCAGAAGCAAGAGCGCCTGAATCGCGAGTTGCAAGATGAGATTATGCAGGTTCGGCTTGTTTCATTTGGCGGTATTGCTGCGCAGTTGCGCCAGGTAGTCCGTCGAACAGGTCGAGAGCTAGAAAAAGACGTTGAGCTTGAGATGGTAGGGTCAGATGTGAGGTTGGATAAAACCATTCTCGACGGCGTTGTTCCTGCGCTAGAACACATGCTTCGTAACTCTGTCGATCATGGTATTGAAACACCTGAAGGTCGAAAGAAAGCAGGTAAATCTAAAGTAGGCAAGATTACCGTTGAATGTCGCCAAGTGGCACGTGAAATTATGATCTCGGTTCGTGATGACGGTATTGGTCTTGATTTAGAAAAAATTCGAGCAAAGGCGATTGACGACAATTTATTGACTGAAGATCAGCCACTGAATCCTGAAGATATGCTGATGTATATCTCTCAAAGTGGTTTTAGCACCGCCTCTAAACTGACGCAGATTTCAGGTCGTGGTGTTGGCATGGATGTAGTGCAATCAACCTTGCGGCGAATGAGTGGCAGCATCGCTTATGATATTGAGAACAAGGGTGTTGGTTCTCACTTCATTATACGGCTGCCGATTTCATTGGCGGTTTCGAGCGCGATGTTCGTTAATTCGGGCAATGAAACGTTTGCAATTTCAGCGAGGACAATTGAGCGTATTATTAATGTCGACTCTGACGAATTGATCGGCCATTTAAAAGCTGAAAAGCCAAGAATGGATATCGGTGGACAGAGCTATGCGTTAATCGATTTAGCCGACTACTTAGGGTATGACTCTGCGTTAGCAATGCTAACGGGTAAGCAGTCGGTGATTCTAGTTAATGCCGGTGTGCAAAACATTGCTGTTATTGTTGAACAGTTGCTCGACACCCAAGAAATTGTGGTTAAGAATTTAGGCGACCATCTTGGGCGTATCCCAATTTATGCAGGTGCAACTATTCGTGCTGATGGTTCGGTCGTGTTATTGCTAGACTTGGTAGGTATATCGTATTACGAATCATTCGTATCAATACCTGAGCTAAATACAACGGTTTCGCAGACTATTCCTACGGTTATGGTGGTCGACGATTCACTCACAGTTCGTAAGTCTGCTGAACGAGATATCACTGGTTTAGGTATTAACTCGGTGCTGGCCAAAGATGGACTAGATGCTCAAATTCAGTTGAATCAAGAAGCGCCCGATATGATTCTGCTTGATATCGAAATGCCACGTATGGATGGGTTCGAACTATTAGAATGGGTCAAGTCAGTCGATGGCTTAAAACACATTCCCGTCGTCATGATCTCGTCTCGCGCAACTGAAAAGTATATTGACAAAGCCACGGCCTTGGGATGTAGTGCTTTTCTAGGTAAGCCATACTTGCTAGAGAACTTGGTTCAAGTGTTTAACCAGCATTTGAAGCTTGATACTCCAATTGAACTAGATTCCTAAATAGAGCTGAGCTAACTTTATGGAAAATGCTTTCGACAGAAACGGTTTGGTGACAAACCATTGTAAGAACAATAAGAGAAATAACGCTGACTTATGAGCACTCAAACACTAGATTGTTATATTTTGCCTTCGGTTAACATGCCGTTACTATTGCCTGTTGAAACTGTATCAGAAGTAGTTGCAAAGCCCGAAATCGAAATGTTGAATAATGCGCCGGCAAGTTGGATGAAAGGGCATGTGAATTGGCGAAATCAGCGATTGCCTGTGTTGTCTTATCCCGGCTTACATGATGCTAAGTTAAAAGATAAAAGCGCGTCGGCCAAAGATGCTTTATTAGTGGTTCTCAATCCGATTCCAAATGCTGCGAGAAAAACATATTCAGGCTTGTTTTGCCATGGAGAGGTAAAGCGCATTACAGTCGAGCCAAACTTGGATTTTGGTGAAGTGCCTGACAATATGGATAAGCGCTATGTTGAAGCTATTGTCAAATTGGGAGATACCGAGTTCGTGGTGCCTAAGTTAGTTGCGCTTGGTGTGGCCTTCTCTTATTTTTAATATAGTTGGTTTCCTTGAAATTGACCAATACCCCATTCTAGAACTGCCTCAATTAGTAAATAATACTAATTGAGTGCATTCTTTGAGTTCCAAGTTTTCGAATTAGCTCGATTTGATTATTAGAGGCTCTCTATTCAGATAAAAAACCGCTTATTTTTGCCCTCATTCGAGGCATGTATATTCAAATTTGTTATATTACGGCCTGTTATTACGGACGGTGTGACGATGCTTCTTTATCGCAGTCTCACATTGATCTAAATTTTTCATATCATTGCTCAAGGAGCTCCTTTCATGTCTTCGACAAATCGCCAACAACTCGCTAACGCGATTCGAGTGCTTAGTGCTGATGCTGTTCAACAAGCCAATTCAGGGCACCCTGGTGCGCCAATGGGCATGGCTGATATTGCGGAAGTTCTATGGAACGATTTTTTGAGCCACAACCCAAAGAATCCGAATTGGCATAATCGAGATCGTTTTGTATTGTCAAATGGCCATGGTTCGATGCTAATTTATTCGCTTTTGCATCTAACTGGCTATGACCTCAGTGTTGAAGATTTGAAAAATTTTCGTCAACTTCATTCTAAGACACCGGGCCACCCCGAGTACGGCTATACCCCTGGAGTAGAGACAACTACTGGTCCTCTAGGTCAAGGTATTGCCAATGGTATCGGCATGGCAATTGCAGAAAGAACACTAGCGGCGCAGTTTAATACCCCGGATCATGCGATCGTCGACCATCATACGTATGTGTTTATGGGTGATGGCTGCATGATGGAAGGCATCTCTCATGAAGCCTGTTCCTTGGCCGGCACCTTGGGCTTGGGTAAGTTGGTCGCTTTTTGGGATGACAACGGCATTTCCATTGATGGCGAAGTTGAAGGTTGGTTTACCGATGATACACCGGCTCGTTTTGAAGCGTATGGTTGGCAGGTTATTTCTGATGTTGACGGACATGATGCTGGCGCCTTAAAAAACGCTATCAAACAAGCTAAAGCTGAGACTCTAAAACCGACACTAATTTGCTGCAAAACGATTATTGGTAAAGGCTCTCCGAACAAAGAAGGTACAGAAAACTGTCATGGCGCTCCATTAGGGGTAGACGAAATTGCCCTCATGCGTGAGCGATTAGGTTGGGACTCGTCACCATTTGACGTGCCAGCGAATATCAAAAGTGCATGGGACGGCAGCGCTAAAGGCGCTGACGCAGAGCAGGCATGGCAAGCAACCTTCGATGCCTATCAAGCAGCTAATCCTGAGCAAGCGGCCGAATTTTTGCGACGAATGAGCGGCGACTTGCCAGCCAATTGGGCTGAGCAATCGGCTAAGCTAGTTATTGAGGCAGACCAAGCGGCACAGACGGTAGCAACTCGTAAAGCGAGCCTAAACTCTTTGAACCAACTTGGTCCGCTATTGCCTGAGCTTATTGGTGGTTCTGCCGATTTGGCCGGTTCAAACTATACGATTTGGAGTGGTTCGAAAGGCATTAATGCGGGCGATGCATCTGGTAACTATCTCTACTTTGGTGTGCGCGAATTTGCGATGGCCGCGATATCAAATGGCATTTCGATCCATGGTGGTTTTAAAGCATACGGAGGCACATTTTTGGTCTTCGCTGATTACATGCGAAATGGAATGCGAATGTCCGCATTAATGAAGCAACCCGTGATCTATGTGTTAACCCACGATTCAATTGGCTTAGGGGAAGATGGCCCAACTCACCAGCCAGTCGAGCACGTTGCGAGCTTGCGTTTAATTCCAAATATGTCGCTCTGGCGACCATGTGATGCGGTAGAGTCTCTGGTTGCCTGGAAAATGTCCATTGAAGCGCATGATAAGCCAAGCAGTTTAGTCTTCTCGCGTCAAAACTTACCGCATCAGGTGCGTGATACACAGCAGCTTGCAGACATTCAAAAAGGTGGTTATGTGTTGACCGATTGCGAGGGCGTCGCCGACGTGATTTTGATCGCAACCGGTTCAGAAGTCGCGTTAGCGATGGACGCATCTATTGCCTTGAAAGAGCAAGGCATGGCTGTTCGTGTGGTCTCTATGCCATCAACTGACTGCTTTGATGCGCAAGACTTAGCGTATAGAGAAAGTGTACTTCCAAGTGCCGTTACCAAACGTGTTGCACTTGAAGCTGGCAGTAGTGATTACTGGTATAAGTACGTTGGCCTTCAAGGTGCTGTGATCGGTATGACAAGCTTTGGCGAATCTGCTCCAGCTGATCAGTTGTTTGAGCACTTTGGTTTCACCGTCGACAATGTTGTTGATACCGTTAATAACTTATAAAAAACGAGCATCTAGTCTTAATGAACGTACTGCGTATGCAAGACCTAGAACTCGCTGGAAAGCGAGTTTTGATCCGCCAAGACCTTAACGTACCAATTAAAAATGGTGCGGTGAGCAATGATGCTCGAATACGGGCATCACTTAACACTATTAAATTAGCACTTGAAAAAGGCGCTAAGGTTATGTTGATGTCGCATTTAGGTCGGCCGACTGAGGGCGCGCCCGAAAACGAATTTTCGTTACATGCAGTAGCTGATTGTCTCAGTGAGCATTTGGGGCAGCCGGTACGCTTGGATGCTGATTGGTTAAATGGCGTTGAATTGGATATAGGCGAGGTGGTGCTATGCGAAAATGTACGCTTCAACGTTGGAGAGAAGGCCAATGATGATGCCCTAGCAAAGCGAATCGCCTCACTGTGCGATGTCTTTGTCATGGACGCCTTTGGCACGGCTCATCGAGCCCAAGCGTCAACTCATGGTGTTGCTAAATACGCCGATACGGCTTGTGCCGGCCCATTATTAACCAATGAATTATCTGCGTTGGCTAAAGCGCTTGATAATCCAGCGAGACCGATTGTCGCTATCGTTGGAGGTTCGAAGGTATCTACTAAATTGACTGTGCTTGATTCGCTCTCGAACAAAGTGGACCAGTTAATCGTTGGCGGCGGTATTGCAAACACTTTTATCGCGGCGGCTGGCCATCAGGTTGGTAAGTCGTTGTGTGAAAACGATCTCATCGGACAGGCCAATGAGCTCACGCATAATGCGCGAGCCGCCGATGGGGACATTCCAGTTCCGGTCGATGTTGTGTGTGGAAAAGAATTTTCAGAATCGGCCGAGGCCGTTATAAAGAACGTAGGTGACCTAGAGGCTGATGATATGATTTTCGACATCGGCCCGAAAACGGCCGAACATTTTTCGGAATTACTTAAGGGCGCGGGGACGATTGTGTGGAATGGCCCCGTGGGCGTGTTTGAATTTGATCAATTTGGAGAGGGAACCAAGGCTCTTGCGCAAGCGATTGCTGAGTCAACGGCCTTTTCCATTGCCGGTGGTGGTGACACTGTTGCTGCGATTGATAAGTACGGAGTGACCGAGGATATTTCATATATATCTACCGGCGGCGGTGCCTTTTTAGAGTTTCTTGAAGGCAAAAAACTACCGGCGGTGACGATTCTTGAAGACAGAGCTGCAAAAGTATAAAGTGGTATCTAAATCAGTTTATCGGTGAGTGACTTCGTGCGCTTTGTTAAAATTTTATAATTATTTGGTTTTTTGAGACAATTGGTTAATAAATGGTCATAAATGGACCTTTGTCGCATTGATTAGACGGTGATAGTCGTTCACAATTAACTGATTATTAAGCAAAATACGTGAGCTAGGCCGTGTTGTGGAGGCACTGTCTATTGTTTATTCAGGTTGGCATATAGCGCAGTACGGTAATTTAGACTATATGAAATTTAGGGTTGTCGACATTTACTCGGCGAAGTGAGGTGTCGTATTGTATATATTAAAGGGGTATCTGATGGTGCGTAGGTTTATTGAGGAGGGCAGGTTGCAGGATCAAGTTCTCTCAAAGAATGACACTTTAAGAATCATTGACTCATCTAAGTTCGTGATCAGTCTGTTGGTGGCATCGTTTATTTTAGCCGCATCAATGAGCTCTAAGGTCGAGGCGCTCGGCGTCGGTGCGGCCGAAGCTGACTCCTTCATTGGCGAGCAGTTGTCGGTTCGGATACCACTGTTCAATGTCACTGACCCTAACTCGTTGAGCATCTCGTTTGAGTCTGAACAGTTTGATGGTAATGGCCAAGCTAAGGTCAATGCTGTTTTGGATCGTTCAAATTCACAGCTATCGATTAAACTCAGCTCCGACTCGGTGGTAAATGAGCCTTACGTTAGCTTTAAACTCGACTTAGTTGATAGCAATGATGAGTTCAGTAAAGAGTTCACGGTATTGATGGACTTGCCTGCGCGGCGCAACACTGATGTCGTTTCTCCATTTGAAGCGGCATTTACTGCTTCTGAAATAGCGTCAAGTGGCCCAGCGCAAGCAGGGAGTCTAATGGGCCCGTATGACACGGCTCAGCCTGGAAGCATTCCTCAACGATTTGGCGCGGTGCTTGATGGGCAATCACTGTGGCGTGTCGCTAGACGAATTAATGAGGCTATGGGGGTCTCTAAAAGCCAAATGATATGGAGCTTGTACCAAGCGAATCCCGATGCCTTTTCTAGTCGTTCGGTGACTAGCCTGAAGGCCGGTTCATTTCTAACTATCCCTGATGAAACCGTTGTCAGAGCCGTCAGTGACTCTCAAGCAAAAGCCAACCTCTCAGCATTAAGGGCGAATTCACCACAAGCGAGTCAGGTAGCGGTATCGAACCCAAATGATGAGTTAGAGGTATTTGACTTAACCGCCAGTGATCCAGTCTCAGATCAACAGCAAACCGCGCCATTTCAAGTCACGGGCATTGATAGTGCAGGTGATGCCGCAGCGGCTCCGACCGATTTGCAGTCGCAACAAGTGATTGTGTCGTTGACCGAAACCGTAGGGAATTTGTCTCAACAGCTATTCCGTAAAGACCAGAAGATCGACTTTTTAGAGAAACAAGTTGTTGAGTTGAAAAGTTTCATTAATGACGACGCGCTCACTGAATTTTCAGATTCGTCTGCTATCGATACTCAATCGTCAGAATTCGAAATCACTCCTGAGGCCGTTTTAGCACAGGAATCTGCATCAATAGTGCAAGAGTCTTCAACAGCCATTCAAGAGTCTTCAACAGCCCTTCAAGAGTCTTCAACAGCCCTTCAAGAGTCTTCAACAGCCCTTCAAGAGTCTTCAACAGTCGCTCAAGAGTCTTCTTCAACCACAGTTGAACAGCCATCAGCTTCTGAGGCCGGCTCTCAAGGCCTAGCCGTGAGTAGTGAGAGTGCGTCGATTGATCGCCCAGCTTCTGTTTCTGAGTCGACCCCGATTTGGCAGTGGCTATTACTCTGCTTTTTCTCTTTGAGTTTGCTGGCCTATTTTATGCGTGATCGACTTTACGCACTGTTTCAATCATTGAACTTATTTGGCTCGAACGACGAAGTAGAATTCAATAGTGTTGCTATTGAGGAAGCGTCACGACCACGTAGCGAGGCGCACGCCGAGCCGTCACTCCATGTTCCTGATGCAAGTAAAAAAGCCGAAAAAGATTATTCTATCTTGAGTGCAGTAGAATCTAGTATGTCAGACAAAGATGTTCTTGATGGTATCTCTTACCTCGATTTAGCCGATGATGGTTCTTATCAAGAGAACGATGTTCTCGAATTTGAAACTGAAGAAACCGTTGAAGATAGCGAAGACCTTAGTTTTGATGAGCGCTTTGAGCGGCTATTGGCGGAGCGAGACTTTGAGTTTGCCCGCGAGCTTTTGGATTTTGCTCGGCACAATGAAATCAACGATGAGCGTTATCATTGTGAGCGTTTACGTATGCTCGAAAAAATGAGAGACGAAGATGGTTTCTATGAGTATTATTACGAAATAGAGTCTAAAATACCGACATTCCCACAAAACCTGCAGACCCAAATTTCTCAGTTAGTAGTGCAGCTAGCACAGCACTAGAGTTTGTTGTTGGTAAACAGAGCACCGAGCAACTAGCCTACGACGATATTTTATGGCTGCATTTTCGCCTATATTGGGTGCTGATCCTGAAGTTTTAATTTTGGGATCAATGCCGAGCCAGATATCACTAAGTGAAAATCGCTATTACGCTAATCCTCAGAATTCATTTTGGTGGATCATGTCTGAGTTATTCGAGTTCGATTTAACGATGGAGTATCACGATAGAAGTATCGCGCTAGAGCAAGCCCGAGTTGCTGTTTGGGATGTCCTATATGATTGCGAACGCCCAGGCAGCCTAGATAGTGCGATTGTAAAACGAACTGAGGTGCCAAATGACTTTGAGAAGTTTATGAACAGTCACCTCAGTCTTACTCGAATTATATTCAACGGTGCGGCCGCCGAGGCAATCTTTTTGCGCCATTATAAAACTCTAGTCCAAGCGCTTAGGAAAGATAGGCCGAGCTTTGAGTTGCATCGCTGCCCATCAACTAGTCCTGCGCATGCAAGCGTTAGTAAGCATGATAAGCTAGCCGCTTGGCGAAGCGCTATTTTATAAATTTCTGCCTGAGTGGGCTTATATTTGATGCAAAACGATAAACCTTTTTGGCAAACCAAAACCTTGTTTGAAATGACTCCTAATGAATGGGAGAGCATTTGTGACGGTTGTGCTAAATGCTGCTTGACCCAGCTTCAAGATGAAGAAAGCGAGCAGTTAGTATTTACTGATGTTGCTTGTAACTTACTAGATGATCAAACATGTCGATGTACTGATTATGAAAACCGATCAGTTCGAGTGCCAAGCTGCGTTACCATGAACAAAGATAATGTTGAGGATTCAGCTGCATTCGCTCCACCGAGTTGCGCCTATCGCCTATTACTCGAGGGTGAATCGCTTCCGGCTTGGCACCACCTCAATTCTAGCGACCGTGAGGCGGTTCACCAAAATGGTTTCTCGGTTCGTCATCGTGTTCGGTTTCAGCATGAAATCAATGAAGATGACATTCAAGATTACATTGTAGAATGGCCGGCTAATGCAGGTTAGCTTAGTGAGTAAGAGAAAAGTGTAATATTAGTGGTTGTTAGCTAATGCCAGCCTCAATTACTGGTTGATGGTGTATACTGACTTTTTACACCGTAGGTTGTTTTACACAATTAGTAAATTGAAATAGTCAAAGCTGTTCAGCTTTGAACGTTAATAAGTATATCCGCTTGGAGCGAAACAAGTGATTGCAGCACGTTTGTATTGGGTAGGTTTAATTGGTTGTGGTGCGTTGTTAGCCATTGCCTATTTTTATTTTCAACAGAAACTCGGTTTAGCCCCGTGTCCGCTGTGTATGTTTCAACGTGGTGCTCTCTTGGGAGTCGCTTTTTTCTGCCTGTTAGGAATTTTCTTTCGACCTAAAAAAGTTGGTTCTAAACTGCTTGCCTTTGGGGCAGCTGCTTCTTCTTTTATTGGACTGCTGATTGCCGGTCGTCAGGTTTGGCTTCAACATTTACCTGCCGATAAGGTGCCTGAGTGTGGCCCGGATTTATCTTTTATGTTGGAAATGGATCCAATTTTTGAGGTTATTCAACGGGTCTTAGCTGGCAGTGGGGAATGTGCTGAAGTTCAATGGACCTTACTCTCTTTTAGCATGCCTGAGTGGATGGTCTTAATCTTTTCGGTGATGGTGTTGATTTGTTTACGGCTTCTATTTCGCAAGGAACGTAACTACTTTTCCGGTGCCCTAGGGCGTTAGTATTACGCTTATTAGGGCTTATATTGGTATCCTGAGCATTAGTATTCGTTAAGGGTTACTTGCTTCAAGGATGAATTGGCTTATATTTAAGTCAAAATATATAAATACGGCGTGTGCTTCCAACACCTAGTTGTGGGGTAACTAATCCGTTAAAACAGCTAGCGCTATCATAATAAATGGCTCAAGTGGTTAAAATAATGAGCTAGCCCGCGGCTGGCCGAGAGATACCCTATGCGAAAAAAACCCTCCAAACTTCGATTTTCTGTTACCAAGATAACCGCTGCAATGCTTGGCGTTTATGCTATCGGCGTGGGGCAGCTTAATGCCCAACAAGTTGCAATTTTGGATTCAGGGGTCGACCCGCAACCCGACTTCAATTTGGTTGACGGCTTTGATTACTTCAACAATGTTGAGGATACCACTGATAAGTCTGGTGAAGTCGACGGGCAAGAAGCTCACGGCACAGCGACGGTGAGGTTAGCGACTGAATCGTTTAGCGGAGAGATTATTCCTTTCGTAATTACTGATGGTAGCTTAACTGACGTTGACGAGGTGAGAGTCCGAACGGCTAGAGACAGCGCGTTATCCGATGTGTTAGGGCGGTCGGCCGTTCGTGTTGTTGGTATTACCAGAAACACCTTGGGTGTAACTAATTCTTCCGCAGCACTCATTTCCGACTTGTCTGGTGCCGATAAAGTTATTGTTATCACTGCCGGTGAGGGTGGCGCAAGCCAACCGAATGCACTGTCAACTTCTAGCTTTAACTTATCCGGAGTCGTTATTATTGGGGCGACTGACGCATCTGGCGAGTTGCTTGACAGTTCGAATCGAGCCGGCACGACCTCAAATAAATACGTGGCCGTTAATGGATTAGTCAGCAGTGACTCCGATTCAATCGGAGATACGTCGTTCGCGGCTGCTCGCTTGTCTGGTATAGCGGGCGCTGTTCTGTTGCAGAACCCTGATTTAACGGCTGAAGAGGTCGTTGAGGTAATTTTGAGTTCGGCAGAAGATAGAGGCGAGGTTGGCACCGATAATGTCTACGGTCGTGGTGTAATTCTGAATGCTGAACAAGTGCTTAACAATGTTATTGGCCCGGTCACCGTTCCGACACCGACACCGACACCGACACCGACACCGACACCGACACCGACACCGACACCGACACCGACACCGACAAGCAGTGGTGGCGGAGGAGGCGGTGGCGGTGGAGCAATATTGTTAGTGGGAGGTGCCTTAGCGGGTGTGCTGTTACTTAATCGAAAATCAAGCACTAAGCTCGAAAAAACCTTGGTGCTTGATTCGTATGGACGAAGCTTCGAAGCCGATTTGAGTAATCAAGTAGAGATTAATGACGGCACGCTGCATTTGAATCAGTTTTTTCATTCGCTTGAGCAGCAAGGTTCGAACCAAACAGTCGCAAGTCAACTCTACTTACCTCGACTAAAATCAACCATAGCGTTCCAAGCCACCGAGTTGGTAAACCCGAAAAACGACATTATTGACTACTTCGCTACACCCGGTGCGGCTGGAATCGGTTCTGGTAATACAAGCTTATCGCTCGCGATTGAGAGTAGTTTAACTCGCAGTGTTGGCTTTAGTGCGGGCTACAATGTAAGCCCTAACCAAGAGTTTGGCGGCGCTAAAAACCTAAGCCAAAACGCAGACTTTGGGCGCAGCTCATTTTTGTCGGGGCAATCTTTTGGGTCGGTCTTATCAGGATTTAGCACTCAGGCTAATACTGGTAGTGTGAGTTACAAAAATTCAACGAGTTCGACAGTGAAACTGGGTTTCATATCGGTGGACCAAACCGAACGTTTTAATCAAACCTCACTATCCGCTCTGCTCGAAGGTAGTTATGAATTTACCGACAATGCCTCGCTCACTCTTCAATTCGGGCAGATAAAGGAAGTAGGTAGTGTTCTGGGCGGCGGAGGCGGGGGAGCGTTTGGCGTTGACAACTCGGTGACGTATGCCTTGAATCTTGGTGGTAACGTTAAGGCTTCTGAGAAGTTTTCGTTCGTCGGAAACTATGGTATCGGTCGCACTCGAGTCGAGTCGTCGGATCGAAGTTTGTTAAATGATTTCTCGACACTTAGCAGCGATTGGTACAGTGTAGGAGTGATCGGAAATAATGTTTTCAGAGGGCGAGACCAATTAGGTTTCGCATACTCTCAACCGCTGAAGGTGACCGCAGGGGCGGTTGATTACGCAATTCCTATTGGCCGTTTGGCGAGTGGTGATATCGGTTTTGACACGCAGAGAATTAATCTATCGGATACCAATGCTACCGAGCAGACGGTTGAGGGCTATTATCGAACCATGCTAAACAAAACTGTCGAATTAGGCGGCTTTGTCTCCTACCGAAGAAACCCTAATCATATAAGTGACAGGGGCGATGAAGGAATAATTATGGCGACCGTACGGTGGTGGCAATAATTGCTTTACTAAGGCAGGTATAAACAACAGCGACAACGTTCAAAATTACGTATGCAGGCTTAAGTGACGCTTGCAGGGGTATTGTAGGCTGTTACACTAGGCCTACTTAGTGGCTAGCAAACTGATTTTTTGGCCACTGTCTAAATCAATTAATTTAATGCCCTGTTACTGTCGTGAAACTCTATAACACCGAAACCAAAGTCAAGACTGAATTTGTCCCCATAGACCCGAATAATGTGACGGTGTATGTGTGTGGCCCGACGGTGTGGAACCATGCCCATATTGGAAACTATCGTCCCCCTGTGGTGTTTGATGTGCTGACTCGTGTCTTACGTTCGCAGTTCCCGAAAGTCACCTATGCGCGAAACATCACCGATATTGATGATAAAATTAATAAGGCCGCTGCTGAAGAGGGCGTTGATATTTCGGTTATTTCTGAGCGATACACAAACTTCTATCATCAAGGCCTTAAGGCACTGGGAGTGCTGCAAACCGACATCGAACCTAAAGTTACTGATCATGTCAGTGAAATACATGTCAAAATTCAATCTCTGATTGATCGTGGTCACGCTTATGTGGCTGATGGTCATGTTTTATTTGATGTGCCATCGTACTCAGGTTATGGCGAGCTATCAAAGCGAGATCCTGAAGAGTTATTGGCCGGAGCTCGAATAGATGTTGCCTCGTATAAAAAAAGCGATGGTGATTTCGTGCTTTGGAAACCGTCTTCGGATGAGCAACCGGGTTGGGATAGCCCTTGGGGTCGAGGGCGTCCAGGTTGGCATATAGAATGCACAGCAATGGCGGCAACACATCTTGGAGAGACTATCGATATTCATGGCGGTGGACACGACCTGGTTTTCCCTCATCATGAAAATGAGCGCGCTCAGAGTACCTGTGCTCACGACGCGCCCTTTGTTAACTATTGGATGCACAATGGTTTCGTAAATGTAAATAAAGAGAAAATGTCTAAGTCTATAGGCAATGTTTTGTTGGTTCGCGACCTACTTGAACAGGCGAGCGGTGAAGCAATTCGCTATGTTCTGTTGTCTGCACATTATCGTGCCCCATTAGATTGGACCGATGCCGCATTGCAACAGGCTAACAATAACCTCGACCGCATTTACGGCGCACTTCGAAAAATGTCACATATAGACGTGCCGAATGATATTGGTGATCAAAAGACTAAGGCGTTTGTCGATGCCATGTTGGATGATTTGAATGTGCCCAAAGCCTTGGCGGAGCTTTTTGTGCTGGCCAAAGAAGCCAACACCTGCGACTCCGATAATGAGTTGGTCAAAATTAAAGCGGCTTTACTGCAAAGTGGGGAATGGTTAGGCCTGTTGCAGCAAGATCCTGAAGCGTGGTTTTCAAGTGGCGGTGATGACCTTGATGGACAAGAAATTGACGCTTTAATTGCCGAACGTTTACAAGCCAAAGCGAATAAAAACTGGGCCCGAGCGGACGAAATACGAGATATTTTAGCAGACAAGAAAGTCGTCGTTGAAGATGCTGAAAGTGGTACTACTTGGCGTATAGAGAAGTGAAAATATGAATGATATTGCCCAAATACAGGCTGACTTAGTTGATGAATTTGAAATTTTCGAAGATTGGATGTCGCGTTATGAATACGTGATTGATTTGGGTCGTCAGCTGCCTGATTTTCGTGATGAGTGGAAAATCGATGAGAATAAAATTCAAGGTTGCCAATCGCAAGTTTGGCTAAACATGAGTATGCGCGATGGACGAATGCACATCGATGGTATTAGCGATGCGTCGATAGTTTCAGGCTTAGTCGCGATTGTGCTGCGAGTTTATAGCGATCAAACACCGCAAGATATCTTGAATGCAAAACCTGACTTCATTAAAGACATAGGCTTTAATGACCATTTAAGTCCAACAAGAAGTAATGGTTTGCATTCTATGTTACGAAGCATTTATCAAAAGGCGGGGCAAAATTTAGCCTCTCCAGCGGTCTCTGGCTGAGTTAATACGGGTTGGTTTAGCGAACTAAAACAATTGTAAACCTCGGTTTAGTAAGAAGATCTATCGTCGCACGGTCACTATAATAGACGTAACGTCAATCATAGATTTGAGCGAGGTAGAAAATGACAAAATTTCAAAATGGTTTTGGTAGTACTAGTTTATTAAGTACCGAATTGTTGAATCGTCTAGGGGTTTCTTCAGATCGGGCAATAAGCGCCGCTAATGATTTTCGGCAACACATATGGGTTACCGTGGTAGACCCGACTAATCGACGATCACTTTTACAAGCATGCGATGGCTGCGGCGTGGTCAAGTCGGAAAACTCAGTTATTCGAAGCTGTAAGGCTGACTCCGGGGCTGCGTTGATTTCTGGTTCAGTTAGCGTTGCTGCTCGAATGGTGATTTAGAGTTTGATTTAGTTGTTGGTTTACAGGGTTCTTAATCATTAAATTTGCTGCGCTCTTAATCATTAAATTTGCTGCGCTCTTAATCATTAAATTTGCTGCGCTCTTAATCATTAAATTTGCTGCGCAAAGCACACCAAATGGTCGGCGTTGATTGATACTCCGATAACATCCCCAATTTCGTGGTCGTCATGACTTGGTACCAGACTCATTAGGCTGCGGCCCTTGTTTGTTTTAATCGTATAGAGGGTTTGGGCGCCTTTAAATGCTTTACGTACCACAGCCCCTCGTATAGGGCTCTGAGGATCGTATTTAACGTCATCGGGGCGAATCAATATATCAACTTTACGGCTACTATGGTCGATATTTATGATTTCGCCTTTAATCTCTCCGAAGTCAGTAATAACCGTATTGTCTCCGGTTATTTCACCGCTAACGAAAATTCCGTCACCGATGAAGTTTGCAACAAAGCGGCTATTGGGCGTGTGGTAGAGGCTAAAAGAGCTGCCCCACTGAACTAGTTTGCCTTGTGACATAATTCCAATTTGATCTCCAAGTGCAAACGCATCTTGCTGGTCGTGTGTCACCATGATCGAGGTAATGCCGAGCTCTTTGAGCAGCGCACGCACTTCGTAGCCTAGGTTTTCACGTAGCTCGGTGTCGAGGTTTGAAAATGGTTCATCCATCAGCAACAGCTTTGGTTGTGGCGCAATCGCTCGAGCAAGTGCAACACGTTGGCTCTGGCCACCGGAAAGCTCATGAGGGTACTGACCGTGATAGGCTTTCATTCCAACCAATTCAAGGAGGCTAGCTACGCGGTCATCGCGCTTTTTTCTGGCTAGTTTGCTGAGTCCAAAACCTACGTTTTCAGCAATAGTTAGATGTGGAAATAAGGCGTGATCTTGAAATACCATGCCGACATTCCTTCGTTCGGGTGAGGTGATATCATTGGGTTGTGAAATGACATTGCCTGCCAATGATATTGACCCCGAACGTAGATCTTGAAAGCCACTTATTGCCCGCAACATTGTGGTCTTGCCACACCCGCTAGGCCCCAATAGGCACCCCAGTTCACCTTCTTCAAGGCTGAAGCTAACCTGCTCGACCACAGTGGTTTTTTGGTCATACGCAGCACTGACATTATTTACGTTCAGAAAGGCATTGAGTGACATTCTCGGTTTAACCTAGTAATAGTTCTAATAATGCCTTTTGGGCATGTAAACGATTTTCAGCCTCTTGGAATACAGCGCTCTGGGGGCCATCAATAACCGATGCCGTGACCTCCATGCCTCGGTAAGCTGGTAAACAATGAAGGAAAATAGCGTCGTTATTAGCCTTACTCATTAGGGCGTCATCCACACAGAAGTCTGCGAATGCTACTTTGCGTTGATTTTTTTCGTCTTCTTGCCCCATGCTAGCCCAGGTATCGGTTACAACGACATCGGCGTTTTCTACCGCCGCATCACTCTCGTTGGTAATGCTTATGTGGGAGCGATTTTTATCGCTAATCTCAAGCGCCGGCTCAAAGCCTTTAGGCGTTGCGATGTTTAATTGAAAATCAAAAAGTCGGGCCGCATTCATGAATGAATGACACACGTTATTGCCGTCACCGACCCAGGCAAATGTGGCGCCTTTGATATTACCGCGCAACTCCTGAAACGTTTGAATGTCGGCAAGTAACTGGCAAGGGTGGTAGTCGTCGGTTAAGCCGTTAATGACCGGCACGCTCGAGTTCGCGGCAAACGTCTCGATCTTACTATGAGCGTCAGTGCGAATCATAATTCCATCGACCATGCTCGATACCACACGAGCGGTGTCTTCAATCGGTTCGCCGCGACCAATTTGAGTGTCGTTGGGGTTCAAATTGATGGCCCCGCCGCCAAGTTGCCTCATTCCTACTTCAAAGCTGACTCTAGTTCTGGTCGATGATTTGCTAAAGATCATTGCCAGCGTTTTATTCTTAAGCGGTTGGTAAATAGCCCCTTGCTTGGTCAGGGCTTTTAATTCAACGGCACGATCAATTAAGCCCTGTAAGGTATCTGGGCTTAAATCGTCGAGTGTTAGAAAATGTTGAACTGAGTTAGTCATTTGGGGCTCCTTCGAAGTTAATTAAAGTGCCGAAACGACATCGAGAATGGTTTGAACTATCTTTTTTACCTGCACATCACTTAACAGCACTGACGGGAGTAGGCGAATGACCTTACCGCCGCCCGTGATGTTGATAACCAGGCCAGCATCCAAAAATTTCATGGCTAGATCTGGGTAAACTTTGTCTAACTCTATTCCGAGCATCAGGCCTTTACCCCGAATATCCACCACTTTAGAGGATGTTCCCAAAGTGTGTTGTAGTTGTTTTTTTAGTGATGCTCCGGTTTGGCCAGCCTTATCGACGAGGTTTTCTTCGCTGATTATATCAATAACGGTTGCCGCAACCTTGCTAGAAAATGGGTTGCCGCCAAAGGTCGTGCCGTGAGTTCCAGGACTAATCAGTTCGGCAGCGGCGCCTTTAGCCGCACAAGCGCCGATCGGGATGCCGTTGCCAAGCGCTTTTGCACTGGTAACTACGTCAGGTTGAATGTTCTCGTGTTGAAAGGCGAACCACTGACCTGTTCTACCGATTCCAGTTTGAATTTCATCTACTATCAACAGCCAGCCTTGTTCATCGCACAGCGTTCGCAAGGCACTCAGGTAGCCTTCTTGAGGAACAATAATGCCGCCCTCACCTTGGATCGGTTCGATCATAATCGCCACGACATTAGAATTTTCAGTGTGTTCGCGCATTGCCGTAATGTCATCATAAGGTACGTGAATGAACTCACTTAATAATGGTGCAAAACCCTTTTGGATCGCGGCATTACCGGTGGCTGATAAGGTAGCCATGGTGCGGCCATGAAAGGATTGTTCGGCGGTCAGTATAATTGGCTTGTCGATACCCTTGGAGCGAGCATGCAGGCGTGCGATTTTGATTGCTGTTTCGTTCGCTTCTGCACCAGAGTTTCCAAAGAACACTTTGTCCATACCTGATATAGCGCAAAATCGCTCGCCTAGATCGGCTTGCTCTTGAATATGAAAAAGGTTGCTAGTGTGCAATATCTTATTGGCTTGAAGGGAGATTGCTTCACTCACTTTTGGGTGGCAGTGCCCCAAAAAAGTGACGGCAATACCGCCAAGCGCATCTATATACTCACGGCCATCTGCGTCCCACAGTTTCGCCCCTTCTCCGCGCACAAAACTGACTGGTAGGCGCGCATAGGACTTCATGATTGAAGGTTCAGTGTATTTTACGACCGGTTCCTTTCGGAGTTTTTTCAAAAGCTTCTGTAACATGACTGCTGTATTTTTATGAGTAAATTAGTGAGTTTTTCAACCAGAACTTAGGCTATGTTTAGAAATAAAAAGCGCCCCAACTTTTGAAGCGGGGCGCTTTTTATTTGTGTCTTAAGTCTACTAGGTTTTGTCAAATGAAGACAAACCTGAATAGCCTTATTTTATGCGGTTTTATACAAAACGTATAATGACCGCTAATATCGCTGTTAGCGCAATACTGCTGGCGATCACGCCGTTGACCGATGCCATGGGTCCTTGCTTACCAATGAGGGCGTTGACCTCAAGCGCAACCACAATGGCTAATGCCGCCCACAAGCCGGCACTTAAGCCTTCGGCAGAGTACTGCGCGCCTTTATGCGCTGAGGCAAGCATGAAATAGGCCATGGGTGCTGAAAATAGAGTGTTCGTCCGTGATGCTAGTAGCGCTTTAGCGCCGGCAGCCGGACCATCACCTTCTTTCATTCCAAGTGCGATCTGCTGTGCTGGCCATATCACGAACCAGACATTAAGGAACATCAGTGTTCCAAGTATTGCGCCAACGATGATGAATTCATTCTGGCCTAGGGTCGCTCCTATGGTGCCTAGCAAATAGAGCCCAGTGAGAAAAGTAAACATCGCTCCCCAGCGAAACCACCATAATGCGCTTGGTGCGAGTTTAGCCTTGGCATCCGCTAAGCCTTCAGGTGAGGCGCTTTTGAAATAACCGCCTTGAACAAAATTGAAGTAATACAGCATGCCAAGCCATGTAATGCCGAACAGTAAATGCCCCCAACGAGCAATAAAGTGAATCTCTTCCATTACGGTTACCTTTGAGTTTTTAGTTATTTTTTTGGATTTAGAAACAGTTTCTTTTAACTGTTGGTTCTTTTATACACCTTTTTTACGCTTTTGACACTCAAGTTTTTCCTTCAATAGCCCGCCAAACCTTGACCTTTGGCAGTGAAAACAAGACACTACGCGCACTGAAATTTTCCCAACTTAACCCTTGTTATGTCTAATTCGAAGAAAGATATTAAAAAAGTAGTTCTCGCCTATTCTGGTGGTTTGGATACCTCGATTATCCTTAAGTGGCTGCAAGAAGAGTATGATTGTGAAGTTGTGACCTTCACTGCGGATATTGGTCAAGGTGAAGAGGTTGAGCCGGCGCGTGCCAAAGCTCAAGCAATGGGCGTTAAAAGTATCTATATAGACGATTTACGCGAAGAGTTTGCGCGAGACTATGTTTATCCGATGATGCGTGCAAATGCGATGTACGAGGGGGAATACCGTTTGGGCACGTCTATTGCGAGACCACTTATCGCTAAGCGCTTAATCGAAATTGCTAATGAAACTGGCGCTGATGCAATATCACACGGCGCGACAGGCAAGGGCAATGATCAAGTTCGTTTTGAGCTGGGCGCTTATGCATTACGCCCTGATATTCAAATCATTGCGCCTTGGCGCGAATGGGATTTAAATTCCCGCGATAAGTTATTGGCCTATGCCGACGCTAATAGCATTAGCGTTGAAAAGAAAGCCGACGGTAAATCGTTATATTCAATGGATGCTAACTTACTGCATATATCGTATGAGGGGGGCATCCTTGAAGACCCATGGGCCGAAGCCGAAGACGACATGTGGCGATGGACTGTAGCGCCTGAAGAGGCGCCTAACCAAGCACAATACGTCGAGTTGGACTTTGAGCGGGGCGACATCGTTGCGATTGATGGCGAGGCTATGAGTCCGGCCACGGTGATGGAGTGGCTAAACAAAGTAGGGGGCGAGCATGGTATCGGCCGTGACGACATTGTCGAAAATCGATATGTCGGCATGAAATCTCGTGGTTGCTATGAAACGCCCGCCGGCACAATTATGCTGCGTGCTCACCGAGCCATGGAGTCTCTTACCTTAGACCGCGAAGTTGCTCACTTGAAAGATGAATTAATGCCGAAGTACGCCGAGCTGATTTATAACGGTTATTGGTGGAGCCCTGAACGCGAAATGCTACAGACTATGATTGACGAGTCACAAAAATATGTAAACGGTACCGTTCGCGTTAAGCTTTATAAAGGACTGGTGTCGATTGCTGGTCGAAAATCCGAGAAAGATTCATTGTTCGATGAGCGCATTGCGACGTTTGAAGATGATGAAGGCGCTTACAATCAAGCTGATGCAGAAGGCTTTATTAAGCTCAATGCGTTGCGCTTACGTATTGGGGCGAAACGCTCTAGTTAGCCCTATGGTTGGCATAGCGGACCTCTAGAACTCGGTGAACCTCCATAAACCTATCGGTGTTTCGGTGATTGTGCCACTGCTCAATGAAGCAGCCGTGGTGCCAGAGCTGATTGCTCAACTCGATCATTTAGCGGCTGAGCAAGTTGTTATTGTCGATGGAGGCAGTTCCGACATGACGCCGCGCCTGATGCAAGAAGCGGGTTATCAGGTTATTGAAAGCTCAGCCGGGCGTGCATGTCAAATGAACGCAGGTGCTAAGGTCGCGACCCAATCTATGTTGCTATTTTTGCATGCCGATACCCAACTTCCCAAACACTACAAGAGTGAAGTTAAAAAGGCTGAGGTCTGGGGGCGTTTTGATGTGCGCTTTGCAAGTTCATCCAAGGCGATGAAGGTGATCGCCTTCTTTATGAACCTTCGTTCCCGAATCACAGGTGTATCCACGGGTGATCACGTGCTATTTATTGATCGCGATGTATTTGAGTCGGTCGGAGGTTATCCTGATTTTCCATTGATGGAAGACGTGGCAATGTGTAAGTGCTTACGCCAATTGCATCGACCATTTAATTCTCGGGCGAAAGCGACAACGAGTGCTCGCCGCTGGGAGAAAAACGGAGTCTTTACGACCACCGTTAAAATGTGGTGGTTCCGTTTAGCTTATTTTTTTGGCGTTTCTCCACTAAAGCTCAAACGTGGTTACGACGATGTCAGATAGTATTCCTCTACTATTATTTGCTAAGGCGCCTATCGCTGGAAAAGTAAAGACACGTTTAATGTCGAATTGCTCAGCTGAGCAAGCCGCTAAAATTGCCGAGCGGCTAATGGAAGCATCTATACAACGAGCATGTGAATACTGGCCTGGCGAGGTTTATTTGTCTGCGTGGTTAGATCTGGAACATGCCTTCTTTATCGAGATGCAGCAACGTTACCCTATCACCTTGGTGCCGCAATGTGCCGGAGATCTTGGCGAAAAAATGCGCGACGGCTTAGCTCGCTTTGGGTACCCTTGCGCGGTAATGGGGTGCGATGCGCCTCATGTTTTACCGTTGGCTTTAAAGCAAGCTCATGACTTTCTACAGGCAGGTAATGCGGTCATTGGGCCGTCTGAAGATGGCGGCTACTATTTTCTGGGTTTATGTGGGGCCGCTGACGCTTTATTTGCGAATATGCCTTGGGGTGGTGATCAGGTGCTCAATACAACTCGACTCAGAGCTGACTCGGTGTGTTTAAACTTAAACGAGTTGCCTGAACTCAATGATGTCGACGAGTGGAGTGACCTGCTGAGTGCGGCGCCGAAAGTGCCGAGCCTGCAGGCCTATTTGCAGGCTCAAAAACTCTTTTTAAGTTGCTAAGCTGGAATGAATTTTAGGGCGACGCCGTTATTGCAATAACGTAGATTGGTCGGGGCCGGGCCGTCATTGAAAATATGCCCTTGGTGACCACCGCAGCGTGCGCAATGATATTCAGTGCGAGGCAAAATCAATTTGAAGTCTCGCTTTGTACCAACACGGCCTTCGACAGCATCAAAAAAACTGGGCCAGCCAGTGCCACTGTCAAATTTTTGGTTGGATTTAAATAATACTAAATCGCAGCCCGCGCAGGCGAACTCGCCATCGCGTTTTTCATCATTAAGCTCGCTAGTGAAGGGTCTTTCAGTGCCTTCTTTGCGTAATACATAATAGGCTTCTTCGCTTAGACGCGCTTGCCATTGAGCCTTGTCTAATTCTAGTGGTTCAATGTTGATCGGGTTAGGATCTAGTTTAATGGCATCAGTCATGGTTTTCTTTGTTGGCGTTTGAGTTGCTGTATCAGCACTGCTCTCTTGAGCTTTGAGCCAGCCGACACCGGCAATACCGCCAACGAGGCCGACAACTGAAACTGAGAGTAATGTACGTCTATTCATAATCATATTCTGCATTAAGAGTTTAGCAAACTATACGTGATTGCGATGCTATGAATCTAAAGACCCGCTGGACGTGCCAGAACTTACTGACAATATGATATTATCAAGTATTACTGGTGCAACTCGATTATCGACAGTCTTCGTGCAATCTACCCCTCTCACCTCTTTTCTCAACCCTCGCTATTGGCCAACTTGGTTAGGTTTAGGTTTTTTTCGTCTTTTAAGCGTTCTACCGTTACCCATTGTCGCTATTTTAGGTCAAGGTATTGGTTTGGTTTTTTACGCTTTGGGTGCGTCAAGGAGGCGTATCGCTTTTAGAAATATAAGTGCCTGCTTTCCAGAATTTTCTGCGGCTGAGTGCCAGCTAATAAATCGCCGCCATTATCAAATGGCGGGGCAGGCATTGTTAGCAACGCCAATGAATTGGTGGATATCTCAGAAGCGCTATAACAAGCTGGTCACTGTCCACGGGCGAGATGATTACGATAGCGCATTGAGCTCTGGACGGAATATTATTCTACTTGCACCACACTTTGCTGCGATTGAAGTTCCCGGGCACATACTGGCCCAAGAAAGGCCAATGCTGAGTATGTATCAATACGCTAAAAATGGCTTGATCGATGAACTCGTCAGGCGAGGCCGTACTCGTTTCGGCGGTGTAATGGTCGAACGTAAAGCGCCCATGAGAAACTTGATTCGAGCGATACGACAGGGGCATCCATTTTATTATTTGCCTGATCAAGATGCGGGTAGCAAAGGTGTGTTTGTGCCGTTCTTTCATGAGTTAGCATCCACGTATTCGATGCTGGGTAAATTTGCAGAGATGACTGACGCTCTAGTGATACCTTGCCGAACTCGAATTCGGCCATGGGGAAGAGGTTATGATATTTTTCTAAATCCAGCGTTAGAAAACTTTCCTAGCGGGGATGAATTTGTAGACACTGCTCGCATGAATGAGGAGGTCGCTAATTTAATTAGGCCTAATCCAGAACAATATTTTTGGGTACATAAACGGTTTAAAACGCGACCACCTGAGGAGGTTGACAAGGGTGTTAAATTTTATAAATAGATCTGTATTACTCTTTTAATTTAAAAGGGCTTACGGTACTGTCAAATGCACTGTGATGGTGTGCAGTGTTTCACGACTTGAATTTGGGGATTTAAGAAGTTGTTTCCTCAGTCGAGTTAGACAATTTATAATTAACCCTAACTACCAATTTTGGGAGATGAGTAATGAGCAAGCGCGATGATTTAATTGCCAAGTATGCCGGTGATTTAGAAAAGAAGTGTGAGATGAAACCTGATATGAAATTGTTGACAGCGGTAACCATTGGTTGCGGCCCTTCAATTTATAATGCGGATGCCTCTACGGTGTCGGGTGGTGACCCAAAGGAGCTTGATCGAGTAAAGAAAAATTTCTTGATTAAGAAGCTTGGCCTGAAAGACTCACCGAAACTCGATGAGGGAATCCAAGAAGTGATCAAGATCTATGGAAAATCAAACCGCAATAAATACCGCGCGGTTGTATATTATTTGCTTACTAAGCATTTTCGTAAAGCGTCAGTTTATAAATAGACTCACGACTTTCATTAAAAAAGGCCGCTATTGCGGCCTTTTTTAATGTTGATGGAGTGTCTGAAAAAGCATTTTAGTCACGCCAAAACGTGGTTGTGAAAAGCACCAATAGTGTAAATAACTCAAGTCGCCCTAATAGCATGGCAAACGATAGAATCCACTTTGCTGTGTCATTGATGTTGGCGTAGTTGTTTGCCACTTCAGCTAAACCTGGGCCGAGATTATTCAAGCAAGCGGCGGCGGCTGAAAATGCGGTGATCCAATCTAGGCCTGCTGCACTTAAGGCGAAACCTGTCAGCGCAAAGCTGAAAATATACATCGAGAAAAACGCGGTTACAGTGCTGATGACTCGGTCACTAATGACTTGCCCCCCGGTCTTGATCGATAAAATGGCGTTTGGGTGCACTAGACGCACGATTTCTTTACTGCCTTGTTTGTACATCATTTGAATGCGCATAACCTTCATTCCACCCGCGGTAGAGCCAGCGCAACCACCCATGAAGCTAAATAAGATTAACAAGACAGGCAGTGCCCCAGGCCACCAAGCGAAGCCGTTAGTCGAGGTGAAGCCTGTTGTTGTTACTACGGAGATTAAATGAAACAAACCTTGGCGTGCCGCCAAACTGTTGGTGCTATAAAGGTCTTGTGACACAAGTGATGCCACGACAATTATCGCAGTAACCCCAAGAGCTGATAGAAAGAATCGGTACTCGCTATCACGAAGGTAAGGCATGATCGACTTATTTCTCCAGGCTAGAAAGTGTAACGAGAAGTTAGCTGAGGCTATTAGCATAAATACCATGGCAACAATTTCGACGGAGGCGCTATTGAAGAAACCTAGGCTGGCGTCATGGGTCGAAAACCCTCCAATAGCGACGGTTGAAAAAGCATGGCAAATAGCATCAAACAAGGTCATGCCAGCAATCCAATAGCACACTATGCACAGTACCGTTAAACCTAGATAGATATACCAAAGGGCTTTAGCGCTTTCGGTTATCCGTGGGGTTAATTTACTGTCCTTCATTGGCCCTGGTGTTTCGGCGCGATAAAGCTGCATGCCGCCAATTCCGAGCATAGGCATGATCGCGACGGCTAATACAACAATGCCCATACCACCTAACCATTGAAGTTGCTGGCGGTAATAGAGTGTAGAGTGGGGTAGAGAATCGAGGTCGGTGAGAATGGTGGCACCGGTCGTCGTTAAGCCAGACATCGATTCGAAAAATGCATCGGTCACACTCAAGGAATGGTGACTCGAGAATAAAAAAGGCAGCGCTCCAAAGGTTGCAAGCACTGTCCAGAATAAAACCACTACGAGGAAGCCATCTCGGTAGCGCAAATCGCGTTTACTTTTCCGAGCGGGCGCCCATAAAAATAAGCCTGTAAGCAAGGTGACTGAAAAAGACACCATAAATGGGAAACTATTGCCATCATCATAGATTAATGACACTAAGAGTGGCGTTAGGTGCGTAACACTGAAGATAATCAGTAGTACACCTAGAATTTTTAAAACGGTTTTATAATGCATAGTAGGTAACCGTCACTAAGGGGTTTGCATTAGATGAAGGTGACAGCGACTTGGAATAGCGCTTCTACGTCAGCGATGCACGACTTGTTATCCATGAATATAATTACATGGTCTTCAGGTTCAATAATGGTGTCAACATTGGGGATAATAACCTGTTGATCGCGAACAATTGCACCAACGCCTGTGCCTTCAGGGAACGGTATCTCTCTAACGCCACGACCAATTACTTTTGATGACTTAGCATCACCGTGAGCGATCGCTTCGATGGCTTCGGCACGGCCTCTACGTAATGAGTGCACTGCGACTACATCGCCACGTCGAATATGGGCTAACACGCTGCCAATGGTGGCAACACGAGGAGATATGATGACGTTGATATCTCGGTGTTCTAAATGTTCGACGTAAGCGGGTTTATTTACCAGCGCCATAACTCGCTTAGCACCCAATTGTTTGGCTAAATTGGCCGACAAAATATTGATTTCGTCTTTTTCAGTAACAGCACAAAACACATCGGCCGCTTCGATATTTTCTTGCAGTAAAAGGTTCGCATCAGCCGCGTCGCCGTTGAGCACAATTGTGCTACGTACTGATTTGGCTATTTGCTCCGCTCTCGCGGTATTGAATTCGATAAGTTTAACGCTATAGCCTTTGCGTTCTAATTCTCGAGCTAGATTTAAGCCGATATTGCCGCCTCCAGCGATGAAAACGCGTTTGGTCTTATCGCTCTGGCCACGCATCTCTTTCATGACTTCTCGAATATGCTCGCGCGCCGCAACAAAAAACACTTCATCGCCTTCTTTGATGATGGTGTCGGATTTTGGGGTAATGACCTCACCATCGCGATAAATAGCGGCTACACGGGTCTCAATGCCAGGCATGTGCTCTTTGAGTTCTTCAAGAGGGCAGTTAATTAAAGCGCCCCCGGCGACCGCCTTAACGCCGACTAGTTGTACTAAGCCATCAGCGAAATCGAGTACTTGTAAGGCCCCTGGAAACTCTATTAAACGAGTGATGTGATCGCGAACAATTTTCTCTGGCGAGATGACAACATCTACATGGAAACCCGATTCACTGCTGAATAATTCGGGGTTATTTAAATATTCATTTGAGCGTAGGCGCGCAATTTTAGTCGGCGTGGAAAAAAAAGTTTCGGCGATTTGGCATGCGACTAAGTTGACCTGGTCGTTGTCGGTGACGGCTAAAATCAGTGAGGCATCTTCAGCGCCAGCGGCCCTTAAAACCGATGGGTGAGCGGCACTGCCCGTGACTGTGCGAATATCCAAACGATTTTGCAACTGTTGTAACACGTCGCTGTTAACGTCGATGATGGTGACATCATTTTCTTCACCAACCAACACTTCGGCAATGGACACCCCGACCTGACTGGCCCCTAGGATTAGAATTTTCATGTTGCGTTCACTATGTAAGCCTAAGTAGCGCCGTTACTTGGCGTCACGCGCGTTAAGGTCCAAGCTTTTGAGCTTTCGATACAAATGAGTTCGCTCCAGACCCACTTTTTTCGCTAATTGGCTAACGTTTCCGCCAACTGTTTCGAGATGATGACTCAAGTAGGCGCGTTCGAATTCTTCTTTTGCCTGGCGCATATCACCTTCGAAGTAATCGGGTAGCTGCGCTGATTTTTGACGCATATCTAAATCGCCGCCCAGAGCTGACTTAATCGAGTCTATATCTATTTTGTCGCCGCTATTGAGTACTAATAAGCGCTGAATTACATTTTGCAGCTGGCGAACATTTCCAGGCCATTTATATTCGATTAAAGTGGTCATGGCCTCACCAGTGAGCTCGGGAACCTCTAGCTGATTTTTGCTGGCGACATCTTCAATGAACAACTCAATTAGCTCTGGCAAATCCTTTCGGCGTTGGCGAAGAGCTGGAACTTGGATTGGAATGACGTTCAGTCGATAATATAGATCTTCGCTAAAATTGCCTTCGTTAACTGCTTTTTGCGGGTTTCCGCTAGTGGTAACAATGACGCGAACATCCAGTTCTATATATTCACTGCCACCTAAACGCAGAAATTGACGTTCTTGGAGCGCACTCAATAGCATGTTTTGGGTTTCTAAATTAAGCCCTAGCACCTCATTGATAAATAAGGTGCCGCCTTTTGCTTCTTCAAAGCGCCCGAGAACGAGTTTTCCGTCGATTTCGCTTCCGAATAGCGCTTGTGCCACACCTTCGCTAGGCATGGCGGCTAAGTTAAGCTCTACAAATGAAGCCGTTGAACGAGGGCTGTTTTCGTGTACTTTTTGAGCGACTAAGTGTTTGCCAGTACCTGACTCACCGGTAATGAAGACCCAGCTGTCTGTAGGGCCTAGCAATTGGATGTGACGCAATAACTCACGGCTAGAGTCGCTATTAGAAATCATCGGAGAGTTATACTTTAACCGAGATTTTAGTTGTTTGTTTTCTCGACGAAGTGATGCATTTTCTAAGCCTCGTTCAACACTCAATAGAAGCTTGCCGGTCGACAACGGTTTTTCTAAAAAGTCGTAGGCCCCAAGTTTTACAGCCTCGACTGCATTTTCTACGGTGCCATGGCCTGAGATCATCACCACAGGCGTATCGGATAATACCTGGTTTTCAACCCAGTCTTTGAGCACTGAAATGCCGTCTTCTTTGGGCATCCAGATATCCAACAATACTAAATTGGGTTGATCTTCTCTGAACCGAACTCGTGCTTGGTCGGCATTTTCAGCAACGCTGACGCTATAACCTTCGTCCTGCAATATGTCTTGCAAAATATTGCGAATATCGGGTTCATCATCGACGACTAATATATGTTGGCGATCAGTATTCATCTATTTATTCGCTTAGGAAAGGCGTGCTTTTGAACTGAATTGAGGCATTCTTAGAATGGGCACTTTTGATTAATGTTTCGAATGTTTAGTTTTCTTTAACACTAAACTACTTAATAACTTGGTCGATGTCATCAGAATCGCTCGAATGTAAACTATTTTGACGGCGATTGCCACGATAGGTTTGCATCGCGTTGATCGGCAGCCTTAGATGCATTGCTGTGCCTCCTTGTGAGCCTTTACGGGTCCAAACAGAGCCGCTGTGCTCTTCGACAATGCGTTTTACGATGGCTAAGCCTAAACCAGAACCCTTCGCTTTCGAGCTCACGTATGGATCGAATAAAGACTCGCGTATGTCTTCAGGAATGCCAGAACCATTATCCTCAACGACCAAATCGATGTATTCGCCAGTCACTTTAGCCGCCATGTCTGTGCGGACTGTAATGGTCGGTTTTTCTGTCTCTTCTAGAGCATGACTCGCATTGATCACGAGGTTGTTCAACACTTGTCGCATGGCTGACGCGTTTGCCTTAATTGTTGGCAAGTCTGAGTGAAGCTCTAAACGCAGTTCTATTTTATTTAGATGAGATGTATGAAGTTCAACAACATCTCTTATTAGCTGGTTCACATTGAGCGGGGCGAGCTTAGCTCTAACCGGTTGGGCATAGCTTGAAAAGGCGTTGACCATTTCTTTCATTGACTCAACTTGTTGAACGATGGTGCGAGTGCTGCGCTCGAGTGTTTCTTGAAGTTCCCCATCTACCTTGTCGTACAGTTTTAGTTTGATGCGTTCTGCCGATAGCTGGATAGGTGTTAGCGGGTTTTTGATCTCGTGAGCGAGCCTTCGTGCGACCTCGCCCCAAGCGGCATCACGCTGAGCTTGAATGAGATTCGTGACGTCATCGAACACAACCACGTGATTTTCGAGTGGTTTTACGGCTTCGCCAGCCGCGTCAAATAGATCATTGTTAATTTGTAATACAGAGCCTCTAACAATCAACATTTGGCGCCCATGAGTACCAAGCAAGGTGATTTCATCTTGCCAATTATTCTGCTTTGATTTAATTCCGGCATTGATTAACTCGAAAAATTGTTGGGCATGATGGTCTTGTTCACACAGTTGGTCGGCTGATTTCTCTAACAGCGAACCTTGCTCTAAACCTAAAATTTCAGTCGCCGCGCTATTACATATTTGTAAGCATGTATTCTCATCAAAAGAAAATACACCAGACGACAAATTAGTAAGCACCGCTTCAAGGTACCCTTTTTGTTGTTCTGTTTCGGTTTGACTAGCAAGCGCTATTTGTTGTGCCTCACTGATCTTGCTGCTCATATTATTGAAAGACTTGGTCAAAATACCAAGTTCATCGGAGCTCGTAACGGGTAAATGAGAACCGTAATTACCTTCGGCAATTTTCTGTGTGCCTGATGCTAAGTTTGAAATAGGCGCAACGAGTCGGCGAGACAAATATACGGCCGTGAGGATTGAAAACAGCAGACTCGCTAAGGAAATTAGGCTCAAGGTTACGATTAAGCTGAATTTTAATGGGCCGCGAGCAAACACCATTTGAGCATATTGATTGTTTGCGCTTTCGACGCTACTGGCTAAATTGGCGTAACGCAAAGGCAGTAACTTAATTGCTTGCAGGCAGTAGAACTGACCAAACTGCTTGTCACGAATGAATGTCGCCACTCGCAGTTGTTGCATGGTCTCGGAAATGGGTTCTAGCAATGTGTAGCTATAGGGTTGGTCTAACTTTCTATTGTAAATCTGATTTAAACGTAACTCTGTAAAAACCTCATCGCCAGGAATGTCGGGCAAAATGCTGGCATCATCGACAATAGAAAAGGCAACTATTCGGCCATCGTCGTTGTACAGCGATAGTTCGTTGTAGTCATTGATCCGCCGTTGATCTTTTAAAATATCGACCAGGTCTTTTGTGCTCAGCGGGCGATTTAACTTTAGTCTGTTTAATTCTAATCTAATGCTAATATTATTGGCGATTTCTTCAACGTCGGTAATCACTTCTTCTTTGATGCCTTCAAGCGCTGACTGACTCAATAATAAGGAGTCTTTCACTGTTTTTTCAATGCGTACATCAAACCAGCTGTCGACCCCTTTATTTAGAAATTGAATCGAGAAGAAATAGATTAGCGAAAAAGGAATGACAGTGAGAAAAAAAAATATAACGACCATTTTAACGGTTAGCTTCGATCCGATTTCGTTGCGCCGATATTGTGCGAATAGTGTGTAGCCGTTGCTGATCAGAAAGAATATCAGTACGGCAATACCCAGACTGCCGATGATGGTGATCCACAGTTGTAATTCACCAGAAGCATCATCGCTAAGCGATCTGATGATCAGGTAGGTCAGAGCAAAGAGTAGGCCGGTGCAAACCGAAATCACCGGGAGTGGCGATGATATTTTTTTTATTATTGATCTGAGTGCCATGAGCTCCAGCCAGAGTCTAGGTCCCAATCGGCGGCGATGAAGGCGGTTAAGCGCATCGGCCCAGGGAGTTTAGTTTTGCTTAAACGCAATCTTATCTGATGTTCATCGGCAGCATGTGGTTGTTGCCAATGATATTTAGCGAAGCGATCCAGAGCTGATTCACTAATAAATGCCATCGTTTCGCGCATCGAGGTGAAAATATGAGGAGCTGGTTTATTGTTTTCGTGCACAAGATACCGATTCGATAAAGTGTGGCGCGTGACAACAAAGTTATGTTGAACCACTTCAGTGCGCCATTGAAAAAAAAAGAATCGTTTCGTATGCGAGAATTGACTTTCAAACGTCAAAGAAACGCCACTGTCGATTGCAGCTCGCACGTCTTCTGATAGTTCTATTTTTAGCCCGCCAGCGTCATACGTGATACTTTGAGCGGATGCTGCAGGGTTTGCCAGCAACAAAATAGCGCTTAAAAGAGTGATCGCGTACCACTTTGTTTTTTGCGCGACGAATGCCTGAGTTGATAACGCGCACTCAGACCCACACCCAGACTCAGTGCTTGTTTGTCTAACGGGCTGGGTGTTTATTGTTTTCGCAATACGCAATAGTAAAAACCGTCCATGCCATGGACGCCCGGCAATGTTTGGGCGCCATAATTAAGAGTCAAAGCACTCGGGTGCTGTATATCATCGAGCATAGCATCGTTTGTTCGCGCAACAAACTGTTCGATTTGGTGTTCATTTTCACGAGGCAGTACCGAGCAAGTCATGTAAAGCATGACGCCACCGGGCTTTAGTTGAGCCCAAAGGCTATCTAAGAGCGCCGTTTGAATGCCTTCCAGAGCGTCGATGTCGCTCGGGCGGCGATGATGCTTAATATCTGGGTGGCGACGAATCACGCCAAGGCCGCTACAGGGGGCGTCTATCAATATACGATCGTAGCCATCGCTAGGTATTTTCCAATTCGGAGTTTTACTGGCATCAGCGGTAATGACATTCGCCGTCAGCTCTAGGCGAGCGAGTGTCGACAATAGCTGCTGACAACGGCGTTCAGAAATATCGAGCGCATGCATTTCGACGTTATTGTCACATCGCTCAAGAATGTGTGCTGTTTTCCCCCCAGGAGCGGCACAGGCGTCTAACACCGACATACCTATTTGAACATCGAGTAAGTCTGCGCTAATTTGTGCGGCGGTGTCCTGCACCGAGCATGTGCCGTCATTAAATCCAGGTAGAGAGGTAACCGCACAGGGCGACGCTAAGATAAGCCCGTCATCGGCGTTGTCATCGAGACTAGCATCAATGCCAACTTGTTTGAGTTGAAGTCGATAATCATCACGACTCTGTTGCCGAGTATTGACTCGTAGGCACATTGGCGGGCGTTGGTTATTGGCCGCGAAAATAGCCTCTGAATGCTGTGGCCAGGCATTGTCAATAGCATGCTGCATCCATTCGGGATGACTCATTTTATTGACATCCTCTTCGAATTCGTTGGGCGCCCTGAGATAGTTACGTAGGCACCCGTTAATTACATTTTTGGCCCATTGTTTATCCAGTTGTTTGCAAGCCGACACGGTTTCATCAACGCCGGCATGCTCTGGCGTGTCAATATGACGCAACTGATATAGGCCAATCAGCAAAACAAAATGGACTACACGGTCTTTATTGCGAATAGGTGATCGTAAAAGCGTCGCGGCAATGGCGTCTAACTCTCCGTACCAACGGCATACGCCGTAAACAAGCTCTTGTACAAAGCCTCTGTCTTGGGGCGAGTAGTCATTTGTTTCGAAAAAATCAGAGATTGCGGCATCAAGTGACTGGCCTTTGTCTATGATTTGCCATGAAAGCTTGGCGGCGGCGGCACGTGCGTTTAGGCGTTTAGCCATTTATGTTCTCCTTATCCAGATCAAGTGCAGCCCGACTGCCTAAAACGTCTCCAACCGGTAAACTGTAACCGTTGCGAAAATCTGAGTAAGCCATTGGTTTGCTGCCGTCACGTTGTAGTTTTTCCAATCGTAGTGCTCCTGAAGCGCAGGCAACATCAACGCCTAAGTCGCTGACCGCGATGATGGTGCCGGGCAAACTTGAGTGCTCGCTTTCGACGACGCTCGACTGCCAAATTCTAAGACGAGTTCCTTGATGTTGAGTTTGACTAACAGGCCAAGGAATAAAAGCGCGTAATTGCTGCTGAAGTTGCTTGGCAGACATTGTCCAGTCAAGTTCAGCTTCAGCTTTGGTGATTTTTTTCGCGTAGTTTGATAAGGCTTGGTTTTGAGGTGTTGGTGTGATATCTGGGTTGTTCTCAAGTGCCAGCACAACCTGACAAATGCCATCAGCGCCCAGCGTTGCTAGCTGGTTATGTATAGTTTGACTGGTGTCAGAGTCTGAAATGTCGAGGGTCAACATTTTAAAGACCGGGCCAGTATCGAGGCCCAATTCCATGCGCATTATGCTCACCCCTGTTTGTTGATCGCCGGCTTCAATCGCGCGCTGAATTGGCGCCGCGCCACGCCAGCGAGGTAGTAGGGATGCATGAATGTTTAAGCAGCCTAAGGGCGGAATGTCGAGTATTTCTTGCGGTAACAACATGCCGTAAGCTACCACTATCATAATATCGGCATTCAAGTCTTGTATTAGACCTGCTTGGTCTTTTAATGTTGAGGGCTGGAAAACAGGCACACCAATTTCGCAAGCATATTCTTTTACTGGAGATGCTGTTAGTTTTTTACCACGGCCAGCTTTGCGGTCAGGCTGCGTGAAGACCGCGACGACTTCATGCGCTGTTGCCAATGCTTTGAGCGGCGCGACGGCAAACGCTGGAGTGCCGGCAAAAATAATTTTCATTAAATATAAGTAGTTTTTGGTTCGAGGTGAGTCATTTTTTTGTCTGAATACGTATTAGTAAATTACGTCGCTAATGCGGTTCGATTAATCGAAAGAACGGGCGCGTTTTACAAATTTTTTCTTGATGCGATCTTGCTTCAGGCGCGATAAGTAATCGACGAACACTTTGCCCGCCAGATGGTCCATCTCGTGTTGAATGCAAACGGCTAGTAGCCCGTGCGCTTCGAGTTGGTAAATCTCACCCTGTTCATCTAACGCATTGATCTTTATGTTCTCGGCCCGTTTCACCGGCGCGTAGTATTCGGGCACTGAGAGGCAGCCTTCATCGTATACTTGTTCTCCATCTTGCTCGATCACGGTCGGATTAATTAGTACTCTGAGCTCGTTGCGCTCATCCGAAAGGTCCATAACAATTACTTGCTGATGGATGTTGACTTGGGTTGCCGCAAGGCCGATACCATTGGCGTCATACATGGTCTCAGTCATGTCTTTAACCAATTGGCGAGTTGATTCATCAACTGTCTCGACGGGTTTCGCGACAGTTCTAAGGCGTTCATCTGGATAAACTAAGATTTCTAAAATGGCCATTTGCGGGCTCACAATACCTGGGTTTGGGTCACTAATACTGAATTTCGCTTACAGTTTAGGTTAAAAATAACGTAAACTGTATTCTACAATGTTCTCGTAACATACTAAATAAGCTATATTATTTACGTTCTAGGCTTGCTTAATGGCTCGCTTGAGAACTAATCTAGCCACTTAGTTACTGTAATGCGGCACTAATGATTAGTTATACCGAGCAGTATCAGGCGCTATCTAGAACAAAGTTAAGTGATAAAGTTTTAATAAGAGTTTAAATAAACGGCGTGCAAACTGCTTTAGCCATTTGAGTGTGTGTATTATGCTCGAATAGTAGAAGACATGCCATGAAAACCAAAAGTGTGAAGCTTGTTTGAGCCTATTATACTTCGAATTTATTGGAGTTATAATTCAGGTGAAGAATTTAAGTAAGCGAATGCAGCCTAACCAGCTAAGCCTAACTTATATAGGCACATAACTAATGACAATAATTAAATCGAACTTCAAAATACCGTCTCATCAAGCAAGCCTAGCAAGCAACAGGTTTGCATTTGGTGAGATTGTTCAACGCCTTATTCGCCGCTTCCAGCTAGCCCTGGTTGCTTTGGCATTAACGATGAGTGTTGGCGTGAACAGTCACGCAGCCAATGATTCATTGTTAGCTGACTCTTACCCAGATCGCTACACCATAGTCAAAGGTGATACCTTGTGGGGTATTTCAGGCAAATTTCTGCGTGATCCGTGGCGTTGGCCTGAAGTGTGGCAGGGGAACCCTCAGGTAGAAAACCCTGATCTTATTTACCCTGGTGATGTGCTGGTATTGACCTTTGTTGATGGTCGTCCGGTATTGCGAACTCTGCGTCGTGAAACCGTTAAATTGTCGCCAGAGCCCAGAGCTAGTCGCTACGGTGATGCGATCCCTTTGATCGATCCCGCCGCTATTGAGCCATACATCAATTCGCCATTGGTTACAGATGCGAATGAGTTGAAATCAGCCCCTTACATTGTAGACGGCTATAATAGTCGTTTGGTTCTCGGTAAATACGACCAGTTTTATGCGAGAGGTATTGAGGATCAGTCGATTGATAAATTTAGAATATTTAAACCGGGCCGTCATTTTGTTGACCCGGTGAGTGGTGAGAGCCTAGGCTGGGAAGCGAGGCACTTAGGAGATGCTAATCTGTTAAAAGAGGGTGACCCTGCGCGTTTGACCATCACTAAGAGTTACGAAGATATTAATATTAGAGACCGGCTTCGTGCGGTTTTAGTCGAAGAGGCTTTGCCTTTCTTTGCTCCGAGCGCTCCGCAGAATGATAAAATTCGTGGCGTTATTTTGGAGACGCCTAATCGATCTGCCGAGCTAGGCGCGCTATCAATTGTTGCGATTAACCTGGGTGAGCGAGAAGGGGTGAAAGCGGGCGATGTGTTGCGAGTTCTGAGCCAAAAGAAGGCTAAGAAAGATCCATTTACCGGTGAAAAATACTTTTTGCCAGAAGAGAAAATCGGACTTGCCTTGGTGTTTAGAACGTTTGAGAAGGTTAGTTACGCCATCATAACTGATTCAAACCAACAAATAGTCGCTGGTGATGCTTTAGTTAGCCCTAGTGCCGAGTGATTCTTTTTAGGGTTTAGCGAATCTAAATAAAGAAACGGCGCAAGACTTAGCTTGGCGCCGTATTTTACTATGACCATGGAGGGTCGTTATTATGCAGCAAGATCGTTTTTTTATCGGCGGCGAAACCGATAAACTGCCTTATGAGTGTTGGTGTCGACTGATTCGTGATCGGCGTTGGAGCTCTTCGCAAAAACGCGACTTAATCCACTACTTTAAAAGCCCGTCACGGGTGTTAGATGCGCCAGTTGAACAGGTGCGTATGCTCATCGCTGGCCGGCAACGAAATCTATCGTCATCAATTGATAAGTTGAGTATTCAAGCGGACCTGAGTTGGCTCAATCGAGATAATCATCATTTGATTCCGTTTACTGATGAGCGCTATCCACCTTTATTGCTTGAGTTGACTGACCCGCCGCTGGCGTTGTTTGCCATTGGCAATATTGGTTTACTGACCGAACCCCAGGTGGCTATTGTTGGCTCTCGTCGGCCAACCCCGGTTGGTGAAAAAATCACTCGAACAATAAGCCATGATTTGGCTGAGTTGGGAGTCGTGGTGACAAGTGGTATGGCGTTTGGCGTGGATGGTGCAGCTCACCAAGCTGCGATTACTAACGGGGGCAAGAGTATCGCCGTGCTTGGCAATGGTTTGGATACGATCTACCCCTCGAGACATCGAGCGTTGTATGAAAATTTAGCAGCTGGAGGATTATTGATCTCTGAATACCCACTTGGAGTAAAGCCAAGTCGTTATACGTTTCCCCAACGAAATCGCATTATAAGTGGCCTGTCTTTCGGTGTTGTTATCGTCGAGGCGGCCGAACGCAGCGGCACCTTGATAACAGCTCGCTTAGCGATGGAGCAAAATAGAGAGGTAATGGTGGTGCCGGGTTCTGCGTTGAGTACCCAATACTACGGCTCTCACCAATTACTAAAGCAAGGTGCGGCATTAGTCAGCTCAGCTAAAGATGTGATTCACTGTTTGTCTGAGCCGCTGTCTAGGTTCGTGCAAGCCAATACTTCCCTCACTTCAACGTCTCTATCTATAGCATCGAACACTGACGCCAAACACTTCCTTCTTAAGTATATTTCTACCGAGTCGACCTCGATTGACGACATAATATTGGGCAGCGAATTGACCTCGGCCGAAGTTTCATCCATGCTACTTGAACTGGAGCTCTTAGGGGTTGTGGCAATCGCCGATGATGGTGGTTACGTAAATTTATCTTGATAGATTCGGTTGTGCCGATTTATCTAGAGGGGTGTGAATGAAAGAAGATATGCTCGAAGTGCTGATTTACCTCTTCGAAAATTACATCATTGATGGTGACTCGTTTGAACCGGGCCAAGAGGAACTGGCGAAAGAGTTAGTTAATGTTGGTTTTCCCGATGATGAAGTCGACAAGGCATTTGTTTGGCTTGAAGGTCTACTTGATGTATGTGAGCGCGATCCGAGTGAGGTTGATTGGCAGCCACCGGCGGCCAGTTCGACGCGTTTCTATACAAAACAAGAGCTTGATCGTTTGAAAATTGAGGGGCAGACTCTTTTAGCGCGGTTGGTGAGCGCAGGTTTGCTAGATCAGTTTTCTCGCGAAACGGTTATTGATCGAGTTATCGCACTCGACTCTGTTGATGTCACTATCGACCATATAAAATGGGTAGTGCTGATGGTATTGAGTAATCAGCCTGGTTTTGACGAAATAGCCGAGTGGGTCGAGGTGATTGTTAGTGAAGATTTGTTACCTGCAATACACTAAGCCTTGCTCGCATGCCGCTTATTGTGGATACTCTGCACACTTATAAAGTCAAATTTGTCTGTTAGCAACCTGCGTACAGCATTAAATACAACATAGTAAGCAATAAAAAATGGGCAAGTCTTTAGTCATAGTCGAATCGCCAGCAAAAGCGAAAACGATCAATAAATACCTCGGTGACGACTACATAGTTAAGTCCAGCGTTGGGCATATTCGAGATCTACCTACCAGTGGTGGCGATAAAAAACCTGTCGACTCGAAAGAGCGTGCTCGTCAAGCGGCCATCACTCGCAAACTATCTCCCGAAGATAAGATCGTTCATCGACAGAAAAAAAGTAAGATCCAGCTGATTAACAGGATGGGTATTGATCCTGATAAGAACTGGGAGGCGCGTTACGAAATTCTGCCAGGTAAAGAAAAAGTGGTCGACGAGTTGGTTAAACTCGCCAAAGATGCTGACATTATCTATCTCGCGACTGATATGGACAGAGAGGGTGAGGCTATTGCTTGGCACCTTCAAGAAGCTATCGGTGGTGACCCTACGCGTTATCGCCGAGTGGTATTCAATGAAATCACTAAGACGGCGATTCAAGCGGCGTTTGAAAACCCTGGCCCAGTAGACATGGCGCGTGTCCAAGCACAGCAAGCGCGTCGTTTTCTTGACAGAGTTGTAGGCTATATGGTCTCCCCGCTACTGTGGGCTAAAATTGCTCGGGGTTTGTCTGCTGGGCGTGTTCAGTCGGTCGCATTACGTTTAGTCGTTGAGCGAGAGCGCGAAATTCGGGCCTTTATTCCCGAAGAGTATTGGGACCTTTTTGCCGATTTAAAAACCAAAGCGAAAGATACAGTCAATTTTGAAGTGCGTAAGTACAAAGGCGAGAGCTTCAAGCCCGTTACTCAAGAACAAACCGATATTGCGGTCGCGCATTTAGAGGCGGCTGATTATAAGGTTGCCGAAATCAATGAGCGACCTACTTCAACCAAGCCGACCGCGCCCTATATCACGTCGACCTTGCAACAGGCAGCGAGTACACGGTTAGGTTTTGGTGTTAAAAAAACGATGATGCTAGCTCAACGCCTGTATGAAGCTGGCTACATCACCTATATGCGTACCGATTCAACTAACTTGAGCAAAGATGCGGTGGCTGATTGTCGCGGATTCATTGATAGTGAATATGGTAAAAAGTATTTGCCCGACGGTCCGATGTCTTATTCGAGTAAAGATGGAGCGCAAGAGGCGCATGAAGCCATTCGCCCATCTGATGTAAAAGTAAAGCCGACTCAAATCACCAATGTAGATCGTGATGCAGAGCGTTTATATACCTTGATTTGGCGGCAGTTCGTGGCCTGCCAGATGGTCCCAGCTAAGTTTTTAAGCACCAGCGTGGTATTGAATGTTGGCGATTACGAGCTGCGTACTCGAGGCCGAGTAATTGTCTTTGACGGCTATCAGAGAGTTCAGCCCGCTCAAGTCAAGAAAGATGATGATGGTGTACTGCCGTCGATGACAGTTGGCGAAGTGTTGAATTTGCAAGCCCTTATACCAACTCAGCACTTCACTAAGCCGCCCGCGCGTTATACCGAAGCGAGCTTGGTGAAAGAGTTAGAAAAACGCGGCATTGGGCGCCCGTCAACCTATGCAGCGATCATATCGACGATTCAAGATCGCGGTTACGTTCAGGTCGAAAAGCGGCGTTTTTATGCTCAAAAAATGGGTGACATTGTTACCGAGCGCTTGGTTGAAAGCTTTACCGAGTTAATGGACTATAGTTTTACAGCCACGATGGAAGATCGTTTAGATGATGTTGCAAAGGGCCGCATGCAATGGCGTGACCTTCTAGATAGTTTTTATTCTGACTTCTCATCAACCTTGTTGAAAGCTCAGAATGACGATGATGGTGGAATGAGGCCCAATAGCCCTACTGAAACTGACATCGAGTGCGCAACCTGTAGTCGCCCAATGCAGATCCGTACTGGTAGCACGGGTGTATTTCTAGGCTGTTCAGGTTATTCCTTGCCACCAAAAGAGCGTTGTAAGTCGACGATGAATCTTGTCTCTGGCGATGAAGCGGTTAACGTTGATGAAGATGATGAGGCCGAGGCCAAGTTGTTAATTAGTAAGCATCACTGCACAGTTTGTAATACCGCGATGGATAGCTATCTCTTGGACGAGACCCGTAAATTACACATCTGTGGGAATAATCCCGACTGCTCTGGTTTTGAAGTTGAGATCGGGACCTATAAAATAAAGGGTTATGAAGGCCCTGTACTTGAGTGTGACAAGTGCGAGAGCGATATGCAGCTCAAAAATGGCCGTTTTGGTAAGTATTTTGGTTGCACTAGCGACGACTGCAAGAACACACGTAAGCTTTTGCGAAGTGGCGAAGCGGCTCCTCCTAAAATGGACCCTGTACAGATGCCTGAGTTGCGTTGCCTTAAAGTCGATGACCATTACGTGTTGCGTGACGGTGCTTCAGGTATGTTTTTAGCCGCCAGTGGATTTCCTAAAAACCGTGAGACTCGAGCACCTTTGGTGGCCGAAATTTTGCCGTACAAAGATCAAATTGATACTAAGTATGATTTCTTATTTAGCGCGCCGATGGCTGACGACGATGGTTTGCCGACGGTCATTCGCTATAGCCGTAAAACCAAAGAAATTTATGTTCAATCGGAAGAAGACGGCAAGGCCACCGGCTGGAAGTCGTTTTATGAAGGCGGAAAATGGGTGGTGACTGGAACCAAAACTGTTAAGAAAAAGGCAAAAAAGAAAGTAGCCAAGAAAAAGGCAAAAAAGAAAGTGACTAAGAAAAAAGTAGTCAGCAAAAAGGCCTAATTAGGTAAATCGCTAAATTAGAGCGAGTAAAAAAGGTTGTCGGGCTGAATGAAAGTCGGACAACCTTTTTTTGTGGGCGTTAACTGTAGTTTAGAATAAGCCTTCAGTATCCTCGGCGTCTTCAATTATTCTGTCTTTTTGAATTACTTCAACTGGTGCCTCTTCAAGCGTGTCGTCCGTGTCAGTTTCAAGGTCGCCTTGTTGATCTTCGCTGGCGTCCAAGCCAGTTAGATCGCCACCTAGGTCTGTATGACTTTGTTGAAAAAGACTGTACTCAGGCGTTAGCTCTTCGATCGTAAAGAACTCTGTCGTCGCATCAGGGTCTAGCTCCGAGGTGCGTTTGCCAGTGTCGCGATTAACAAAGCCGGCTTCTATGTAGTCAGGGAGCGTTGCGACATCCTCTGGAACCCCTTCGAGGCCGCTTTTCATGTAGTCGATCCAGATAGGTAGTGCGCTTAAACTACCGGCTTCCCCTCGCCCCATAGTAGTGGGGTTATCGAAACCAATCCAAACAGTGGTTGCAACTTTAGAGTTAAACCCAGTAAACCATGCGTCGACGTAGTCATTGGTGGTGCCCGTTTTGCCGGCTAGGTCTTGTCTATTAAGGGTAAGTGCTCGTCGTGCTGTGCCATGTTTTACCACATCTTTCATCATGCTGACGGTCATGAAGTTGTTGGCATGCGACATTACCCTAGGGGCTTGGTAAGTAATAGCTCCACTCGGCTCAGTGCCCGGTTCTAGCTTGGGTTCTACTTCGGCTTCCACGGTGATGAGGGGTTCGTCTTCTGCAGTGCCATCAGCCTCTTGCTCGTCACTCGTTAGTTTGTCTTCTTGCGGTTTTACTAAGTATTGAGAATAACATTCGTCGCAAAGTACCGGTTTTGGCGCTTCATAGAGCGTATAGCCAGCACGGTCAGTGATCCGTTCAATAAAATAGGGTTGTACCTTATAGCCACCATTTGCCAGTACGCTATACGCGCCGAGCATTTCTAACGGTTTAACGCCGCCCGAGCCAAGCGCCATGGTGAGCGAAGCCGAAAACCTGTTCATATCAATGCCAAAACGCTCGATGTATTGACGAGCATAGGGTATGCCGATCGCCCTCAATAGCCTTATAGAAACGAGATTCATCGATTTGCCTAGCGCTATACGCATGCGGGTAGGCCCATAAAATTTGCCGCTATAATTTTCCGGTCGCCACAGCGTGCCATGAGCCGGGTCGGTGATTACAATTGAGCTTCCGCTTATTAGGCTGGCTGGTGTAAAACCACGGTCCAATGATGCGGAATATATAAACGGCTTAATGTTCGACCCGGGCTGTCTTATCGACTGAGTTGCTCGATTATATTTATTAAGGAAAAAATCGTAGCCACCAATGAGCGACAAAATTTTACCGGACGACGGCTCCATTGAGATGAGTGCGCCACTTACCTTAGGTATTTGTGATAGTTTCCAGTCGGTTATAGTGCTATCAATGCTCTTGCTATTATTTTTTCCGCCCTCTACGTCACGGGGTTGAATGTAAAGTACATCTCCGACGTCCATTAACTCTGACATTTTTTTGGGCGTGGCGCCGACTAAGTTGGCCGTCTTGTGGCGTTTCGCCCATTTTGATGTGGTAAGTTGAATGTCGACTTCGCCGAAGTCACGTGTCCACACCCGAGATTCACTATCGGAAACATTGAGTACAATTGCCGGAACTTGTTCTTGGCTGCTTGGGTAGGTCTGCAATGCTTCTTCGTATGCGCTGTCTAGCAGTTCAGGTTCGGCTCGCCGCGCAATTAACTCTAAGTCTAAATGGCCAACCGCGCCGCGAAAGCCATGGCGTCGATCATAAGCTTGAAGCCCTTTGCGTAACGATGACTGAGCGGCTATTTGTTGTTGCGATACAATGGTCGTGTAGACATTGAGCCCTTGCCAATAAACACCTTCACCATATTTTTCGGCTAACTGAGCGCGGACCATTTCAGCGATATGAGGCGCCGCTAAGCCTGATTGCCTACCGTGTCGTTTTGCGCTAATGGGTTCCAATAAGGCTGCTTTATAGTCCGATTCTGTTATTTTTCCGAGCTCGTTAAGGCGGCCGAGAACGTAGTTTCGGCGAATCAGGGCTCGCTCTGGATTACGTAGTGGATTGAAGGTCGATGGGGCCTTTGGTAGACCCGAAAGCATCGCTATTTGAGCAATGCTCAGCTGACCTAGCTCCTTGGAGTAATAAACTTCAGCGGCCGCACCAAATCCATAGGCCCTGTGCCCAAGGAAAATCTTATTCAAGTAGAGAGATAAAATTTCTTCTTTCGAGAGCATTTGCTCAAGTCTAAATGCCAGTAGCACTTCTCTTAGTTTACGGGTGTAGGTCTTGTCTCTGCTTAGGAAAAAATTTCGTGCGACTTGCATGGTGATGGTGCTTGCACCCTGGCCCGAGTTGCCAGACTTGAAATTGGATAGCACTGCTCGAAATAAGCCCTTGAAATCGACTCCATTGTGTTCGAAAAAGCCGTCGTCTTCACTCGCAAGCACTGCGTCTATAAGGCTTTGAGGAGTGTCTTGGTACGCGATTGGTTTGCGGCGCTCGTTGCCAAACTCTGAAATTAAAAGCTCGTCGGCGGAGTAAACTCGAAGTGGAACCTTAAGCTCAATACCTTTTATACTTTCAGCATTTGGGAGTTCTTTGCTGAACTGAACAATTAAAAAACCAGCGATTATAAGTCCAAACATAAACGCGCCGCTAAGCCAAATGGTGAGCGGTAACAGCAGCTGTGATTTTTTCAAAATGCCAGTTTCTTATTTGTTAACCAAAAACGATAATATATGAAATATTAGATTTCCTAAATAGAAATGTGGCATTATTGCTCAGGGTTGGTTAGACTTTAAGGTAAGTAATTATAATAATGATATAAATATCGGTTTTTATGGAGGTTTCTTGAAACTGTTCACCAAAAAATCTAAAGCAGTCATCGGCATAGATATCGGAACTCATTCGATAAAACTAGTTGAGCTCGCTGGATCAAAAGCAAGTCCGAGGGTTGTAGCCTGGGCTGTCGTCCCATTGCCGGCCGGTGCTTTTTCGGAGAACGCGATTGCTAATGCTGAGTTAGTCGCTGATGCGCTGAATGAAGCAATGGTTAAATCTGGAGCGAAAGGCGAAGCGGCCGCAGTGGCGGTGTCGTCTAGTCATGCAATCACTAAAGTGCTAGGTATGCCGGCTGAAATAGGCGAGAACGAGCTAGAAGAGCAAATCAATATCGAAGCTCTTCATTTTATTCCGTACCCAATTGATGAAGTTAATCTTGATTTCGAAATCATTGGGAAATCGGATGCTAATGAAGACGAGAACGATGTGCTTCTTGTTGCCTGTCGAAGAAGTATTGTGGATGATTATATCGATTTGATTGAGGGATCGTCGCTAGAACTTAATTATGTCGACATTGATACTTATGCACTAGAACGTGTTTATCGTTCTCAAAACTCGCTCGGTGCCCAGTCCGATCAGCCAGTAGCTGTGTTTGATATTGGCGCTTCCAGTAGTCATTTAATGGTGATGGATAGTGACCGGGTACTTTACTCACGTCACCAGAACTTTGGCTCTGCCCAACTTATTAAGTTGATCCGAAAAGAATATGGAGTATCGGCTGACGAGGCTGAAGAAATTCTTGCGTCGTCGCAGCCGCCAGGCGATTTTCTAACGGCGGTACAGGAACCTTTTGTTGAAATGTTGCGCCAAGAAGTTAGTCGAGCTTTGCAGTTTTTCTATTCGTCCAGTACTTACTCCAATATCGACAGTGTTGTCCTCTCAGGAGGTTGTTGTGGGCTTGCTGGATTAGCCGGTGACCTTGAAGTTAAACTAAGAGCTAAGGTTTCTGTGTTAAATCCGGTTTCCGGTGCAAATGTGCAGTCTAGACGCGACATGATTGCATCATCGGCTCCGGCGCTTTCGGTTGCGTACGGACTTTCATTAAGAGGGCTTAGCTAATGGCAACTATTAATCTACTGCCTTGGCGTGAGGCGCAAAGGCGCGAACGTAACCAGACAACTTTGACCTTTTGTGTGGGCATGTGGTGCGTTGCGGGTCTTTTAGTTCTTGCAGGCAAAATGTTTATGGATTCTCGAATTGATCATCAAAAGGCCAGAAACGCTTATGTTCAATCAGAAATAAATGCTTTATCTAAGGTTATTCGTGAAATAGATGATCTCAAAGAGAAGCGAGACGCTCTTTTGTCTAGAATGGAAGTGATCCAGAATCTGCAAAAAAATCGAGCTCAAATCGTTCATGTTTTTGATGATTTGGTTAGCAAGCTGCCTAATGGCGTTTATTATGACACGATTACTAAAACTCAAAACAGTTTAGCGATCAAAGGTAAGGCTCAATCAAATGGACGGGTATCCGCCCTAATGCGCAGCCTAGACGCTTCCGACTGGTTTGCTAATGCGACATTGAATGTGGTTAATGTTGTTGATCAGAATGGCGCTTCAGTGAGTCAATTTGATGTGCTGGTGAAAGAGCAGCGCCAAGGTGAATCGGCTGACGCCGATGCCAGTGACACAGTTCGTTGAGCAGCGCTTCGTAGATTGACAATAATGAAACTATGAAGATCGAGATTTTAAGAGACAACATACAGTTATGAGACGACAAATAAAAAGAGGTCAACTATGAGCCTTGCAGAAGAACTGAAGGATCTGGATATCAATGATATCGGGTCATGGACTCGGCGCGTCAAAATTTTTATGGCGGGTATACTATGTCTGGTTATTGTTGGTGCGGGTTTTTATTTCATTATTCAAGAGCAACGTAAAGCTTTGGCTACTGAGCAAAAGAAAGAGCCAGGCTTGAAAGACTCTTATCTTGAGAAGAAAGCGTTAGCAATTAACTTAGAAGCTTACAAAGAGCAGATGGTCGAGGCTGAAGAAACGTTTGGAGTGTTGCTCAAGCAGCTACCAAACGAAAGCGAAATTCCAGATTTATTGATTGATATGACACAAGTCGGTTTGTCTCGAGGCTTGCAGTTTGAGCAGATAAAACCGGGAGTCAATATTGATAAAGACTTCTATGCTGAGAAAAATGTCAATATTATTGCGAATGGCACATACCATCAAATTGCTGGTTTCGTTAGTGATGTAGCGGCGTTGCCTCGTATTATCAATGTGTCCAACTTTTCGGTTGAACGAGTTTCTGATACCTCTGATAACTTACGTTTTAGAGCAACCACCAAGACGTATCATTATTTGGAGAGTGCGTATGTTTCTGAGTAATCATATTAAGCTGGTTTCGGTCGTCGTGATTGCTTTGGTCCTGCAGGGTTGTGCGGATCGAAATATGACTGACCTTCGCGAGTTTGTGGCAGATGCTTATCAGGATAAAAAGCCTGAAATTGAACCGTTACCAGAAATTCAACCTTATAAGGGGTTTGAGTATGGAGCGGTTGAAGAAAATGACCCTTTTCGGTTTGATAATATAATTTCGAATAGGGGCGATGAAAGCATTGTTTCTGGCAAACGCCCAGACGCAGACAGAATCAAAGAGCCTTTGGAAGAATTCCCTTTAGATGCATTGAGCATGGTTGGGACAATGTCACAAAAAGGGGTGCCATGGGTAATCGTTAAAACGACCCAAGGTACTGCGCTTTTAGCTTCGATTGGTAATTACCTAGGGCAAAATGATGGGAAAATAACTCAAATCTTCCCAGAAGAACAACGTGTCGTTTTAGTAGAGACCGTCATCGACCCTGCTGGGCGATGGGTGACTAGAGACGTGGAAATAACAATAGATGAACAATAACGATTCAGGAAGCAATACTATGAGAGCAATTAATTTACCAAAACGCTTCAAGATGTTGTGCGTCTCAGTGTTGGTGCTAGCAACAGCTAGCGTTAATGCTGTTTATGCCCAGAGCCCAAATTTAACCGAGGTGGTGTTCAGTACCTTGAGTGGTGGGGACGTGCAAATCAATTTTTTGGCGGATGCCGAGTTGTCAGAACCGGGAACCTTTAGTACCGATCGTCCTGCGCGCATTGCAATCGATTTTTTCGGAATGAAGAGCCTGCTTGCAAGTCCAACGACTCAAATCGGTATGGGCAAGGTCGACAGCATTGTTGCGGTACAGACACCTGATCGAACTCGTTTGATTGTTAACTTGCTGGATACCGCACGATATAAATTGTTGCCGATAGAAAATGGCTATTCTTTAACCGTTTACAACACTTCTTCCGATGACAGTCAGGTGAAAGCTCCGAAACCATTTGCTACTCGTCCAGATATACAAGCATCTACTACAGTGACAAACATTGACTTCCGTCGCTCCGACGCAGGTGGTGGTAAGCTTGTTGTTGATTTAAGTGATGACAACGCCACTATTGATACGCGTGAGCGTGATGGTGAAATTATTATTGATTTGCTAGGCGTTAGTGTCCCAGCCGAACTAGAGCAGCGTTTAGATGTAATTGACTTTGCTACACCAGTGCAAACAATTGACTCGTTTCAGAACGCGAGTAATGTGCGAATGGTTGTCGTGCCGACTGGTAAATATCAACATTTATCGTTTCAAGCAGGCAAGCGATTCACACTGGTTGTTGACCCTATTATTGAAACCGAAGAAGACCTTCGAAACGAAGAAGATTTAGAGTTAGGCTTTAATGGCGAACGTTTGTCGATTAATTTTCAGAAAATAGATGTTCGCTCCGCATTGGCGGTGATCGCAGATTTCACCGGGATTAATTTCGTTACCAGTGATTCGGTGCAGGGTGAAATTACGATCAACTTGAGAGATGTGCCCTGGGACCAAGCTTTGGATGTTATTTTACGTACCAAAGGGCTTGCAAAGAGGCAAACCGGTAACGTTATTTGGGTTGCTCCAAGTGCTGAAGTCTCGAGAGTCGAAGAAGCCGAACTTAAGGCCATGGCTACGGTAGAAGAGTTTGCTCCGTTAACGACTGAAGTAATTCAGATTAATTATGCTAGAGCATTAGAAATAGCTGGAGTAATCCAGTCAGCTAGCACGATTGTTAATCGCGGTGGCGGTAATGGTAATAGTGGTGGCAATCAAGATCAAACTAGAGTTGCGGGCCAAAATACACTGCTGAGTGCGCGAGGGAGTGTCACTGTTGATGAGCGTACTAACAGCTTGTTGGTTCAAGATCTTCCTGCAAAAATTAAGGAATTACGAAATCTTGTTGCAAAGCTTGATAAACCTGTCCGGCAGGTGCTTATTGAAACTCGTATCGTTCAAGCTAACGATAACTTTAGCCGCGAATTAGGCGCGCGTTTGGGCTTCCAGCGCATAACAGAGAACGCGAGATTCCCTGGTTCTAACAACACTAATATAGGCGATATCGTTGCTGGAGGTACATTAGACGGCAACACGATCATTCAAGACTCTATCAATGACCGAATTGAGGACCCAACGCAGCCGTTAGTTTTTGGCGGACCAGCAGGGTTGGCTGTTGACTTAGGTGCTAACGCTATTGGTGGGTCGAATCCAGCTTCATATGCCTTCGATATTTTTAGAACTGGGAATGGCTTTGCACACTTAATTAGTCTGGAGCTTTCGGCATTGGAAGCTGATGGGCGCGGTCGCGTTGTTGCCAGCCCGCGGTTAATTACCTCTAACCAACAAGAAGCTGTGATTAGTCAGGGTCAGTCTATATTCATCACTGTTCCTGGCAATGGTGATGGTGCAGGTGGCGGCGCAGGTGGCGGCGCTGGCGGTGGTGTTGGCGGCGGCGGCGGTGTTGAAGAAATTGAGGTTGAACTCAGGTTAACTGTGACGCCGCAAATAACACCCGATGATCGTGTTATTATGGACGTTGATATCAATCAGGACAACATTATTACCACCTCGGCCGACATTAACGTAGTTGGCACCACTGAGATTCAAACTCAGGTTTTGGCTGATAATGGCGAAACGGTTGTTATTGGTGGTATTTACCAGCAAACTGACAGCGAGGCCGAGACTAAAGTTCCATTTCTTGGTGATATTCCATTCTTAGGCAATCTGTTTAAGCAGAAATCTAAGACCGCTAATCGAACGGAGCTACTAATCTTTTTAACGCCAAAAATAATTTCACCTAAGTTGAATTTAGGATAATTACCTTTATATAGAGCTAAGGTCTTGAAGTAGGAGACTGACACAGAAGCAGGGGCATAGGCCTCTGCTTTTTGTGGTTTTGAACTGTACCGAAACGTTGATTAATCGACAGTTTTTCCTCTGTTCTGCTCAACTTTTTCCTCTACAAAGCGTATCATGCCAAAATTGTTCGAAGGCTTGTGCCTGGTTGGCTTAAGCGTTACTGGTTTGCGACAAGCCAGACTTACTTAGATAGAAATAATAGATAGAAATAATGCAAAATTTAATCCTTATTGGTCCAATGGGTTCGGGAAAAACCACTGTTGGAAAGCAGTTGGCAAAGCGTACACGAATGGATTTTGTTGATTCAGATCACATGATCGAAGACAGGTGCGGTGTCTCTATCTCAACTATTTTCGATATCGAAGGCGAAGACGGGTTTCGTAAACGAGAAACTAAAATGTTGGCGGAGCTATGCGAACGATCTGGTGTTGTTTTAGCGACTGGCGGCGGCGCAATTACGAGTGAGGAAAACCGGATCTTATTGCGAAAAGGTTTTGTCGTTTATTTAAAAACATCAATCGAGACCCAATTAGCTCGCACTCAAAAGAACCAAAATCGTCCATTGCTAGAGAATGTCGATGCCGAAGTTAAATTACGCCAGCTAATGGAAGAGCGTGGCCAGCTTTATGAACAAGAAGCTGATTTAGTCGTCATGTCTGGAGATCGCATTGTGTCAAAGGTTGTTGATGAAATCATGGAAGCGCTTGAAAAGTAAGCCATGAATGTCGCTGTCAACTCCCCGATTCAGGTCGCCGAGGAAAATATTTAATGACAGCCTCGATGACCTACCTATTTACTGCTTAGATTAAGCGGCTTCGCAATAGTGACTTTTGGGTCACATAACAGTATACTTTGCGTCCTTTTTCGCTCCAACCGAATTTAAATCGGTTTACCTAGCGACCAAACCCGTCGACTACTTTAGTCGATTAGCCATATGTTAACGGCTCACTCACCGAGATTGCATTTTAGTATGTAAGCTCACCGAAGCCCCGAAATTGTTGATATCTTGTCTTTAATTTTTAAGGCAGGTTAGCTAACGGTTTGTGTTAAGTGTGTTTGGTATCTTCTGGGACTTAGAGAGCGTTGAAATCGGAGGTCGAGACACCGTTCTTGCTTCTTTCATTACAGATGCGCATTTTTATGTCTGTGCATCGCTTGTTTTTTCTAGGGTAACGACGTGACTAATATGTATCACAGTGAAGGCGGCTTGTATCGCCCTGAATTCGAAAGAGATAATTGCGGCTTTGGAATGATCGCGCAGATGGATGGTGTGCCAAGCCATTGGCTCATTAGTACCGCCATTAGCGCACTTGCCCGTCTGACCCATCGCGGTGCGGTAGCGGCCGATGGCAAAACGGGTGACGGCTGTGGCTTATTGATGGCGATGCCCGAAGATTTTATGCGCCGAGCGGCACATGAGCAAGGCATTGAACTTGCAAAGCGCTTTGCCTCAGGATTGGTTTTCTTAGAGCGTGATAATAGTAAGCGCGCTGAATCAATTGAAACGCTCACCCACGAACTGAAAGAGCAAGGTCTTAGTGTTGCGGGCTGGCGTGATTTGCCGCTAGACCAATCAGCACTAGGCGAACAAGCAAAGTTGTCTATTCCTGTTATTCGACAGATTTTCATAAATGCTCCAGCCCTTTTAAGTGAGAACGATTTTGAACGGCGCCTATTTCTGGCGCGTCGCAAAACCGAGCTAAAAATCGCTGAAACCGACGATAGCGAATTCTACATTCCGAGCCTCTCATGCAAAGTTATTTTGTATAAAGGGTTGGTAATGCCAGAGTATCTGCCGGTCTTCTTTAAAGATTTAAATGAAGACGATATAGCGTCTTCGCTGTGTTTGTTTCATCAGCGTTTTTCTACCAATACGTTGCCACAGTGGCGTTTGGCGCAACCGTTCCGCTACCTGGCTCACAACGGTGAAATCAATACCGTTCAGGGCAATCGCAACTGGGCGATCGCGCGTGGCGCAAAGCTGTCATCTTCATTCTTTCCTAACTTGAATGAAGCGGCTCCATTTGTGAATACTAAGGGCTCAGACTCCATGAGTTTGGATAACATGCTCGAAGTGTTTTTAATGGGTGGCATGGATATTTTTAAAGCGACTCAGACTTTGGTTCCTCCAGCGTGGCAAAATGCAGAGCACATAGATCCTGATTTGAAAGCTTTCTACCGTTTTCAAGCGATACACGCTGAGCCATGGGACGGCCCGGCCGGCATCGTGCTTACTGATGGACGCTATGCTTCGTGTGCATTAGATCGCAATGGTTTACGCCCAGCTCGGTACGTAATCACTAAAGATCGAATGATTACCTTGGCTTCTGAGGTAGGTGTGTACGACTACGAACAGTCCGATGTCGTTGAAAAAGGCCGGCTGAAACCGGGTCAGATGATGGCGGTTGATACGCATACCGGCAAGATCGTTATGCCGAGTGATGTACATCAACGAATAAAAAGTGAACACCCTTATAAGCAATGGTTAAAGGATAATGTTGTTAGGCTGAAGTCGGGGCTAACTGATGAAGAGACGACGGTGTCTTTGAACGCGGCGTCGCTAAAAATTTACCAAAAGCTTTTTCAGGTCAGCAATGAAGAGCGTACCGACGTGATTCGAGTATTAGCTGAATCGGCTCAAGAGGCCACCGGGTCAATGGGTGACGATACGCCCATGGCCGTATTATCGTTGCGTCATCGTATGCTCAGTGACTACTTTCGCCAGCAGTTCGCACAAGTCACCAACCCGCCGATCGATCCATTACGAGAGCAAATCGTAATGTCACTAGAGACCTATTTCGGTGTCGAAAGTGGTTTGTTTGAACCAACTGAAAGCATGGCGAAGGCGATTGTCGTCGATTCGCCGCTCTTATCTACGAGTAAGTACTTGCGACTTTTGGCGAATGAAGACCCAGATTTTGAGCATCATTTGATCGACATCACGTTTGATAAAAGCACGTCTCTCGAAACCCGAATTCAAGAGATTTGCGATGAAGCCGAGCAAGCGGTCAGAGCCGCAGGGCGAATCATCGTGTTATCCGACCGAAATATCTCAAA
>JALZVW010000030.1 GCA_023301745.1 Arenicella sp. | reverse complement strand
AATGGTGTCTAGCGATTCTTTTTTGGCCGAGTCGATAAAACCACAGGTGTTAACGACCACCATATCGGCATCTTGATAGCTCGGTGAAATCTCATAACCATTGGTGCGTAATTCGGTCAGAATGAGTTCTGAGTCTACCAGTGCTTTCGGGCAGCCTAAGCTAATGAAACCAATTTTTGGTGCCGCCCCTTGAGACGGCATACTCTTAGAGGGCGCGCTTTTAATTGACGTACTTTTAATCGACATAGTTACCTCGTCTATATTGCAGCGGATTATAGCCTAAGTGTTTGTAATAGCACGCCCAGATTGCATTGATTAGTGCGCTTAGTTTAACGCTGCAAAAGCTTAGTATAATGAACGTAATTCCGCCGCAATAACGTCAAACCCAGCTCGTAGTCGCTCGGTGGGTTGGCCATAGTTAATGCGCAAACACTGCTGAGTGTGTTGCCAATTAGAGTCAATATCAATAAAGAAGTCTTCGCCCGGGATGACAAATACCTGCTTCGCTTTTAGTCTGGCATAAAGCTCTTTGGTGCTTATCGGCAGGTCTTGGCACCAAAGCCACAAAAAGAAGGCGCCTTCTGGTTTGTGCATTAATATCGGCAAGTCTGCGAATACCTCATTAAACACCTCAATAGCGGCATCTAATTGTGTACGATAAAAAGGCCTAATGATGTTGTTGGTTAAGTGTTCAATCTCGCCATCTTCAATCATGCGCGTCATTAACGCGGCGCCGACGCTATTTGGGGCTAGGGTAATAATGCCGCTTAGTGCGCTGATTGTTCGAGTGATATCTTCATTGGCGATGACAATGCCGGTTCTCGCGCCGGGTAAGCCCAGTTTTGAGAGAGACATGCACAACACAGTATTCTCATTCCAGTTGAGTTCAGCATCGGTGTAAATGACGTTCGGAAATGGCTGGCCGTAGGCGTTATCAATAATCAACGGAACGTTGTGCTTGCGAGCCAGCTCATCAAGCCGAGCGAGTTCGCGGTTGCCAACAACATTACCGGTTGGATTTGTTGGTCTGGATAAACAAATAGCGGCAATATCATCACTCACCTCGAGCTCGTCGAAGTCCACACGATATTTAAATTGTTTGTTGTCTAGGTGCTCAATTTTTGGTCGAAACGAGGTGAACATATCTTCGCTCAAACCGGCATCGGCATAGCCTACGTATTCAGGTGAGAGCGGGAACATGATTTTCTTAAAACGGCCGTCCGGCATCTCGCCCGCTAAGGCATTGAATAAATAGAAAAAGCTGTTCTGGCTGCCATTGGTCAATGAGACGTTTTGAGGGCCAATGTTCCAGCCAAATTTGGTATTTAAATAGGTGGCTAGCACTTCCCGAAAGCGTTGCTCGCCATGAGGGCCGTCGTAAATTCCGACCATGCGATCAAACAGTTTGTTGTCTATCAAACGCTCCATTTCTTTGGCAAATAGAGCTTGTGCTTCTGGCACAAACGCCGGGTTCCCGCCACCCAGCATGCACAGATCTGGGTGGTTTGAAGCATAGGCCTCGCCTAGGTCGACCATTAACTGATTAATGCCTGACTGGCGAGTGAATTTACGGCCGAACTTTGATAACTTCATAGTTGGGATAACTTCATAGTTGGGATAACTTCATGATTGGTCTGGGTGCACTGTTTTTATGCAACGTTTAGGTAACTGTTTAGGTAACTGTTTAGGTAACAATGTTTTGAGGTGAGCCTAACAAAAATGCATCAACATTGTCGCCTAATATATCAACTAATGATTGCATTGCCTGCTCGCTAGCCCAGGCCGAATGTGGCGTGATGATTACATTATTACGATTAGCGATTGAGAGCAACGGTGAGTTGTTTGTTGGTGGTTCGTCGACCATTACATCAAAAGAAATGCCGCCGATAAGGTTATTTTCTATCGCGTTGACAACAGCGGCTTCATTAGCAATGCCCCCGCGAGCGGTGTTGATAAGAATCGCGTGCGGCATCATTTTTTGTAATTCTGGGGTGTCAATTAAGTTTTCTGTCTCGGTCGTTAGGCTGCAGTGCAGGCTGATAATGTCAGCGCTAGAAATCAATTCATCAAAGCTTACCCATTCTGCGTAATCACAAGGCTTCTGGTTACGAGAGCTATAGATAACCCGCATCCCGAGTGCGGCGGCTTTTTTAGCGGTCGCGCTGCCCAGCTCACCAAGGCCAACGACGCCGAAAACTGATGTGTTTAGGTCATTTAATGGCTTGCCAAATAGGCAGAATGAGGCGCTTGCTTGCCATTCGTTATTGATAACGCTCTGACGATAACTTAGTAGTTCGCGGCGCAGGCAGAGCGCTGAGGTGATCACGTGCTCGGCCACGGTGGTGGCGGCATAGCTGGGTATATTACTGACCGACACCCCCAGTTTAGCGCACGCCTGGGTGTCGACAATGTTAAAACCGGTTGCCGATACCGCAATATGTTTTACTGTGGGGCAGGCGAGCAATATAGGTTCGGTGATTTTCACCTTGTTAGTGACCAATATGTCGGCCCCATAGCCACGTTCAACGACTTGCTCTGGCGTTGTCGAAGGGTAGTCAACCCATTCATGGGTAACACTGGGGCCGCGAACCTTAAAGCGCGCGGGCAGGCCTGCTCGGTCTAGGTAGACAATTCGTATGACGCTCGAGCGTCTGTTTACGCTTTTTTGTTCGGTATTTTCTTGCATTTGTGTATTGTAGTGCAGTTGGTTTGCTACCCAAAATCCCTTACACTTCTTTGCTTGAAATAAGCGTTAAAAACGTGCAGTCAAACGCCTAAATTGGCATTCTTATTAGACTTCGTTGGAGGATATGTGACAGAACAACTCATCATAGCGTTAGATCAAGGCACAACAAGCTCGCGGGCGGTGCTATTCAATCATGATGCTGACATTGTTGATGTCTCGCAGCAAGAGTTTACGCAACATTTTCCAAAGCCGGGTTGGGTTGAGCATGATGCCAATGAGATCTGGAATTCTCAATTCATGGTGCTGCAGAAGCTAGCGGCAAATAACCAATTAAGGCCGACCGATATCGCGGCGATTGGCATTACGAATCAGCGCGAGACCACCATTGTTTGGAATAAGAAAACCGGTAAACCGGTGTATAACGCGATTGTATGGCAAGACCGCCGAACGGCGGCGAAATGCGACGAACTATCCGCCGCTGGTTGGAACGACAAAATCCAGCATAAAACTGGCTTAGTCATCGACGCTTACTTCTCGGCAAGTAAGGTGCAATGGATCTTAGATAACGTTGACGGTGCTCGCGATCAAGCCGAAGCCGGCAACCTGCTTTTTGGTACGGTTGACACTTGGATTATTTGGAATCTCACTGAAGGCCAAGTTCATGCCACCGACGCAAGTAATGCTGCGCGCACTATGTTGTTAAATATTAACACCGGTGAGTGGGACCAAGAGCTAGTCGAGTTGTTTAATATCCCAACCTCGATGTTGCCAGACGTGCGAGACAGTTCGGCTAGTTTCGGCAGTGTCAGCTTTCAAGGTGTCGACGTGCCAATTGCCGGTGTGGCCGGTGACCAGCAAGCGGCTCTTTTTGGTCAAACTTGTTTTGAAAAGGGCATGGCTAAAAATACCTATGGTACCGGCTGCTTCATGTTGATGAACACCGGTGGCCAACGTATTGATAGCGAATCTGGCTTATTAAGCACCATTGCCTGGTCGATTAATGGTGAAATTACCTATGCACTCGAAGGCAGCGTTTTTATTGCCGGTGCTGCCGTACAGTGGCTTCGAGACGAATTAAAGTTTATCGAATCAGCGAGTGAGTCTGAAGCGCTAGCCTTAGAAGCAAACCCAGAAAGCGATGTGGTTGTCGTACCCGCATTTACCGGTCTGGGCGCGCCGTATTGGGACATGTATGCACGCGGTGCAATTTTTGGTTTAACCCGTGACTCTGGCCGAGCCGAAATTGCCAAAGCCACTTTGCAGTCTCTCGCGTATCAAATTTTTGATGTGTTAACGGCGATGGAAAAAGACAGTGGCATTGAACTCAAACAACTTAATGTAGATGGCGGTGCCATCGCGAACGACTTTTTAGCGCAATTTCAGGCCGATGTGTTACAGAAGCCGGTGACCCGCCCGCAGGTGTTAGAGTCAACGGCATTAGGCGCGGCGTATTTAGCGGGCCTAAAAGTAGGCTATTGGAATATGAATGACCTAAGCAAAGTGCGTGAAATTGAACGCGAATTTAAACCCAAACTAGCGCCACAAAAAATCACGGCTTTATTAAAGCAGTGGCATAAAGCGGTGGCCCGAAGTAAACAGTGGATTGACGCCGATGAGTAGTTCCGATATTCAAGACCTTCAAGTGAAGGTCGCCTTTCTTGAAGATTCTCTTAGTAAGATTAGTGATGAATTTTTTACTCAACAGCGTGAACTTGATGATCTAAAAGTGAAGTACGCAGGCCTAATTACTAAGATGCGCGGCATGCAGAGTTCTGATCAAGGTCCAGCAGAAGCGCAAGATGAGCGGCCGCCGCACTACTAATTATACTTTTTCGATCGTTTAAGTATTTGAATTTAATATGTTTTATTTTTTGTTTAAAACTACTGGTTGACAATTTTAAAACTACTGTATAAATTAACAGCATATCGAAACACACGCTGTAAATATCATTTTTGGAGAATCTAATGGATGACAACAAACAAAAAGCGCTCGAAGCCGCGCTAACGCAAATAGAACGACAATACGGAAAAGGGTCGGTCATGCGTTTGGGCGATGACCCAAAGAATGGCGAAGCCATTGATGTAATTTCGACCGGTTCAATCGGTCTTGATGCGGCCCTAGGGGTTGGTGGTTTACCGCAAGGCCGTGTGGTTGAAATATACGGCCCAGAATCATCCGGTAAGACAACGCTAACCTTAGAGTCTATTGCTCAGGCACAAAAGAAAGGCTTAACTTGCGCATTTATCGATGCTGAGCATGCTCTTGACCCCGCTTATGCTAAAAAATTAGGCGTAGATATTGATAACTTATTAGTTTCGCAACCTGATACCGGCGAGCAAGCGTTAGAGATCGTAGATATGCTGGTTCGTTCTGCAGCCGTAGGCATGATTGTTATTGATTCTGTAGCGGCGCTCACGCCTAAAGCTGAAATTGAAGGTGACATGGGTGATTCACACATGGGCTTGCAGGCCAGATTGCTTTCGCAAGCATTAAGAAAGTTAACTGGTAATATTCAGAAGTCTAATACGCTTGTAGTTTTCATTAATCAACTGCGTATGAAAATCGGCGTTATGTTTGGCAATCCTGAAACCACTACAGGTGGCAACGCTCTGAAGTTTTACTCATCGGTTCGTTTGGACATTCGCCGTATTGGCGCAATCAAAAAAGGCGATGAAATTTATGGTAACCAAACCCGAGTTAAAGTTGTTAAGAACAAAGTTGCTCCTCCGTTCAAACAAACTGAATTCGACATTTTATATAACCAAGGCATCTCTAAAGAAAGTGAGCTAGTCAGTATTGGCGTAGAGCACGATATTGTTGAGAAGTCAGGCGCATGGTATAGCTACGACGGCACCCGAATTGGCCAAGGTAAAGATAATGTACGCGAATTTTTGAAAGAGCACCCCGAGATGGCTGATGAGATTGAAGCTAAAGTTCGTACAGCGCTTGGTGTCGGTGATGAGAGACCTGAGAAAGAGGTCTCAGCTAAAGAGCTAAGAACCAATGAAGCAAAAGGTGCGGAAGAAGCAAAGAAATAATTTTGCTTAATATCTCCTCTAGATAATTTAAGAGATTTGGATTTTGCATTGAAAGTGGAGTTAACGAAAGTTAGCTCCATTTTTGTATTCCCTAGTACAGACTACTATGAAGATAATTAAACCATCGCGCCAGACAAAGACAGCGGAGAGCTCAAGTGCTCCTGAGAGTAGGGAGGGTGAACGCGATGTCTATGCTAAGGCCGCTACAATAAAACCATCGACAGGTGTGATTGAGCCAAGCCCAAAGCCGGCTAAATCTTGGCCTAAAAAAAAGCGCAGTCGTTCCGCTGATAAGCGATCTAAATTATCAGTTAGCGACTCCCGAATCTCGTTAGATAATACAGCTTCTGAAGAAGAATTTGATTTTGATACGAGTAACCTGGAGGCGATGCCGAAAGATGAAACCTTTGCCGTGCCTCTATTGGCAGTGCCTCTAGAAGGAGCCGCGCTAGAAGGAAAAAAGAGGCGCCGCTCAGAACTGCAAACTGAAAAGCTCAGCGAACCGTTGGCATTAGTAACAGACCCCGCCAAGAAAGAGTTTAACGAGCTATTTGCGCGAGGTCTGCGCCTATTGGCTATGCGTGAGCACAGTGCAAAAGAAATAACCAAGAAGCTCTTTGATAAAGTAGAGGCTTTTGATCGAGCTGAAGGCATCGATAGCGCAGAAGGTTCTGACAACGTTGAGCGCACGGCTACAATTTACGCGGTAGTCGATGATTTGATCGAAAGAAAATATCTATCAGATGAGCGTTTTACAGAGGTCTATATACGGTCTCGAGCAAATCGAGGTTTTGGGCCAGTGAAAATTAAGGCTGAGTTAAAAGACAAAGGCGTGAGTCATAATCTTATTCAAGACTATTTAAACCAAGGCGCGGCCTTATGGTTTGATAATGCGAAGTCTGAATATCATAAAAAATATGGCGATGCTCCGATTGCTGACTACAGCGCTTGGGCTAAAAGGGCTAAATTTTTACAGGGTAGAGGGTTTAATATGGATCAAATTCATTGTGCAGTAACACCGCCCGACAATCACACTTAATTGGCTGATATTGAAGGTTTTTGTCATCGAAAAAGCTAAAGACTTGATCAAATTAATTTAGTGTTCAACTAGCTAATTGAGTTTCATTGAAGTAAATGTCGCCGTCACTCTATAGTCAATATCGTCGTAGTTATCGATTATTGTTTGCTCGCCAACATCGACCCACGCGTGAGCTTTGATCGAGGTTACCGAGGTCGAAGTGAGTGTCGCCCCAAGGTAAAGCACATAAGGAATGCGATAACGATTTAAAAGCCATTTTAGGCACAATGCCTCGGATAAGCATGCACATTTCCATGGAACATTGTTGCTAACCATGTTCATTAAGCGGCCCATTTTAATCGCGGTCAATGTGTTTTTTTGACTGGCGGGAATGCACACCATTCTGTTTTCTAAATGGTGGCCCATAAACCTAGTTAGTTTGTTCATTGGCAGCGCCAGAATCGCGATTCTAGAAATCAATGAACCAATAAAGAAGGCGATTAGCCAGGCTTTTTCTTCCAACGGTAATTGAATTATATAACTCGCCTTTTGAGTAAGCGTCATTGGCATCGTAACCCCGTATTTTCAAACCTCATTGTACACCACCGTGTCAGACCCCACTAACACCGTTGCGTCAGTGCGCAGCCGTTCACTCGTTACGTTCGCCGAGATTGAGAGTGCTACTAAAACATGCGCTCTGGGTGTGTCAGGCACAGAGTGTGTCTAGACACGAGAAAATCAAGGGATAGTAGTAATTCTAATCAGAATGAAACCTGTAATGCCTTCGGCTAGTTTTAACTTTCAGTTTTTCAACGTTAGTTGTTTGCTGTGTAAGCGATTGTGTATATAATCGATGATAATTAGATATATATAATATTATCGATATTTTATATGCACACACTTAAATATTGGAGAACTTCAAATGACTAAAGTTGCTGTAGTCGGTTATGGCGTTATTGGCCAGCGATTGGCCGATGCCGTCGCGGCGCAAGACGATATGGAATTAGTGGGGATTGCCGATCTTAAACCCACTATTACCTTGCGCGCATTAGTGGAGCGCGGCATGCCATACGATCTTTACTGTGCGATAGCCGGTGAAGAAGGTGCTCTTGAAAGTGCGGGTATACCTGTTTCAGGAACGCTAGAAGAACTGGTTCAAAAGGTTGATATTGTGTTAGATGCCACCAGCCCTGGTGTGGGTGCTAAAAATAAAGCTTTATATGAAAAATATAATAAGAAAGCTATTTTTCAAGGTGGCGAGAAAAACGATATCGTCGACGTGTTTTTTCATGGGTACGCAAATTACGACAAAGGTGTCGACGCTGACTTTTTAAAGTTGACGTCTTGCAATACCACCGGGCTGATTCGCGCGATTCATTGCTTAGATGAAGCGGTGGGCGTTGAAAAAGCGGCGATTACTATTATTCGCCGTGTGGCTGACCCTGGTGATACCTTTCGCGGCTTGACCAATAACCTGCAAATCGAAGCAGTGCCAAATCATCAAGCGGTCGATTTAATGACGATTATGCCGCATGTAGATTGTACTGGCGTGTTGGTTCATACCCCGGTTACTCATGGTCATATCATAAGCATTGTTGCTAAAACAAAGAAAGATATCTCAGCCGAAGAAGCGATTGCTTTATTCAAGACGCACCCGCGTATGATGGTGGTTAAGATCGCCGATGGCTTTGATTCAAATGGTTCATTTTTTCGCTATGCGCGTGACCGCGGAAGCATGCGTTCTGACATGTATGAAGTGGGTGTTTGGGAAGAATGCGTTGCCAAATCAGGCGATGATTTGATTTTTTCAATCAATATACCGCAAGAGGCGATCACCATTCCAGAAACCATTGATGCCATACGTGCCGCAACAGGCATGCAGAGCGATGGCAAAGAGGCGGTAACGCTTACCAATAAATACCTTGGTATGAGCGCTTAAAAACAAGTGCCGTAGGGGAGAGAAAATAGTGGTTTCGATAGGGCGTATTGCATCGATTGATGATGCTGAGTTTCACGGCAAGCAGGTCTTATTACGTGTTGATATTAACTCGCCGATAGATCAGGCTACGGGCCGCATTGTTAATGATAATCGGATTGTAAAAAGCATCCCGACCATCCGAGACTTGTTAGCAAAGGGTGCTCGGTTGACCATTATTGCCCACCAAGGTGACACCACCGACTATCGATCGCTAATTAGCCTTGCCGAACATGCTCAACGTTTAAGCAAATTACTCGGTTCTTCGGTTGAATTTATTGAAGACATTGCAGGCCCTGCGGCGCTTGAGAAGATAGCTCAGTTGGCTGATGGCCAAGCGCTTCTTCTCGATAATATTCGTTATTTGACGGAGGAGGCATCAACCTTTGAAGACGTAGTTAGCCAAGCACCTAGCGACATGCTGGGTTGTTATTTGGTGCGCAAATTAGAGCCTCTTTTTGACTATTATGTGAATGACGCCTTTGCGGCGGCACACCGCAATTCTCCCTCAATGGTGGCATTTCAACAAACACTGCCATCCTATGCGGGGCGTTTGTTAATTCAAGAACTAACAGCGTTGCAGAGCATCACTGACAGCCCGGCTCGCCCGTGTATTTATATGCTTGGAGGAGCGCGTGCAGGTGATGCCTTTGGAATGATCGAACAAGTACTCAAAAATGGTTCCGCAGATACGCTGTTGTTAAGCGGTTTAGTTGGTCAGATCTTTATGTTGGCCGACGGTATTGATATTGGTGCGTCGTCGGCTGGTTTTATTCGCAGCAAGGGATTTGATCAATATATAGCTCCTGCGGCTGAATTCTTGTCCGCGCATCGAGATAAAATCTCTTATGCCAGCGATGTCGCTGTGCCGATAAAGGGTAAGCGACATAATCTACAATTATCAGACCTCACTGATGATATGGATATTTCAGACATTGGTGACCAAACCATTGTCGATTATCAGAAGACCATTGCGGCGGCAAACACCATTTTTGTAAATGGCCCCTGTGGTATCTATGAAGATCAAGAGTTTGAGAAAGGAACACAATCGCTTTGGAATGCCGTAGCCGATGCATCAGGCTTTAGTGTAGTGGGCGGTGGTGATTCTGTTACTTCGTTTGCTAAATATACCGACAGCAATAAAATTGATTATATATCTACGGCAGGAGGAGCGCTGATTCGTTATTTATCTGGGGCTCAACTACCGCTTTTAAACGCGATGACTAAGAGTGGTTCTAAGACATAGTGACGGCATAGAGCGAATTATTTTATGGGCGGCTTAGCTTCGGTTCATCAGCCAACGCTGCCAGCGCTTTTTTTACCGCGCTTCTAAACGGGCTGGCGATTGGTCGAGCGATTTGAATCTGCCGTAGTGCTTCTCCAAAACTCATGCCTTCGTGGTGACATAGGTAACCTAAGACAACAGCCGGAGCGCGACAAATACCGGCGTTGCAATGAACATATACCTTTTGCTTTTCGCTTAGTAGTCTATTTAACGCGTTTATTGGGTCACCTAATTTATTGCCTAGGTCGGTCTCATCGAAATCATTGATTGGGAAGTGGTGCATCACAATATGGTTATCTGAGTACCAGCCACTGACCTCTGCCAAATCTAGCTCGCGCTCTTTTAACTCAGCATTACTTTGCAATGATATTAATGCTGTAACGTTTAATTGCTTAAGGCGGCCAATATCATCTAATGAATTTGGAGCGCTGCCGACAATAACGCCAGATTGAATCAAGTCAAAATTAATCATGTGATTACGTCCTAGTGAACGAGGTGTTTGTTGGCCTAGTTTTGCGCAAGCTACTTTTGTGCAAGCTATTTCTGTGTGACAACGTATTCGAGTATTTCAACAACTTGTTCTGGCTTAGTTGCCCATGCCATCGCGGCGGCATCTACTTCTTTGAGCGGGTGAACGATGTTTTCGTCGTGCAGCGTGATATAGGGGGTGCCCAATGCCGCGCATTGGCCTGCATCGAAGGCGGCATTCCATTGTTTGAATTTTTCGCCAAAGCGAATAACGGCGACGTCACACTGTTCGATTAATGTTTTGGTGCGTATTGCGTTAACCTTGGCCGATTTATGGTCTCTCCAAAAACTATTTTCTTCCAACCCGAGTAGATCTCCCGCTGCATCACTAGCGCCATGGTCGGTCACGGCTGATGAAAAGCTCACGGATAAGTTTCGCTTTGCACAGCCATCGATTATCTCTTGTCGCCACTGGGTATGTATTTCTCCAGAAAGGTAGATATTTAAGTTCATAAGATTCCTCTTTTGTCTGATCAGAATTATTTTCTGTATTGCCGTTACTGAGTGATTACCGTTTGCGCCGCCGCCAAAAGTTCGGCTGCACTGAGGCGCACTCTAAAGTCTGCCTCTGAGTGTGCATAGGCAACTTTCCCGTCGGTATCGATAATGAAAATTGACGGTACCGCTAAGGCTTTATGTTGATCACTCGAACTCCCATTTAAGCTCGGTTTTGTTTTCAAACGTTGCAGTGATTTTTCCGGCGCGAAAAAAGCGATACCTAACGCACTCGCCGCTTGAAGGTTGGCATCTGAGAGAATGACATAGTCAAGCCCGTCGATGTCTTCTTTAGTCTTGTCTGACAAGCTGGAGTACAAGGCGCTAGGCTGGTCGCCACTTAAAAAATAGACATTTATATCGCGGCTAATTTCGGGCAAAACGTGTCGAATATCTTGTAGCTGGTAATTACAGTAGGGGCACCAGCCGCCACGAAAAGAAATAAACATTGATGGTTTGGTGAGCGGGCCCGCATCGAATACGAGATCTTTGCCGCTCACGTCTTGCACCGTGAATGTGGGTGTTTGATCACCAATCTTCAGTGGCTCTATTGCCTGTGCCGATTCATATATCGTCGGCTCGGCGGCTTGAATTTGTGCGCAAAAAACCATGGCCAAAGCGGTGATGATACTGACCATTGTTGGGCAGCGTGAAAGGTTTTTTAAACGGTTAATCGTTCGCATAGTTGATACTCCTAGACATAGTTGAAACTCCTAGAATAGGTCGGCAAAATTACGGGTTCGTTTTATTTCTCGGCTATTAGGGCTTTCTTGCCAAAGCAGTTTTCCTGTTCGCGGTGTCCAGCTGTTGATTTCTATCGCGGCAAGACTGCTGTTAGACATTAAGAGATCTTCGCCGGCTAGCCAAAGCATTAAATTACATAAACTCGATTCATGACTCACTAACAGAATGTCGCCGTCGTAATTTTCTACCTCGTCCAGAGTGGCGATGATTTCTTGCCCTCTGGATAGCTTATTTAAACTTTGATTGTCGACGATGTCACCCTGATAGCCTATAACCTCAGCGGCAATCGTGGCCGTTTCTCGTATACGCCCGAGTGGGCCGGTTAGTACAAGACCAACCATGCTTAATTCGTCTGCTCGGCGCGCAATAACCTCTCTTAGAGCGGCTTCGCCGTCAGCGGTTAGCGAGCGAGCATCATCGCTCTCGGCTTTAGCGGTCATACCATGTCGAAGAAAAAATACTCTCATTTATTAACCCACTTAGCGGTTGTCTCTCTACGTTTAATTGTCATTGCTGATTAAGATATTAGCCCTAACTTATTTCTATTTCTAGCAACAGCCCACAGTTTTGGGGGTGCTGGGTTCGTCTTTTATTTCGTTAGATAATGTGCCTATCCCTGAAATACTAATGTTCACCTGCTCATTTACTTGCATAAAACGTTCAGGCTTTAGGCTGTTATTGGCTGGAATGCCGATACAGATTATATCGCCAGGAAACATCGTTACTGCTGACGAGATGTAGACGATAACTTCTTCGATGGTGTGTCTCATTTTTGATAATGAGATTGACTGAATCAACTTGTCGTCAATGTGTGTTTCTATTGTTTGTTGGTATGGGTCACCAAATTCGTCTTCGGTCACAACCACCGGACCAAACGAGGCCGAGGTATCAAACATTCTTCCTAACCCAAATTGAGGGCTATGGTTTTGAAACTCCTTAACACTGCCTTCATTGTAAATCGAGTAACCAAACACATGACGAGACGCATGCTCAAGGGTGATGTATCGACCACCTTTGCCCATCACGACAACCAGCTTGCCTTCGCATTCTAGTGTTTTACTCTTTAGCGGAATGTCGATAACGACACGATGGGCAACATTATTACGCGGCGTGCGCAGTGCGATAGTCGGGAAGGGTGCTTGGCTCAATCTATCGGCTTCGTGCTGTTCGGTAGAATTGGCCGTCACCGAAAAAGTAGCCCAAGGGATAATCGGCGGTATCAGTTCCAGCTCATCGAAATTAAAGCGCTCAAGTGAATCTTTTGCTTGCTTGATTTGATGGCGGGCGTACGGCCCTCGCTTAATTACATCCATGAGAGTCTGTGGCATTGACTTGTTTTCTCGATCGACCGCTAAGACTGTCTGATCATCATCAAGCAATAAACCAAGACGCTCAAAACCAAGATGCTTAAAAGCTAGGAATTTCAAAATTTTTCCTCAAATGAATGAAAATAGGTAACAAAAATAATGCCGTAAAAGATCATAAAAAAACTGTTTAGATTAACAAAAAAAACTGATTTTCACCTATACTTGTATGATCGAAATGATTATTAATTTTGTTAATACAATTAGCAATATTTTACCATATAAATCATGTGTTTTAGGATTAAACCGCCGGTGGAACTGACCGATTAAATCGGGCGTTTTCGCGCGCTAGTTAGGGGCGATGATGTTCAAGTTGAGTTGAGGCAGACAGTCACATTCGAGCCTCTTGAATCGGCATTTTCAATGCGGGCTCGACTGAATATTCAGAACCGGTTTGCTGGAAAACACATTTTAAAAAACTTCTTATTGCTCACGACTAACTATAGGATTTTCTAATGGCCCCTAAAATTCCCGTTACGGTACTCACCGGTTTTCTCGGCAGTGGCAAAACCACTCTTTTAAATCGCATTCTTTCTGAAGACCATGGTCTGCGTATCGCCGTGATTGAAAACGAATTTGGTGAAATAGGCATTGATCAAGAATTGGTTATCAGTGCCGATGAAGAAATTTTCGAAATGAACAACGGCTGCATATGTTGCAATGTTCGTGGTGATCTAATTCGTATTTTGGGAGAGTTGGCTGAGCGCAGAGATCAGATCGATCTTATTGTTTTGGAAACAACTGGGATGGCTGATCCTGGGCCGGTCGCACAGACATTCTTAGTTCAGGAAGATGTTCAAGAGTTCTACCAGCTCGATGGCGTGATTACCTTGGTTGATGGCAAGCATATCAGTCAACACTTGGACGACGAGACTGATGAAGTATTGGCACAGGTGGCCTTCGCGGATCGAATCATTATAAACAAAGGCGATTTAACCACCGATGACGAAAAACAAAAGCTGAAAAAGCGTCTACAGTCGATGAACAGCATGGCGGAATATTACTTTGCAACCATGGCCGATGCGCCGATTGCGGAGTTGCTTAACATTGGCGGGTTTAATGTTGAGCGAGCGGTCGATATAAAGCCAAATTTTCTAGAACCAGAATACCCGTTTGAATCGGCGAGCGCATGGCAATTATCGGCCGGTGATTACCTTGTGACTATATCAAAAAGCCATCACGGCCATGATCATAACCACGACCACGACCACGACCACGACCACGACCACGACCACGACCACGACCATCATCACCATGGCGATGACGGTGGTATGTCCCTACTGATGACGTATGCCAATGACCCTGCTAAAAATGATTTAAGCAGTTTGGCTGAAAAAGTGTTTGTTGAATTTTCAGCCGAACCTGAAATCATCACTCATGGTCAATCCATATCAAGTAGTGATCAACATTACCAGCTTTCACTCGAAGGTAGAGATAGCTATGATTTTAATATTTGTCTAAACGACGAGCAATCTATTGCCTTATTTAGTGGTCACGCGCCTCATGGGTTTAGCCTCAAGCTAACGACCAAAGAGGGCGGCGAGATCACGCCGAGCGACACTCAATCGTTTCATGATAATCACACTCACAACAGCAAGGTTTCATCTACCTCAGTCGAATTGCCAGGCATGTTCGATGGTCAGAAACTCAATGCATGGTTAGAAGAATTTTTATTAGAAAATGGCCCTGATGTATATCGAATGAAGGGCGTTGTTGGTATTGCCGGTCAAGATTATAAGTTTGTCTTTCAGGGCGTGCACATGATTTTTGGCAGTGAACCCGCCGGTGAATGGGGCGACGAAACCCCTCTCAACCGGCTTGTCTTTATTGGTAAAAACCTCGATGAAGATTTTATCAAAAAGTCTTTAAAGGAATGCTTAGCCTAGTGATTTAGCATTCTATGCTGGCCGTTATGTGGCTTATTACTCAGAAGCGGCATTCGCCGGAAGCCGCAAGGTCATTAAGTCGCGACCTACATATACTTTACCAGAATAGTCACTTACGCTGACCACCTCACGGTAGTCACTTTCACTCAGTGGGCCGCCCGGGACCGCGAATGGCCCATGTGATTTTGCGCCCAATGCCGGGATGAGATGCGTCAACATCAGATGATCAACACCGGCTCGTTGTGCCATTGCACCTAAATCACCCGCAGTGCTTTGACGATAAAAAATATGCGGTGGAAACTTACTGCCGTTCTCTGGGCCAAAGATTGGGTGCATCGTCGAGTGCACTAAAACATCGGCTCCTTTTGACAGCAATTCAACCGCTGCAGAAGTAGAGTTAGGGCGTGGTGGCTTAGCGATATTATTACCAGCATCACCACCGATGACAACCGAGCCTTTAGGTGTGTCAACGCGATACGACAAGTGACCTGGGATATGTTTTGAAGCAATCGCTTTAACCGTAACATCGCCTGACTGCCAAACAATCACAGGTTTAGTTGGTAAAATCTCGGCGCCAACCGGAATGTAATTTACAATTGCCGCAGGCCCCTCGTCGTTACGTTTTTTGCTCTCGCCGCTGCGTTGAGCGATTTCGCCCGCATGAAAAGCGGCATCGGCAATATGTTCGCCAAAGTTAGCGCAACTCATTGTTCGTGGCTTAGGCTTTTCAACCGTCTGATCGGCACTGCATACGAGATCTAATGGTTTACCAAAAAAATGCCAACGTGTTTGAAAAATATCAACCAAACCAACCGAGTGATCAGAGTGCAGGTGGGTAATAAAGACCGCATTTAATTTATTCAATGGCACACCCAGTTCAGAGAGGCGCAAACTAGTCGCCCGACCCGCATCAAACTGCAAGTAGACCTCACCACAACCACTTTCAACGCTGCCGTATTTAACTAATGTTCCGCTACCCGCCAAACCACCGTAGGTGGCTGGGCCACCCATGGTTCCGGTAAGGCTTACTTCAAGACACGTTTGCGCCGTTTGAGCCTCTTTAGCCTGAGGTTCTGTGTCTTGAGCATTCGAGCACGCCGTCATTAACAGGCAACAAGCCGATAATAGAAAGAATGAAAGTGGTCTGGTATTGTTCATTAGAGCTCTCGTTTGAGTTTACGTTAGGGTGGTCTGTTCTATGACAATTAGTAAGAGTGGAACAAGCTATACTTATATTACGGAGAATGACTTTTATTTTACTGTGTTAGATAACGCTGCGACCACCGTCGGAGTAGGTCACCTTAATGGTAATCGATCCTTCATTGAGTAACCAAGGGCGAACACGAAATTTGCGAGCGCCAGTTTTGTGCATTGGGTCGGCTTCTGCGATTTGATGTGCTTCGGCCAGAGAGTCAGCCCGAATGATGACCATGCCTTCGCCTTGCCACTCTTGCGCCGCGTCATCAGCGAAGGGGCCGGCTGCGAACATAATATTGTTACGCTCTAACTCAAGCTGATAGGCAAGGTGCTCTGCTAAGTTAGCGCGAACGGCATCAAGGCCGGCAACTGGAGTGGTTAGAACCACATATAGTTGCTTAGCCAATAAACCTTTCTCAGTAACTTTGTCTATATGTTGTTGCCATGAGGACTTAGACTCACTCATTTAAACCTCCGATGCCCAATCATGATTTTCAAGAATGCCGCGCACACAATTTAAAAAGGCGGCTGAGTAAGCACCATCGATCGCTCGGTGATCAAACGACTGAGCCAAGATGCCGACCGGGCGGATAGCAATGGTATCGCCTAATTCGCTCTCGACCACCACTGGGCGCTTTTTAATGCCATCGGTCGACATGATGCCGACTTGTGGTTGATTAATCACAGGCGCCGTAATGTGGGTTCCAAAAGGTCCTGAATTCGAGATTGTATACGTGCCACCGGCAAAATCATCAGGGCTAAGCTTGCGCTCTCGTGCTTTGATACTCAGTGCGCGAATTTCTTGTGCTATTTGAGACACTTTCTTCGAACGACAATCTTTGACGACCGGCACGACCAAACCTTCAAAGTTCAAGTCAACCGCAATACCAAGGTTGATTAGGCTGTGTACACGCAGAGAGTCACCTTCGACACTGGCATTCATTTTCGGGAACTCGGTGATGGCTAATGCGATCGCACGAGTAATAAAAGGTAAATAGGTTAATGAGTAACCATTTGCAGCCTTCCATGCCGGGCCTACTGATTTGCGCACTAAGTCAACGGCGGTGTATTCGACTTCAATCGCTTGCAGTACATGTGGGCTGGTTTGTTTTGACATCACCATGTGATCGGCCGTCAATTTTCGGATCTTATCAAATGGAATCACACTGCGTGAATCCATAGCCGGTGTTGGCATAGGCGTTGAACTGTTTGGCGTTATAGGCGCAGGCGTTGCGGCTAAAGCCGGTTGACTCGCAGCACCGCTGTCGATAAATGCAAGCACATCTTGACGTGTGATACGGCCTTTCTTGCCGGTGCCTTGTACTGATGAAATGTTCAAATCATGTTGGCGTACCAAGCGGCGAACAGCCGGGGATAAGCGTAGATTGGCATCAATTTTTGCCTCAGGCGCTGATGCAGTTTCAGGGTTAGTTTGTTCTTGCTTAGTAGGTGCTGAGGGCTCTTTAGTAGCTGCCGCTGAAGGCTCTTTTGTGACCCCAGCTGAAGGCTCTTTTGTCACTACCGCTGAGGGTTCTTGTGTCACTGCCGCTGAGGGCTCTTCACCAGCCACATCGAGCACAGCCAGTATAGTGCCTACATCAACTTCGTCACCTTCTGATACTGTGATTTGGGTGATGACACCCGCGTCTTGGGCTGTGATTTCTACCGCCGCTTTGTCGGTTTCAACATCGAGTAACGGTTGATCTTTTTCTACTGTGTCGCCGACTTTGACGTGCCATACAGCAATCGTGCCTTCGTTGACAGTCTCACCGAGTTGGGGCATTAATATGTTCATGCCAATCCTCTTTTAATACGTTTAATGAAATTCCCCGCTGCGATCAGCGGGGTAATTTTTTGCAACAAAAATCTATCTCGTGGCACCAACAGCAGGCGCTTAACGTGCATCATCGTTGGGCAAATTTTGATCAAGATACCGAGTCTAATGGGCTAATCCATCTCACTGACGGTTTTAACAATGCGATCGACACTTGGGATCATTAGATCTTCAAGCACATCAACCGATGCCAATGGAATATGTGGCGTCGTAATGCGTGTGATCGGTGCGTCAAGATTCCAGAACAATTCTTCAGCGGCGATAGAGGCTATTTCAGCTCCCCAACCACACAAACGAGGGTTTTCTTCTACCGTGACTAAGCGGCCAGTTTTAATCACTGATTTGATGATGCTTTGGGTATCCAACGGCACTAAGCAACGCAAATCAATTACCTCACAAGAAAGCCCATGTTCTGCTTTTAGAATTTCAGCCGCTTTGATCGCTTTCGGTACCATTGCCGCCAAAGCTACAATGGTGACGTCAGTGCCTTCAACCGCGACATTTGCGACACCCAATGGAATGACATACTCGCCATCTGGTACTTCACATTTAGTTCCGTACATGGATTTCTGTTCAAAGAACAAAACAGGATCTGGGTCCCGAATTGAGGCCGCCAATAAACCTTTCACGTCAGCGGCATTCGATGGCGCGACAACTTTAAGGCCAGGTACGGCCATGGCCCAGTTTTCAATGCTTTGCGAGTGTTGCGCACCAAACCGTGCACCACCACCGTTACCAGAGCGAATCACCAGTGGCGTTTCTACTTGGCCATTGGTCATATAGCGCGCTTTGGCGATTTCATTGACCACGGTATCCCAACAAACTGCGAAGAAGTCAGAAAACATAATTTCGGCAATCGGTCGAAGACCTGTCATCGCGGCGCCCATTGCGGCACCGAGAATGGCTTGCTCTGAGATGGGTGTGTCTCGCACTCGCAGTGGACCGAACTCATCATACAAACCTACCGTCGCCTTAAACACGCCGCCCGCTTTAGCAACGTCTTCGCCTAAAAATATAACGCGATCGTCACGGCGCATCTCTTGTGCCATTGCCGCAGCAACCGCCTCTCTATAACTTAATTTCGCCACTGTGCACCTCCATCGGCCCAAACATCTGTAAAGGCTATTTCATCCGGCGGCGGGGGGCTGTTCTTAGCGGCCTCGGTCGCTTCATTGACCATTGCTTCGACATCATCATCAATTGACTTTAGGTCAGCTTCTTTGATGCCGGCAATGGTTAATAATTTCGCTCGATAGTTAACCACTGGATCACGCTTCATCCACTCTTTAACTTCTTCTTCCGGGCGATACTTCGCGGGGTCAGCGCGAGAATGCCCATGGTGTCTATACGTCAATGCCTCGATCAGCGTCGGCCCGCCACCGTTACGTGCTTTTTCAATTGCGGTCATCGCTGTTTGGTACATGACGTCAGCGTCATTGCCATCAACCAAAATTGGCTCAAGGCCATAAGCCGATGCGCGATCAGCCGCGGGATTGGGAACCGCAGTCACATCGCCAATTGGCGTGTATTCCATATAAGCATTATTTTCACATACATAGACGACCGGTAAATTCCAAATCTTAGCGAAGTTCAGTGCTTCGTGAAAAGTGCCTATATTGGTTGTGCCGTCACCAAAGAAACAAACAGCTACTTGCTCGGTGCCTCGATACTGTGCGGACCACGCCGCGCCTGCGGCGATTGGCAGGTGCGCGCCGATAATGGCGTACGAGCCCATAGCGCCGTTCTCAACTTTAGTTAAATGCATTGACCCACCTTTGCCACGCAATAGGCCTATATCTCGCCCCATTAACTCGCCAAGTACTTCGGTCATCGTGACGCCGCGCATGTGATTGTGGTTGTGGCCTCGATAGGTACAGAAGGTATAGTCATCTTCTTTCATCGCTTGGCCAAAGGCCGCCGCTATCGCTTCTTGGCCTTGACCAAGGTGTGTTGTTCCTTTGACTAGATTTTGCATGAATAAGTCGTAAGCACGTTGTTGCAATACACGGCACTGTGCCATCTTGCGATAAAGGTCCAGCCGTTCAGAGTTATCCAGTGGATATTTTTCAGGTGGTTTTTTTGCTGTAGCCATAATCACTATTCCAAGAAAATTTTACATGGTGCAAAAGCACCAAGCGGGTTGCTAATAGATATTCTGTATCTAGTATTTGTATGCGCGCAATAATATCGTAAATATTGAATTAAATACAATAATATCGACATTATAGTGTTTAATTAATAGATCTATTTATACGGTCAGTCGTGTCTCAAGTTATTAAAGAGCTTGAGCGAGGCAGGTCGAGGTAAAATTCGTGGAGTTTTTGAGGCCGTATTAAGGTTTTCATTTAAGCAATTGCATAAGAACCTGGGCCAACAGCCGTGACCATAAGCAGGCCGCCTACGATGGCTAGATTAGCCATCGCATCTCGCGCACAATTCATGCGCTGCAGACCTGGTTGGTTCCAAAAATCGTGAACCCATACCGTGACGGCCATGGTGAATAAGGCGAGCGCCGCCGCTGATATCTCGGCGTAGGCGCCAAGAATTAAGCCTATTGAAGCGACTAGGTGAAGTACGATTACGATTACCAAAGAGATATCCGGTAATGGAATTTTGGCCGCTCGAAACTCTTGCCGCGCCGCTTCAAAGTACAGTGATTTATGAATACCGCTGACTATAAAAACGACGCTTAAAAAAATTCTCGCGACCAGAAGTACTATGTCCAATTAGATAAACCTCGCGGTCTGATATGAATAGATAACAGTGGCCTAAATCGCCGCAGCGATGGCTTTGCCCAACTCTTCGGTAGTCGCGTTGCCGCCCATATCAGGTGTCAGATTTTCACGCGCTCTTAATACTTGTTCAACAGCTAGCATTATCGAATCATGTGCGGCTTGATGGCCTAGGTGCTGTAGCATCATGGCACCTGACCAAATGGCGCCAATTGGGTTGGCAATTTTTTGACCGTAAATATCCGGAGCCGAACCGTGTACCGGTTCGAACATTGATGGAAACTCATGTGTCGGGTTAATGTTGGCTGAGGGTGCGATAGCGATCGTGCCAGTACAAGCAGGGCCTAAGTCAGACAGAATATCGCCAAATAAATTGCTGCCCACCACGACATCAAAATGCTCGGGCATTCGAACAAAATTAGCCGTCAATATATCAATATGGTACTGGTCTGTTTTGACCTCTGGGTAGCTCTTTGCCATCTCGGCAAAACGGCGATCCCAAAAAGGCATTGAATGAATAATGCCATTTGATTTGGTCGCTGATGAAATATGTTTAGCATCACGCGATTGCGCCAGATCAAAGGCGTATTTCATGATTCGATCTGTGCCACGACGGGTAAAGAGACTTTGCTGAGAAACAACTTCGTGCTCGGTACCTTCATATTGAATGCCACCGATCGCTGAATACTCGCCTTCAACATTTTCACGTACAACGTAGAAGTCAATATCGCCAGGTTTTTTGTTTGCAAGCGGGCAGGGTATACCATCAAATAATCGCACCGGGCGCAGGTTGACGTATTGGTCAAACTCTCGGCGAATTGGAATTAACAGGCCCCATAACGAAACATGATCTGGAACGGTCGGAAACCCAACCGCGCCGAGATAAACAGCATCACAGGGGCGTAGTTGATCGATGCCGTCTTCGGGCATCATTGATCCTGTTTTTAGGTAGGTTTCACACGACCAGTCAAACTCTTGCCAATCGAATGCTAAGTTGTGTTTAGAGGCCGCCGCCTCTAAAACACGAACCCCTTCAGGCATGACTTCCATACCAATACCGTCGCCGGGTATTAAGGCAATTTTTAGTTTATTAGTCATCAGTTTATCTCAAGTAAGGCATTCCGCAACCAATCACTAAGTCGTTCGGGAACTTGGTGATTACCTCGATACCCGTATCCGTTACGATCAACATGTCTTCGAGACGTATACCATCTCGACCATCTTCAGAGCCTGCATAAGTTTCGAGTGCAAGGCACATGCCCGGCTCTAGTTCAACTGGGTTTTCGATGCTGAACGCTCGAGAAATGATTGGGAATTCCCAGAGGCCCACGCCGACACCATGACCGTATTGAAGACCAAATATTTCGTGCTCGTTATTGGCGCCCATTTGGCGATAATCGGGCCAGCGCGTAACGATATCAGCCGTGGTGGCACCGGGTTTAACCGCCTCGATACCGCCCATTTGAATCTCATGACAGCGTTCATGGCAATCTTTTTGATTTTGAGAGGGTTCACCGACCACGAAACAGCGATAAACACAGGTGTGGTAGCCATTGTAAAGGCAGACTACATCCATGAAGATCACATCTCCTGGTTGCAGTAATCGATCTGAACTCAGGTGCGGGTGAGGGTTAGTTCGGTTGCCAGAAGTCACCTGTACATTGTGCACCCACTGTGCACCTAGGCGATGCATTTCATGCGATGCCACGGCTTGAAGATCATTTTCTTTCGCACCAGGGCGAATCTCCATAGCGATTCTATGGAATGCGGCGTCGACAATTGCACAAGCATGTTTTAGTAGCACAATTTCATCTTGATTTTTGACAGCACGTGCGTATTGCATGACTTCCATGCCATCAGCCAAGTTATAACCGTGGGATTGAAGGGCCAACATTGTTTGTGCTTCTATTACGTCAACACCGATTCGAATCTTAGTTTTATCCAAACCGAAATTTTCTAGAACCATGTCTAGATCTTTCATAAACCCGCCCATTGGGTTCCACTCTTTAGGCAGTGCGCCATACATGGTGCCATGAGCCGGAAAAGTATAATCGGCGATCCACGGGCAGTTGAGCTTCTCACTGGCGACTTCTGAGCCAAAGCCGAATATGTGTGGGGGGCCATTGCGCGGAATAATGGCATAGCGGCCCATGTTATCTATTTCAGGAGAGCACACCGCGGTTGATGTTGAGTAACGCTTATTACAGGTATCAAATAACAACAGACATTCAATATCAAACACATCCATATACTTTTTGATGCGGTCAACGCGATAATCTCGCATACGGTCCATGTCCATACGCTGCTCGTAGTCGACCTGCATCATACCTTGGGTGCCGGGTCTAAATTCGTTTGTCATACTGTGTCTCCTTATGGAATAACTGTCTTTGTGTACTTAACTTAATTTTTACAAATGGGTTCAAGCAATCTCTTCAAGCAATCTCTTCAAGCTTGACGACTCGATGTTCTGTCGCTGATTTAACAACCGCTTCAGTTACGGCCGAGCCATGTGCCATCTCAGCCGGTGAAATAAGGTAGGGTGCGCCGCCTAATGCAGAGTCTGCAAATGCCTCCAAAGCGGCTTCGACAACATCAAACTCGGCCGCAGCCCATACTTGCGCTGGGCCTTTGACGGGTTTAAATGTACATGTGCTAAACAACTTCATGCGTCGCTCCTCTGATGGCGCGCCAGCGATATGAGTCATGCCTTCGAGTTTGATAAACCCTTTAGACCCATAAACCTGAAAGTTAAAGCCACCACCGGTCGCGGTCATGGTGCCAAGGTAAGCCGAGCAACCGTCTTTCATGCGAAACAGAATTGAAGTGGTATCGTCGGCCTCAACTTCGATCGCTCTGCGAAAGCTCTGACAATAGACTTCGTCGATTTCTCCGACCATGTCAATCATGCCGTCGATGGCATGAACCCCCATCGGTGTTAATCCACCGCAGGGCGTTTCTGAAGTATCAGCTCGCCAAGCTCCAGGTTTAAGATAGAGTGCGTTAGGGAAGGTCATTGTTGCTTCAATATGCAAGATGGTGCCCAGATCTCCATTATCAATTTTTTCTTTAAGCGAGATCATCTCAGGATGAAATCGTCGGCTATAGCCAACGCCTAAGGTCAAACCCGCGGCCGCGGCGGCATCAACTGATTGCTGAGCCCCAGCGCCATCCAATGAAAACGGTTTTTCACAAAATACGTGCTTGCCAACCGCGATTGCCGCTAACGTTTGCGGTACGTGTTGAGAGTTTGGTGTGACCAATACAACCGCGTCGATATCGGGGTCAGCCAGAATCTCTTCATAGCTTTGTTTGGGCTCAATGTCGTACTCCTTCATAAAGGCGAGAGCCTCATCAGAAAGAGACCGTGTGGTACCGGCGACAAACTTTATTTTGTCACTGCCCTGTACGGCTTCTACTTGAGTTTTACCCCACCAACCGAGGCCTACTATCGCTGCTCTTATCATTATTAAACTCTTTTTGCTCTATGTGTCGCTAATGTAAACGTTAAAACTTAATGACCGAATCAAACTCAGGGGAGCTTGTTATTAATCTGCATTTTTGATTAATTTAATTAAATCGTTAATTTTGCCAACTTTTATAAATATTCGATTATTTTAAACTAATTGTGATTATGTCTCTAGTTTTTATTATTGAAATAACCGACCGTTACGAGTTTACGCACAGTCAATGAAAGTGGCCATTTAGGTCTAGACAAACACCAAGCTAATCGCCGGAAAGGCAATTAGTAATATCAACACTAAGAGCATGATGACGGCGAACGGGAATGCTCCGGCAAATATATCGAACAGCGATATACTGTCGTCGTCCAAGGTGGTTTTGATTACATAGCAGGAGATACCCAGTGGCGGTGTCAGTAGGCCGATCTCGGCGCCAAAAATGGTAATAATGCCAAACCAAATTAAACTGATATCGTAGGGCGCCATTACCGGTAAAAATAAGGGCACCATGATAAGAATGATTGAGGTGGTATCGAGAATTGTGCCCATGATGATTAGCACAATGACGTAAATAATAATAATTCCTAAAAAGCCTAAATCGGTATTCGATAGCCAGATACCGAGTTCATTGGGCAGGCCCGAGATCGCCAGCATGCGACTGTACATGGTTGCGGCGATTATCAGCAGTAATAGCGAGGCGACGATATGCCCTGTTTCGCTTAGTACTTTCCAGAGCACTGGCCTGCTTAATTTACGTTTAACCAGTGATATCACTAGCGCACCCATGGCGCCCACAGCGCCGGCTTCGGTTGGTGTAAATACGCCTCCGTAAATGCCACCTAGTACCAATATAATAAGCAGTACAAATGGCGAAATTTTCTTGCTTATTTGAAGCCCTGAAAGTGTTTCTTGTGCGTTTGCAAAGGCGCGAGACTTCTCATCTTGGCCACCTATGTAGTCTGGGAAAAACTTGGCGGCGCAGACAATGGCGATCACGTATGCGGCCGCTAAAATCAGCCCAGGAACAATGCCGGCCTTGAACATGTCGGCCACCGATAGCTCGGTAATGATGGCATAAATAATCAGCATTACGCTCGGCGGAATCAGCATTCCGAGTACCGAACTGCCGGCCACCACACCGACCGCGAATCTAGGGTTGTAGCCAAAGCGAACCATCTCAGGAACCGAGACGCGAGCAAATACTGACGCCGAGGCGATACTGACGCCGGTGATAGCTGCGAACGCAGTATTGGCGGCGACTGTAGCAACGCCCAAACCACCGTATACTTTGCGCAGTAAGTAGTTTGCAACTTCGTATATGTCTCGCCCAAGTTCGCACTGACTTACCAACAGCCCCATCAGCACAAATAGCGGAATGACACCGTATATGTAATCTTCGAGCCCGGTTGAGGCGGCGATGGTTAATAAGTAGATTGGCGCTTCAATTCCTTCGCGCAAGTACCAAACACTCAAGAACGACACAAGACCGAGTGCAACCGGAACATACATTCCAGAGTAAATGAGAATAAGAATTATGATGACTGATAGCAGCCCGATTTCCATGCCGGTCATTACACGCCCCCGTTGATTAAAGTGGTGTTTCTTAAGGCGCGTATATGCCTCCAGATAAAGCCAATGAAGACACCAACAACGGTGACGCAACTGATACAAAGTATTAAACGTATTGGCCATATTGGCACAGTAAAAATACCTTCGCTGCCGGCATAAAAATCATGTTGGTAAGACTCGATCAACGTGGGTACTGCGCCAAATAAAATGGCGATAAAGAATGCCGCACCGCAGAGGTCGAAAAATATCCCAAAAATGTGCCCTAAGCGAGGGTTGGCCGCTACCAGCTTATTATAGAGTCCGTCTGATCGGGTTAATCGACCTGCTCGTACAGCATCACCTAATTGCAGAAATACGATGCCAGCAATCGATATTTCGACGATCTCAGTAACACCGTCTATCGGCGTATCAAACAAGAAGCGTAAAAGAATATCGATATTAATTAGCAGCATGATTAAAAAAATCCAGAGTGTGCCAATCGCATTTAAACCTGATACCCAGGCGCTAAAGCCCAAACGATCTGGTCGTTCTAATGGAAGGTTCATTCGGCACCTCGCGGCGTTGTGCTTGAGTCGGGCTTGTCCCAAGCCCGAACAATCGGTTGATTATTGTCTCGCATGATAGACATGTAGTCTGAGAGTATCTGGCGCCCAGGTAAGCCTTTACGCTCCATTGCTTGCACCCATGTTTCAGCTAAATCCGGCAAATTTCTCGCCCAAGTCGCTCGCTGTTCTGGAGTTACGTCAATAATAGTTCCGCCTTTCGCAACAAAGTCCAAGCGAGACTGTGCGGCGATTCGGTCGGTTTCACGAGCGAGTTCAATTCGGTAGTCAATGGCGGTTTCTTGAATGACTTGCTTTACCTCTTCAGGTAAGCGGTTCCATGTTCGTTGATTCATCACAATCGCTTTTGAAGTTGCGCCGCCGAATTTTATATCTAATAAATAGGGTGCAACTTCATACAGGCGGTAAGCAACCACGGCTTCAGGCCAAACTAGAATGCCGTCCAGCAAACCAGTTGCCATGTTGTTGTACCAATCACTTAGACCGCTGGTAACGCCGGCGGCGCCCGAGCCTTTAAGAAACAGCATATTAGAGCCGACGCCACCAATCTTCTTACCACTAAGGTCTTTTAGTGACTCGATTGGTGCGGTCATTAATATGTCATAGGTATCAATTGAGCCGGCGGTTGTTAAGTAATGTATGCCGTAATCGTGCCAAGCGTCTTTGATTTGTGGGTATTTGTCGGCTAAGCCACTCATGGTTTCAGCGATTAAGCCGATATCATTGCTGACCAGCGGGGTTGCATAAGGCAAGTTGTAAAACGGAACTTTGTCAGCGTGGTAGGGCGTGGTAATAATGCCTATATCTGCGAGGTCATGCTGTAGGGAATCGAGCACCCCTTTAGTTTTTGCAATGGTTCCTCCAAAGGCGGGATTCCAATCTATTTCATAGTCACCTTTGGCGGCGAGTCGTTTGTCGACTTCAGGAATAAAGTATTCAATAAATACTTTAACCCAGAGTGCCGACGACGAATACGAGTCGATCGCGATCATTCTAATTGTTTGGCTAGCGAATGCTCCGGTGCTAGTGGCGAGCAGCGTAAATATCAAAGCGTATCTAACAACAGCGCGTGCTAAGGAAATGAATGAGGGTAAGCGGCCACTACTTGTTCTTTTAATCACGGAGAAATTCAACCCTTGAATGTTAGAGGTTTAGCAAGTCTGGGATATTAATAAATTGAATATAATATCGATAATATGATGATATTAATCATATTAACGAAATAGTGTGGACAGTTAAAGCTATTTTTCATATCCTTATTGATATTCGATCAAACTATAAACAATAGACGTTTGGCACTCTATTTCGACAGAAATGTTATAATCACCGAATGCAATGTAAGCACGGCCGATTTGGTCGATATTAATTAGTAATTTAGTAAAATTAACATGAAAAACGATATTCAATTAGACAGTACGGCGAACCCAGGTTCAGGTGGCAACGAAACGTTAGCATCTTCGGTTTACGATCAGTTAAAAGAAGACATTCTTACTGGCAAACTAGAGCCAGGCTGCAAGTTACGCTTGCAAGCACTAAAAGTAGATTACAACATCGGAAATAGCCCACTCAGAGAAGCGCTGAATCGTTTGTCTGTCAATGGCATGGTAGTGCGAGAAGAGAATAAAGGCTTTCGTGTCTCGTCAACGAGTGTTGAGGAGCTCGAAGAGTTGGTGCGCACCCGCTGTTGGTTAGAAGAGATCGCACTTAGAGAGTCTATTAAGAATGGCGACGATGTTTATGATGAGCGAATAGTCTTGGCTGTTCATCGATTATCACGAATTATTGTTGATGACAGTTGTAGTTATTCAACCAATACACGTGAGAGCCTGCATCGTGAATTTCATCAATCTTTGCTAGCCGCTTGCGATTCACAAATTCTTCTCGGGTATTGCTCGCAATTGCACGAGCAAGCGCTCAGGTACCGAAACCTTGCTGAGGTTGTTGAATATCGCGAAGGCCATGAAGAGAAAGAGCATAAGGCGATTCGAGATGCGATACTTGAGCGCGACGCTGATAAGGCCGTTGAGTTACTTTTATCGCATTACCGAGTGACCGCTGATATTTTGATTGCTAGTCACAGTCTTGACTAGTTCTATTACTTATAATTTACTGGTAAAAACATGAAAATAGCATTTCTTGGCTTAGGCCGTATGGGTCAGGGCATGGCCCATCTACTGATCAACGCTGGCCATGAACTGAACGTTTATGATTTGTACCCACAACAGGCTAAATCCCTGGTCGCGGCTGGAGCAACACTTAGTGACACCGTGTCGCAAGCGTTATTAGGCCGCGAAGTCGTTATTACCATGTTGCCGACAGACGCGGCATTGAACGAACTACTTATCTCGCCTGAAGGTTTGTTAGCCAATATGCAGCCCACCACAACCCATGTTGTTATGGGCACTCACGGCATTGATATTATTCGCAAGGCAACCAAACTCCATGCTGACGCTGGCCAAGTGTTTGTTGCGGCGCATGTCTTGGGTCGACCCGACTTAGCGGCCACTGGTCAGCTCACTATTGTTCCGGCGGGGCCGGCCGAGTCGATTGCTCGACTGCAAGGCATCTTTGATGTGCTGGGTAAGCGCACCTTTATAGCCGGCGAAGATCCGCAGTCGGCATCGGCGGTAAAAATAGCTAATAATTTTGTTTTAGGATGTGCCATTGAAGCGATGGGCGAAGCGATGGCGCTGGTGCGAAAACTTGGTGTGGAGCCGGCCATGTTTCATGAAGTCTTGACCGAAGGTTTGTTTGGCGCACCGGCTTATGAAGTGTATGGCAAGATGATTGTCGACCAAGCCTACGACAGCATGGGGGCTACTGCGGTTATTGGTTTAAAAGATATTAACTTGGCGTTACAAGCGGCTGAATCGGCGCAGATGCCTTTGCCCAGTGCCAGCATAATGCGAGACCGTTTACTGAGTGCTATAGCGCATGGTGATGGTGCTTTAGATTGGGCGGTTGTTGCGAAAGAGCAGGCACTTGCTAGTGGTTTAGATCAATGACGGCTACAAAAATTAAAACCAGTGTGCGGACCAAGCTTACTGGTGAGTCAGAGAGTCACAGTCGCACATTATTAAGAAGTCGAGATTTAATTGATATTTCAGATGAGCCAGAGGCCCGTGGCGGAAGCAATGAAGGCTTTGCTCCAACTGAAATGGCGCTAGCCTCACTGCTTGCTTGCAGCAACGTAATTAGCCATAAAATAGCCGCTAAAAACAATATTGATATTCAACATATTGATTTCGAGATTGACGCTGAATTCAATCGACTAGGGGTGACGCTGCAAGACGAAATAGATGTCCCGTTCCCGGAAATATTGTTGACTATAAAACTAAAGACATCAGCGTCTGAACAAGAATTAGACATTCTTAAACAAGACCTGCCCAGGTTTTGCCCGGTTGCGAAAGTGTTTTCTCAATCAGGCAGTAAAATAACGACTAAATGGCTTGTAAATCAAGCCTAAGTATCGATAGAACGAGCGTCTAAAATTAGAGAACCCTTGGCGTTAGGGCTGCACTCGGGCTTTTAGTTAAATAGCGCCAATGTAAATAGGGTCACGTACCAGCGAAAAACAGTTATGCATTTATATACATGGTCTTGGATATTCATGGTTGTATATATTGGCGCTATGATAATGTTTGGCGTTATCGCCAGTCGACGGGTCAGCGGTGCCGATGACTTCGCCACGGCTCGAAACAGCTATGGCCCATTATTATTGTCCTTAGCCTTTGCTTCTACGGCCGCTAGCGGCGCCACATTTCTAGGGGTGCCGGGTCTGGTTTATACCCACGGGATGTCGGTATTGTGGATCGCTTTTTTATACCCTGTTGGTATTTATTTTGGAGTGCTAATTTGCCAACGTAATATTGGCCGTTACGGCAATGCGTCTGGCGCAAGGTCTATTCCAGAATACTTAGGCGAGCGCTATCAGTCTGAGGCATTACGAATTTCGGCCGCGATACTCTCATTGTTGTTACTGTTTTATCTCGCTGGGCAATTGGTCGCGGGCTTAGTGATGTTTGAAATGATGCTGGGTTTACCCAAAGCCTGGGCGCTATTTATAACCGCCGCCGTGTTGATTGCTTACGTCACGATGGGGGGCGCCCACGCCGATATTTTAACCGATGGTGCTCAAGGTTTTTTGATGGTCGTTTTGGCGCTCGCGATAGGAATACTTTTCATCACGGGCTTTGGTGCTGGCGGTTTTGATAATCTAGTTAGTACTTTGCGCCAACAAGACCCGAATTTGGTCAGCCATTTTAACCCTGCAAGCGCCATAACCGCATCGACTTGGTCTTACGTCACCGTGGTGATAGCACATATTCCATTAGGCTTATTGCCGCACATTGGCAATAAACTCTGGGCGCTAAAGGATGAAAGTAGTCGCCTTCGGTTTTTAAGTTTGGCCTTTGTTTTTGGCATGATTTTGCCGATGATTGCCTTGGGAGGGCTGACGGCTCGTGCGCTACTGGGTGATGAATTGTTGGGCAGTGGTGCTAACACCGCGCTGCCGGCATTATTCCTTGAGTTGTTTCCTACTTGGTTAGCGGCTTTGCTTGGCGTTGGGGTTTTAGCGGCGATCATGTCGACCGCCGACGGTTTGCTTATTTCAACCTCGCAAGTGTTTGCCAATGATATCTATCGGCGCAGCATAGCGCCGCGCTTTCAGAGCGGGCTTGATCAACAGCAACTTGATAAAAACGTGCTGTCCATAAGTCGTGTAGTGACGGTGCTAACCTTACTCGGTTCAATTGCCTTAGGCTGGACCATCATGCATATGAATGTCACTTTGCTAATTTGGGCCGGGGTAGGCGGCTTTACCGCCGCGCTCATGGGGCCTTTAGTGTTTGGCTCTTTGTGGAATGGCGTTACACGCGCTGGCGCATTAGCGGGTTTTTGGGGTGGGGCGATTAGCTTCGTTCTCATTCACTCACAAGTCCTGTCGCTCTATTTCTTAGATGGCTCAGCGCTACAAGGCGTTGGTGAATGGTTTCGATACTATTCTGCTAGCCCGTATTCAGCGGCGACAATTGGCGGAATCATTTCTGTGGGCTTGTGCTTCGGGGTATCTAAAC
>JALZVW010000029.1 GCA_023301745.1 Arenicella sp. | reverse complement strand
TTTTCTTGGAACGCCTTATAGATTAAGGTATTGAGCTCGTCGATAATCCGGCCTCGAGATTGAGGGTCTGTTATCCAAAACAGCAGTTCAAAATCCAAGCTTGATGTGCCGAACACTCTGAATCTAACTCGATGCTCTGGCGCGCTACAGACTTCACGATGCCCACTGGCAACATCCATCAGTATGTTTTTTACACGATCGACATCACTGCCATAGGCTACGCCAACAGGTAAACGTATGCGACTCTTTAGATGGCGGCCGCCCGATTCGTTAATTACTTTTGAATTGCCCATCACTGAGTTTGGGATGGTTATTTCGGCGTGGTCAGTCGTGAACATGCGCGTGCTGCGCAGGCCAATGTGGGTGATTTCTCCGCGTTCTAGTGTTTCTAATACCACCATGTCACCTAACTTATAGGGCGCGTCGGCCATGATGAATACGCCAGATATTAGGTTGGCAAGAGTGTCCTTAGCGGCAAAGCCCATGGCAATACCGACAACCCCCGCCGATGCTATCCATGCTGTAAGGTCTACATTCCAGGCGCTGAATAATAAATAAGTGGCATAAACTGTAATGAGAATGAATGAGAAATTCTGCAGCAGAGGCAAAGTCTGTGCACGAATGATGGATGATTTTCCTTTTCGCTCGCGGCTCATCGCCTTCAAAACGAGCTGTGATGCATTGATAATACAACGTGACCAAAACAACAGCATAATGGTAAGCATGCTGCTGTCGAAGCGGTGGAGCAACATCTCAGGTGCATCAAAGTGGCGCAAGGATAAGGCAACACCGGTCACCAAGGATGACCAAAATATGGGTGCTTTGACCGAGTGCACTAGGTTGTTCCCCAATTCAGAGGGGTACTTTGCGGTAAACAACTTAATTAAACCACGAGCGACTAAGTGAGCAAATAAGGCAAACAAGGCAAACACCAGCATGGTTGTTGTGGCCGCCGCCCACGAGTTGCCTGATAGCATTTGATTTTGCAGCCCTAAGAGCTGCTCAAGTTTTATTATTGTCGTTTCTGTAAACGTCATTCGTTGATGCCTAGGGTTAGCTTTATGCGCCTAATGTTTTCCGATGAGACTTTATCTTATCATTACAAAAGTGGGTACTGTTTTTAGAACTAAATAATGCCAAGGAGCGTATACATTATTTAGCTTTAGAGCCAGTTTTGTTCGAATAAAAGAGCCCCCGGTGGGGCATTTACATGACAGACAGCTAACTGAATCTTAATAAATAGTTGTGGCTCAGTCATGTTAATGTGAGCATCCCTACAACAACCAGTTAGTTAAATTTATGAAAAATTTAATCATTTTAACGAGCACTGTTATCGCTCTACTCGCTTCAGGCATCACATTCGGGCAAGACGCCGCCCAACTTAAAGAGATGTCACTGAAAGCCTGCGAGGCACAATCATCTCAGGTGCCAGAAGAGCAGCGTGAACAAATCTCTGAAATTTGTAAATGTACGGTAGAGAATACCGACTATGAGACATTGATTGCTAAGTCTGCGGCGGGTGATGCGTCGGCGCAAACTGATGCTATTGCGGTAGCTCAGAAGTGCATGGGCGAGAGCAGTTAACAATTCTTTGTGTTTGGTGTCGTTGAAATTAGGTTTAAATGACAATAATCGAGATTTAAAAGGGGCTCATTTGAGCCCCTTTTTAGTATCGCCTACTTAATCTTGCCGAGCCACTACTCTGAGAAACCAGCGCCTTCAATTGCGTCGCCCATACGCACAAGGCGACTATCTTTAACCGCGGCTTGTCGATGAAAAACGATGGCTTGATAAGCTGAGCTAGTGACCATTTCTAAGAAAGCGCCTGCGTTCGGGTACTGGGCAATAAAGGCAATGTCCCAGCGTTCTTCGCTTGGCCCAATGAGCATGCTTTCAGGCCGGCCTCTCCAGATTATCTCGCCTCCGACGTTTGAGAAAAGCGGCCCACTTTCCTTGCCGTACGCCCTATATGCATCAGCGCCGGTGGTGATACGCCCATCTTTATAGCTGGCGCTATCATTTAGCTCAATTAGGTTAAGCATCATGATTGGGGTATCTCGAGGCAGGTTCTTGAATGTCTTAAACTGCTCTTCTGTTGGGTCGATATATTGGCTCATTGAAGGCTCTTTATTGGTCTGCATTGAATGTATATTAAGCATATAGGGTGCTTATAAAGAATACGTGACCTTGGGAGGCGACATGAAAACCTGTTATAGCTTAATCTTTTCATGCAATGTGGGTGCTTGTTGCTTAGAGATTATTGTGCGCCGCCTAGTCGGCATAAGCGCCCCTAATGTTAGCAAAATGAGTTCACTCAACATTGATAGAACTAGGCCTAAACCTAAGGCCCAAGAAATGCCCGCGATGTTTAACTTTACAGCAAAGTCGTAACCGCCCCATGTTTCAGTGCGTATTGTCGTCACTGGCGCAGCAAAGGCATGCCAATACCGTTGGTGGAAGCCTGCATTGAACTCTAGCCAGGACTTAGTTAGAAATTGGGCACGTGAATGCAGGCTGGCAATACTCTCGCCACCGTCATTTATCACCGGGTCCGTGTTGCTTGCATAATGGCGAATAAGGGCTTCAATATCACCGTTAAAATATTTCTTAGCGTCGTTTTGAAATCCTTCAATACTGGTTTTAGATTCTATTAAATGTGATTCTAATCGCTGCCCATATTGATCAACGAAGCTAGGAATTTGTACGCCTATAAATGCGCCGCCTACAAACAGAATTAAGCGAATGTATTCCAAGATGGTTCTCATTCACTCAGATTAGCATTGAGTTACGCACTTATCACGGACGTGACAAATTAGAAATAGTTTGTTAAGGCTATCGGCTTAAAGTGAGTTTAGGTGTCTCGCGGTGTATTCGCACTCGAGCTCTATCTCTCTGGAGATCGTTTTCGAGGCATATTGCTGAAGCTTTTTTTTGCCAAACATTATTTTAGCTTTAGTTTCAAAGTCTGCAACAAAGGTGCAGCCTAACTCACTCGGTATCAGGCTCACTTTCCCAGTTATGGTAAGTGGCGCGCCGTCTATCTCGGTGGAGTTTTCGCAGTTAAACGTGTTGTTAACTTGCATCCACTGTTCATGCGTTGTGGCAGTTTGAATTTTTTTCAAAAAAGTAGATAAAACCATCGGAACATTTATTTCACGTTTGCGAACCAATTTAACTTGGTAGTCAGGCAGAGCGCCACGGCTGTCGCAATTCGCGTCAAGACTCCCCAGAGCAAGTGCCCGTTGCTTCAAAAATGTCGGGTCAGTCAGTATTTTAAATACTAGATTAATATCGTGATGAAACTGGTATGTGACTTGCATCGCAACCCCTTTAAATAACCTGAAAAATATTTTATCTTTTAATCGTGCTTTTATTGAGCAACCGTTTAGTCAGCTAGTTAGTGAGTAGCAGCAAACCTAAGCAAATAATCAAAATCATTACCGCTCGCTTGAAAAGTTCTTCTGGTATGCGCTTACGCACTTTTCCTCCAAGCCAAACTCCAAGTGCCACCGGAATCACGCCCAATGAGTATGTGGCGATTGAATCAGTGTCTAAGGTGCCCATAGTGTATAAGAAGCCCAGCATGATTAGACTATTAAGCGTAAACGATAAATTGATTGTTTGAACTAACACATCTTTGCTGATATTTAATGACAGTAAATAGGGCATTATTGGAAAAATTTGTGAACCGGTGGCCCCATTTACGCCGCCTGTAATAAAGCCAATAAAAGGATTTAATCTTGGTATATAGAGATCATCGAGTTTGAATCGGTGATTTACCCAGCCCCAACAACCATAGATAATTAACACGGTGGCCAGCACTGTAATAGACATTGTGTTGTCGGCTTGGCTCAACAGTTGTAGCCCGATAAACATGCCTGGTACGGCCATGAAAATCATGCTGGCAAATTTTTTCAGGCTAATGCTTACGTTTCCAGCGTCAATCATTACTATGATATTAGAAAGCAGTGACGGCAAGACAACAATCGAAATCGCTGTTTTTAGCTCGATCACGTTAGCCAATATTGCGAGGCAGATTGTAGAAAAGCCTAAGCCCAAAGAGCCTTTTATAAACGCCGAAAGCACGAGTGCGAAAATAACAAAGAAAAAAATGGAGTCGGGCATTGTCGTATTCTAAGTCATTATCGAGCAGATACTATTTTTTCTGCCTAAGCAAATTGAAGTTGTGATTATAGGCTATTAGGGCTTAAGCCTCTCACTGATTTATATTGCTTGGTGACGGCCTTTTCGGGTAACCGGGTGTTTAAAGCCCGTCATCGTTAAGAAAGGTTAACTAATGACTTGTTTAGATTACACAATACGGGTTAACAGAGCTGCTCTAAGTTCATATGCTATATAATGATTACCCATGAATTTATCTAAAGCGTCGCTTGTTCAAAAATGAAATTGTCAGCACCCACTCCAAGTATTGATTTCGAAGCTCATGATATGTACGGAGAGAAATTCAGATTAAGTGATTATCAAGGAAAGGCGGTGATCCTGTGTTTCTTTCGCAACACATCCTGCCCTTTTTGCTTAAAAAGAGTGTTTGAACTCGCCGCACACCAAAGAAGGTGGCGTAACGTGGGGGTAGAAGTTGTCGCTGTCTTTAGTTCAACGGTCGATGAAATGCCTAATTTTCGAAAAAATGATTTTCGTCGATACCGAGTAGTACCTGATCCTCATCTTGATATTTATAATCAATATGGTGTCGAGCATTCTCTTGCTGGACTGGTCAAGGGAGTCCTGTTTAGGCTCCCGACTGTTTTAAATGGTTTTTCAAAAGGCGCTAGAGTAGAGCGAAACCCTAATGGAAAAATATTACCGGCCGATTTTTTGATTGACCCCACCGGCACCATTGTTGAGGCCTGGTATGGCAATAATGCCTCTGCAAACATTCCAATGGGCCGTATAAATAAGTTTGTTCAGCGCATGGCTAGAGAAGTACGTGACGCCAGCGTCGCTGTTTAATTGCGTTGATGCGTTGTGGTCAGCCGTTTGAAAAGAGAGTATTATTTTCAATGGCGGATCGGCGCCGAGTTTGGCGTTCACCGAGATATGAGGTTAAGAAAAATGATTAAATTGCATTTGCCGTTATTAGTTAGCGCTATGTTAACGATGACTTTCTGCGTACATGCGCAAGATCATGTTCTGCTTGATGATACATTGACGGCATTGGACAGTGCCGCTAACGAAAAATCAAACGCTAATGGTGAAACGCAAATTAGCAATGAACTCAAAGAATCCACCGTAGCGCCAACTGAAGACTCTTTATGGCAAGACGCTACTGCAAATCCAAGTCTCGAAAGTTTAAGTGTTTATTTGGCGGCGTTTCCGAACGGCAAGTACTCTGACGATGCTAAGTCTAAATTTCAAGCTCTAGAAAACAAAGCACGGGCTCGAGCTCAACAAGACAAAGAATTAGAAGCCTATCGTAAGCGGCGCACTGTCGGTGGTTTAGTGCTCGAGCTGGATAGCAAATTTCATGATGTGAAACCCTATATTCGGTCTACGCTGAATTCTTGTGGCTATGTTCTGGTGCAACCTCATCGTTTTGCAAAACGTGTGTATCCAACATTAACATTTGGCGGGCGTATGTTTAACGGCCAATCTGATGGTGAGCACACAGTCACACTTGATTTGCTATTGGCATTAAAAACGCACACTCGTGAGATAAAAGCTAGAGAGAAAATGAGGTCATACCGGGCATCCAACGTTGATACTCATCAGGCGCTCCTCGCCGCATTCGAAGATGTTGGCGCGCAAATGGCCTCCAGTGGTTTTTGTGTTAACTAGTAGTCGATAGGGTTAGTCACTTCACTTTTTTCTTCATCGTCGCGTTGTGCGCTGTTGGGTTGCGCTTTGTTTATGTTGTCTCCATATTGGTCGTTCCATTTATCTAAAGCATCATAATAGTAGTCGTAGATACATGGCACGCAGCCACTTGCGCAGCATTCATGTGGTGTTGGTTTTTCGGGTGGCGGTGGAATTTTGTTTTCTGTCATGTCGGAAAATAGTCGTGAATGCGAACGTTCGAGGTATAAGCTTTGTTATGATGACATTTCAATAGTCATCGCGGCATAAAACTGCCAGATAGAGTTTATATGACCTTCGAGATAGCGTCTTTTAGTTTTACCTTCTATGAGCTTGGTTTGATAGTCGCCGTGGCTACCTTAGTGGGAATGGCTAAGACCGGCTTACAAGGTGCTGGAATGATGGCCATACCTATGCTGGCGCTGGTGTTTGGCGGTAAGGCGTCTACCGGTGTGATGTTACCCATTTTGATTTTCGCCGACCTCTTTGGCGTCTATTACTATCATCAACATGCCAGTTTAGATTACCTAAAAAAGTTAATCCCATTTTCATTTTTCGGTGTCGTTTTGGGTGCGGTTGCGGGTACCGTTGTGAACGACGTGGTGTTCAGCCATTCGATGGTGACAATAATATTCGTATTACTCGGTATCACGATATGGCGAGAGAAAAGCTCTAATATTAAAATCCCAAATTCGTTTTGGTTTGTCGCTACTATCGGTGTCGTTGGCGGCTTTACGAGTATGATCGGCAATTTGGCGGCCCCTGTAATGGCGCTGTACCTGCTTTCTATGCAGTTGCCAAAGAATCAATTTATTGGCACCGCAGCGTGGTTCTTTTTATCAATTAACCTCGTTAAAGTGCCGTTTCATGTATTCGTTTGGGAGACAATTACTTGGGATACATTTTTGCTCGACCTTAGCTTAACTCCCGCGATTGCTATTGGCGCGATACTGGGCGTCAGTGTGGTAAAGAAAATACCGGAAACGGGTTTTCGTTGGTTTGTGATCACGGCCACAGCGGCATCAGCGGTAGTAATGATGTTATAGTTTTTTGAAATTAATAGTGGTTGCCAATAAATGGTGAGGTTGAGTCTTGAAATCTATTATCATAATAATGGTGTTTAACTTTATTCTAGTTGACGCTGCACATGCAGAAAAAACTCAAGCGCCATACCTTTATGTGCTTGGTGTAGGGCAAGACGCTGGTTATCCCCAAGCCGGTTGTTATAAGCCGCATTGTTTGCCCGCGTGGAACGATGCGTCTTTGCGCCGTGGCGCAACATCGTTAGGCTTAATAGACCCTCATTCGAAGCGAAAATATTTATTTGAAGCCACACCTAATTTACCTTCACAACTCTTCGCGCTTGATCAGCAAGCGCCTAATGAGCGATACCGTTTGGACGGAGTGTTCCTGACTCATGCGCACATCGGCCATTATGCCGGCTTAATGTTTTTCGGACATGAGGCAATGGGGGCGAGCAAAGTACCAGTCTATGCCATGCCTAGAATGCGATCGTTTTTAAACAATAATGGGCCATGGAGCCAACTGGTGAATTATGAAAACATTCAACTTAGGCCGCTGGAAAGCGAACGCTCGATCGATCTTGGATTGCTAACAGTGACGCCGTTTTTAGTGCCGCATCGAGATGAATTTTCAGAAACGGTGGGGTACCGCATTGACGGCCCAACTAAAACCGCAATTTTCATTCCAGATATTAACAAGTGGTCAAAATGGAATGTGGATTTAGCCAGCTTGGTTAAATCGGTTGACTATGCATTGATCGACGCTACATTCTTTGGCGATGGTGAGTTACCGGGTAGAGATATGTCTAAAGTTCCCCACCCTTTAGTGACTCAAAGCATGAGCTTACTTGATAGCTTGAAAGAGAAACACAAAAATAAGGTATGGTTTATTCATATGAATCACACCAATCCGCTGCTAAATACTAATAGCAACGAGGCGGCTTTGGTGAGGTCTAAAGGCTTCAATATAGCGATTGAAGGCTTGAGCTTACCTCTTTGATTTCGAGCTTAAATTAAAATTGTAATAGCAAAAATACGTACTTCATCACCTATGAGTGGTAAAACCTTACTATGGCCGCCTCTAATATAGTTAACATGATCGACATTCGCCCTTTTCATATTGATGACCAAGAGCGCGTTATTGCTTTATGGCAAGAGCTTGGTCTAGTGACGCCGAACAACGATTCGAGCAAAGACATTCAGCGCAAGTTGAAGGTTAACCCTGAGCTATTTCTGGTAGCACAGCGAGGCGATAACATTGTTGCTTCGGTGATGGGTGGTTATGAGGGTCATCGAGGCTGGATAAATTACTTAGGCGTAGCGCCGAGTTGCCAGCGTCAGGGAATTGCATCAGCATTAATGAGCCGCATTGAAGCTGAGCTATTGGCCAAGGGTTGCCCCAAGATTAACCTGCAAGTACGAAATACGAATGCCAGCACCATCGCCTTTTATATCGCACTTGGTTACTTCGACGATAATGTTATTGGCTTGGGGAAAAGGCTAATTCACGATAGTTAGAAATGCCTATGCCATAATTAAACAATCTGGAAGGTCACTAATGACTTATCTGAATAAAATTGAGAGTAAAAATGAAACATACCTTGTTAAGCCTAATTCTTCTTTTGGGGTTTTCCTCATCAATAATCAATGCGGCCGAGAAAACCACCGAAGGCGTTGACCACATTGGCTTGTCAGTCTCTGATCTAGAGCGCTCGACGAATTTCTTTGTCGATGCACTTGGCTTTAAAGTAGCCGGTCGCGATTCGAAATACCCCGCCGTATTTATGAATAACGGTGATATGGGTTTAACACTTTGGCAAACCAGTGAAAAAACCGTGAGGTTTGACCGTAAGCATAATGTCGGGTTGCACCACTTAGCGATAAAAGTGACAAGTTTTGAAGCCTTAGATTCCTTATACGAAACGGTAAAAGAGATTCCAGGGGTGGTGGTTGAATTTGCACCTGAACTTTCCTACGGCGGCCCAGCAAAGCATATGATTATTCGCGAACCCAGTGGTAATCGTATTGAGTTGATTCACCGACCTAGTAAATAGATAACGTTGTATTGATGGTTCTAGTGCCTGGATGTTTTAAGCTTTCATCGCATAGGTGGTGCAGCCACAAGGCGAATAGATTGGTTCGATGGCTTTTGAGTTTTCCCTGTAGTCTGAGGTTTTGTTTGAAGAAATAGTCGATAATAGGCGTTTGCCAAATCGGTGCTCGAATTAAAGCTTTGAATAAATAATGAAAAAAATAGATATCGAAGTGTTTTCCGATGCCGATAATAATGGCGTAGTTCGGATGCCTGAGCGCAATTATCTTGGCTCGGTGATTCAAGGTGATTCCTTGTTTTTATTGCATGGCGAAGCGATGGATATCTTAGAAGAGCTCAAACACAACCCCGGAAGCTATGGCTTTTACAAAGCGTACTCAGTGGCTAAGAGTCTAGAAGATCGATTGAATCACTTTATCAATGTCTGTAAAGAAAACGATATTAAATTGAATTTTAGGGTCGAGTGCAGCGTGTACGACTATGATGAACCGATCTAGATGCCGAGTGTTTGACCGAGGCGATGAGCTTCTCTGCGTTTACTAGGCAGCAAATTTCCTTTCTCTAGGCACCTGATGCAGGTTACTATTTCAATATAATAGTTTGAGTTGCTTCTCTGGTTTGGAGTGACAATATTGTTCAACTTGTTTTTTATTTGAAGGAAACCCATGTTTAAAAAAACGATTCTCTTAAGCGTTGCCTCATTGATGGTATTGCTGATCAGTGCTTGCGGTGATAACGGTGAAACTCAATCAGAGGCTACGCCCGTAGCGGTGCAAACAGCCAAGCTTGAAACACCGAGTGAAGTTGTCACCGAGCGCTCACTGGGCGTGATTGACGCCGCAAAGGATTATCACTCTTTGTCGAACCCAGATCAGGTGAGAGTGACCCACATCGCGTTAGACTTAACTGTTGATTTTGATCAGAAAGTCATGCGCGGAACGGCCGCGATTGATTATAAAAAAATTAACTCTACGGCTCAAATTTTAATCTTAGACACCAATGACCTTACAATTAATAAGGTAACAAGTGGCGGCCAAGAATTGTCATTCAAACTTCAATCTGGCGATTCATTTTTAGGCTCGGCGTTAGAAATTACCTTGCCTGAAAGCGACGCCCGTTTGGTGATTGATTACGCGACTTCCCCGCAAGCCAGTGGTGTGCAGTGGCTAACCCCGGTTCAAACGGCCGGTGGCAAACAGCCGTTCCTGTTTACTCAAGCGCAAGCCACCCACGCGCGTAGTTTTATCCCACTACAAGATTCGCCACAGGTTCGTGTTACTTATGAAGCGGTTATTCGTACCCCGAAAGAGTTACTTGCGGTTATGAGTGCATCGAATGACCCAGATACTAAACGCGATGGTGTTTATGAATTTAATATGCCGCAGGCTGTGCCATCTTATTTGATCGCGCTGGCAGTGGGTGATCTAGAATTTAAAGCGATGGGTGAGCGAACCGGTGTTTACGCGGAACCAAGCGTGTTGGAAGCGGCGGCGGCGGAATTTGAAGATACCGAGTCGATGTTGATTTCTACCGAAAAAGCATATGGTCCTTATAGTTGGGACCGCTATGACCTGCTTATTTTACCACCCTCATTTCCGTTTGGCGGCATGGAGAACCCTCGATTGTCGTTTATCACACCGACCGTTATCGCCGGTGATAAGAGTTTAGTGTCACTGATCGCACATGAGCTTGCCCATTCATGGTCGGGTAACGCGGTGACCAATGCCACTTGGCGCGACCTTTGGTTAAACGAAGGTTTTACCACTTATCTTACTTATCGCATCATGGAGAATGTGTACGGTACTGATCGGTTCAAGATGGAAGCAGTCCTAGGTTACCAAGATTTGGAGCAAGATTTAAATACCTTAGATGCGGGCGATCAAATTTTAGCGATTGACCTTCGCGGCCGAGACCCAGACGACGTTTTCTCGAATATTCCTTATGAGAAAGGCGCGCTGTTTCTACGCGAGATTGAGCATAAAATAGGTCGTGATAATTTTGATGTATTTTTGAGAAATTACTTTGAAAAATTCGCTTTTCAAAGTATTACCACTGACCAATTTCTAGAGCATCTAAAGGGAACCTTATTGGTAGATCATGCTGATAAGCTGAGTATTAAGCGAATTAATCAATGGGTGTTTGAAGCAGGCATTCCTGAAGCCGCGCCTAAGCCGTCCTCTGATGCGTTTAGTATTGTTGATGTAGCACGGACAAATTGGCTTGCAGGCAAGTTGTCAGCGGATGCTATTGAAACCGAGAAATGGACAGTACACCAATGGTTGTACTTTCTAAATAACATGCCTGAAGCTATGAGCGACGCGAATATGACGGCGCTCGATGCGGCTTTTGACCTGACTAATTCGAAGAACAATGAGATAGCCCATAGCTGGTTATTGATGTCAGTGGTAAATTGGTACGAGCCTGCGTTACCCCGATTGCACGAGTATTTAACGAGCATTGGCCGTAACAAATTAGTAAAGCCTTTGTATAGAGAGTTATCAAAGACGGCTGAAGGTAAAGCGCTCGGCCGTAAAGCCTTTGAGCAAGCTAAGCCTGGCTATCACCCGTTAACGGTAAAAGCTAATGAAGGCTTTATGAAGTAATCCGCCGATTGAAAGAAACAGGAGGAGTTGGGCTAGTCTAAAACGCCTAACTCCTTTAATACTTTTCTTGGAATACTTTTTCGTTTTGAGGCATCTTCGATACCATTGGGCATATCAATATTAAGCGCGAAGAATACCGGTCCATCTTTTTTCTCTACCCAACCGACCCACCAGCCAATGCTTTTATGCGGTGTGACGCCCCAGCCTGACTTAGCTCGGAGTATCCATTCGTAACCGGCCTCGTTAACCATTAAATCTTTGATTAAGCGTTGATCAGCAACATCAAAGGGCAGTTGGTTTTTGTAAAGCTTTTCAAGAAAACCTATTTGTTCGTTGGCAGATATCTTGAGGCTATCGTCAATCCAGAATTTACTCACATCTTTGCCGATTGTTGTATTTCCATAGGCCATAAGCTCAAGATACTTTTGTTCCTTTTCAACACCTATTTTCTCAGCCCATTGTTGGTAAAGCCAAAGTGCGGACACGCGGATTGAAGAACGTAAGTCTTGGTCTTGGTTCCAACTTGTAATTGTTCGTTTCTTGCCATCCCAAGGAAAAACTTGGAATTCATCGTTTACAATACCGGTGTCCAAGGCAATAAGAGCATGTGCAATTTTAAACGTTGATGCCGGCATGTATCGCTTGTTTGCCCGCGATTCGTTATAGACCAATGATTGGCCATTTGGGCGACGGTCGCGAACAACCAAGGTGCCTTCGACGTTCGCAGCAGCAAATATTTTCTCAACCTCGAGCTCAGAATTAGCGTGTGCGGGCGTTGTCAATAAGGTGATTAATAGTGATGTTAAGAATTTCATGATGCTTGTCTATGTTTGCTGCAGCGAATCAGGTAACGCTGAGTTAATCGATTACACCTAGGTGCTTTTAGTGAGCAATTTCAGTTAATAAAACTGGCATATTGAACACAAACTATACACGCTTGAACATGTTTTTTTAGACACTGTTTGGCTAATATATATTTTGTACACTTTATCGATGATTAGTCATCAGGACCTAATAATGAAAAATGTAACCATTTACTCAAAGGACTACTGTCCGTATTGCAAGGCGGCCAAACGAATTTTGCAATCTCGCGGTGTTGAGTACAACGAAATTGATGTGCAAATTCATCCCGAGAAATTAGCTGAGATGATTGCGTTTAGTAAGCGCAGAACCGTACCGCAGATATTTTTTGGAGATGAACACATAGGCGGTCACGACGACCTAGTTAACTATTATTCAGTAAGAGCCTCGTAGCGGCTCTTTAACCCTCTTTATTTTTTGTCGATCAATTCATAGGTTTGCTTGAATAAGCATGCTCACTTCACGAGTTTCGCCTGTGGTGTAAACTTAATAGTGTAAAATTAGCACGTGTAATTAGAAAGGTAAGATAGTGAATGGAAGATAAACGTAAAGACTTGATCGCTTCTAAGCAAAAGGAGTTGATCAATGTCATTGTTACAAAGCTCAGTCAGCTGCACCCGTCGTTTTACTATTCCCCGACAAGTGAAATAGCCTACGAAATCGAGCAATATGTTCAGAGTGGCGAGGGTTTGTCTCGCGACGAGCATGACATGTTAAAAGTGTTGAGTCGCAATGATATTCAAATGATCTTGAGTCTACATAATGGTGCATGATTGACTCAATGGCTCGCGTAATCTTGGTCGAGCTGACTGAAACAGCCGCGCACCTTTGTGTTAAGTTTTTTCGCGTGTAAAAATGTCAGCTGGTGAGCAGTTAAGGTAGTTCGATAATTCGTTTTCATACAATGCTTCGCAGCGCGCGATCAAATCTTCAAGGTTTGCCTCTGTCATACCAGTGGTACTAATAGAGCTCAAAATTTTAATTTCATGCAAGCCGCCCTTAGCCTGTTTATTGGGCACATCTAATACTGCTTCAAGTGGTTTGGAAACCATTGGGATAATCGGTACTTGAGCTTGAATCGCCATCTTGAATGCGCCGTATTTAAACGGTTTCATCTTCCCGCCTTGGCTGCGGGTACCTTCAGGGAAAATCCAAATATAACAATCGTCATTTTGCAATCGTTCAACCGATAGGGCGATACTGGAGCTGTTCTTACCGTGGGCTTTGCGGTCTACCAAGATGTTATTACTCGCATGGAATAACCGGCCCCAGAGAGGAATCTTCAATAGTTCCGTTTTACCAATAATGACCGCGTTCTTGGGGAACACTGGGCCCTGAAGTAGCGGATCGAAATTTGATTGGTGATTCATAATAACCACGGCTGGCCCAACAATCATATTCTCACGCCCGACCACATTAACGCGAACCCCTAAAGCCCAACGTACACCGAAATTCAAAGACTTAGCATACGCCCATGCAAGCCACTTTCTATGCTTGTACGGGAATGATAATAAGTAAAATACAATCGTCACCAATGAGCACCAAACTGCCACGAGGCCCATCTTGATATTGTATTGAATAAGTCTAAAAGTACTGGTCATGTAAGGTGTGAGTTTTGATACTGAAAGTCTATGGTAAGTCTGGATCGTGTACAGCAGGCTGAGCGATTGTACGCGTGCGATTGTAAATTGCTAGTTAAAGCCGAGGATAGAAGTTTGATAATATGGCTATAACTCGCCGTATTTTATCGTCTTGGTGTAATATATGAGTGAGGTAAGGGTTATCAATGCAAAAAAAGGAAAAAATGTCGGAACAATACGAGTATAAAAAGCGGCAAGTTACACCGATGCCGCACAAAGAATTTGGTGTGGGTACTGGGCGGACCAGTGGCTACGCGTCTCTTTTCTTAGGTTTTTTAAGTATATTAGGGGTGCTTGCGTTCCTGTACCCTGAGTATTTGACGACCGCTGAATTAAGAGAAGTCTATGATGCTACGGTATTACAAAACGTACTGAAGTACGGTATGTATTTTTCTTTGTTCTTCGGGCTGATAACCTTCTTTCTAAGAAAGCGTCGTTTGCTGGGTTTTATCGGTATTGCATTAACTGGCATCGCGTTTGCCTTAGGCGGTTATTCTGTTCCTATTGGTGATGTTGAGACTAAGCCGTTGGCGTTAGGCGTTGATTGGCTAATATTGGCTTTTTTAGGCTCAACTATTATTTTTACAACATTAGAAAAGCTTTTTCCAAAATATAAAGATCAGGTTATTTTGCGAAAGGAGTGGCAACTCGACTTTCTCTATTTTTGTTTGAATCATTTACTTATCTCCGCGGTTATTCTTGTTGGAAATTACTTAGCAAACGTTTTTGACTTCGCCGTTAGTGATGGTGTTAGTGAAGCGATTCAATCATTGCCAATTGCGGTACAAGCGGTGCTAGTGTTACTGGTAGCTGACTTCATATTGTATTGGGAGCATCGCATGTTCCACGAATCATCTAAGTTGTGGCGTTTTCATGCAGTGCATCACTCGGTAGAAACGATGGACTGGTTAGCGGGTTCTCGCGCTCATGTGGTACAGGTATTCATTGAGCGAACCTTGGTGATTGTGCCGTTATACTTAATTGGCCCCGATAAGGCGGCGCTAGATATCTATGTTACTTTCGCCGCTCTGCAAGCAATCATAATTCATTGCAATGTCGGTATTTCATTCGGGCCGCTGAAATATATTTTTGTGACACCTCAGTTTCATCATTGGCATCATAGTTCTGAAAAACCCGCGATTGATACTAATTATGCCGCACACACACCGCTGTTTGATCGCTTGTTTGGGACTTATCATTTCCCAGGTAAGCATTGGCCTGCAGACTATGGAACCACGGTACGCCTGCCGCGAAGTTACTTAGGGCAGTTAAAATATCCATTCACCAAAGAGTAGAATGTGAGTAGAGCCTTAAATTTGACATTCTTCGGCTTGATTTAGATAGCCTTTTGGTCCGTCGATTCATTAAGACTCTAAAAAAGCCTCGATGACAAATAGCTGAGCTAAATTGAAAGAGGGGCGATTAATCAATCGCCCCTCTTTTTAATTCGTGACGTTAAAAACAACAAACCCCAGCTAATTACACTGGGGTTTGTTAATCATCTAAGTTAGGTATTACCAACTTTTCTTTTTCAGAAAGTTGATAATAGTCTAAGCAATAACGAGATTTACTCGTCTTCTAGATCGTCATCTGGTGCTAGATCGCCAGAAGCAGTTGATCTGATTTTTGACCATTTGTTGTCAGCAAGCACGATCGCTTTTGACTGTTTCGCAGTCCAGATTTTGGATACCGCAGCACTATTGTTTACATATAGCTTGTCATCAACAACTTTGAATACCGTTGGATCAATTGGGAACTTCGCACCAATTGCGGCACCATAGGCACAAAAACCACCATATTGTGGTGCGTACTTTGACGGGTTAGCCTTAAATAGGTCGCGGTTAGCTTCAGAACTGAAGTGGTAAATTGCACCGTCGTGTACAGTTGAAATTCCTGCGTAACCTTTAACAGCTTTGTTCGCAGTGAAATAGGCAACAGTATCATGGCCTGATAAGATTACGCCATTAGCGTCTTGTTGTGTTTCATCAGCGGCGAAGCTGAACGTGCTAAAAAGAATGGCTGAAGCGGCCACTAAGCTAGTAACTAGGTTTGTTTTTTTCATCTTGTTTCTCCGAAGATGTTAATGTGTATAATTGGTAGTTGTGAGAGGCAATTACTGTTTTGCCTCGAACAAGGTGAATTCTACAGGTTTAATCTTTTACCTATATGCTTGATCTGCCAATACTTATGTCCAATTGTTCATGAATGCCGTAAATCAATTATTAGCGCCCTTAAAACTCGAAGCCAATGTGTTTCATAACGGTCAATATTGTGGTGCGTGGGCGTTAGACGCCTCTGGCCATAATAAAATGACCTTTCACGTTGTGGTGCGAGGAAGTTGTTATCTGAAAGTCGGTGAAGAGATAACGCAATTGAATGCGGGTGATGCGGTTTTCTTCCCGAGTGATTCAAAGCATATCGTAACCAACGCTCCAGAAGAAGATATAGAAATTAATCATGCTGAGTCGCACCCGATGCCGGCTGTGCTTACCGAGCCGTCTACCGGGCTTGTTTGCGGTAATTTTGGGCATCAACACCCTATATTTGAACGAATCGTCAAGCAACTTCCGAGCGTTATTGTGGTGCGCAGTGAGTCCGATTCGGCAAGCGCTAAGATAATCGATTTATTGATTGACGAGTCAGCCTCGTCGGGTGATGAAACCAGCGTTTTACTTAACCGTCTTTCGGACTGTTTGTTCCTAATGATTGTTCGAGATCATGTAGATGTGAAAAGTGGTGGTTTCGCCGCAATGTCTCACCCTAAGTTGATGAAGGCAATGGCTCTAATTCATAGTGCGCCTGATCAAAAACTTGGTTTAGAGCAACTTGCTAACGAAGCCTTGATGTCGAGATCGGCGTTTTCAACCTTGTTTAAATCGGTGGTTGAGCAGTCGCCAATGGAGTACTTAAAGCAATGGCGCATTACTTTGGCGTATCGTTGGCTCGTTGATGAAGGTATCTCGACCTATGAGGCCGCCGTGCGTTGTGGTTATGAAAGCGAGTCGTCGTTCTCTAAGGCATTCACCAGCGTGATGGGGTTCGGCCCCGGAAAAGCGCGAGCTCAGTTAAGAGGCTAAGCCCCAGTAAAAACGTGAGCATTGGTAATATGTGCTCGACAACATATAAAAATAGAATATTGGTTTTGCGGTGCTAAGTTGATTGGCGGCGTTTTCTCGATGATGAAGTACATTCATTGTCAGCAATACTCCATATTGCCAGAGCCAAGCTAAACGCTATTGCGATGGTGTTAGAGCCACTGCGGAACCTTGTAATAAAAAAATTGCGTACAGTTGAGCTTTAATGTGGGTGGTGTGTACACCCACATTAAATTGAGAAATACTATTTGTTGATTTCTTCCTCAACCATTTTTAACAAAGTTGCTTTGTCATAACTGTATGGTTGGCCTTCATTTAGTTGCAATGTCTTTTGTATCATCGCTCGAATTACCGCTTCAGCTTGCGGTGCGTCGGGTGCCACCATGTAACGAAATTGTGGTGTCTCGTTGCTCATGAAGTGTAAGGCGGCGTCGGCGACATCTTGAGGGTCTTTGCCTTGGGTAACCTTGGCTAGGCGAGAGACAAAGCCAGCACGTTCTTGTGCGTATTGCGAGTCAGCCGACCAATAATCGCTGTCTAAGATTCGTTTGCGAGCTGTGTTGCCAATTTGTGAGGCGTAGTTACCTGGTTCGATGACACCAACGGTGACATCAAAGCGTGCCATTTCGGCCGAAAGCGCTTCAGTGAACGCCTCAACCGCGTGTTTACTCATCGCGTATTGGCCAAAAAAACTGCTTGCGCGTATGCCTGCAATCGAACCCGTTGTAGCGATACGGCCTTTGCTCTTAATAATTAATGGTGCGAAAGCCTGTGTGACTCGATAGGGGCCGTAAACATTGACGTTCATCTGGTATTCAAGTTGAGCAACATCGACTTCGATAACAGGGCCAAAAATGGCCACACCAGCGTTATTAATAAGGCCGTATAAGCCTCGACCTTTGGCTTCGACTGTTTTAACGGCGGCATCTATTTGACTCTGAATGGTCACGTCGATTCTGATCGCTTCGACATTTTCCATCGCCTCTAAGCGTTTCATGTCGGCCTCTTTGCGGGCGCCGGCATACACTAAGAAACCGTTCTTCGCGAGTGTTTTTGTCATCTTCAAGCCGAGGCCTGAGGTTGCGCCGGTTACTAACACGGCTTTTTTAGGTGTGTCGCTATCATGATCGCCAGCGGTACTCTGTTGTGCAAAGCTTGCCAGAGAAAGAAGTAAGGATAGATAAAAAATTTTCATAGGGTGACTCATCATATTTTTGTAGATTACACGAATAAGGTTGACGCTAGGGCCGAGTGCAATCAGCGTCTATATTGATAATATCATCGATGACCCAAGCATTTGTCTAGGCCACCGATGAGTTCGAGCAAGCTTAGAACGGCAGACTAGAGAAAACTAAAACCTGTAGTTCAGAAAAACTCATTTTCTTGCCATTAAGTTCTATTTTCTCACCGAGTTTTAAGTTTAAGGCGTAGTCGTCGCTACCTGCAGCGACTAACGGACTTTGCGCGATGAACGCGGCCGCCATCGGCTGCGTGTCAACCAATATTTTATCGAGTGATGCGTCTAGCGAGACATCTAGTTTTTTAAGTGCCTCGTCTGGGTTGGTCATAAATAGAGACATTTGCGCCAATGTCAGAGACTCCAGAAGTTTTAAGTCGAGAGCGATATTGTTCGGTTTGCTGTCTAATTTCGCATTTATCTTAGAGCTAATTTCCAAACCTTGTTTGAGCATGCCTTCTAATATTGGCATGAGTTCTGCCGGATTCAATTGTGGCTCTGATCCACTCTCAAGTGAACGCAGCGTGTCGCGCTGCATTTGTTGAGCGAACGCCTGGTATTCGATAACGGACTGTTTATCTAGGCCGACAAAATCGAGCTCGAAATCAATGTCTTCAACGGTTTGGAATGGCAAGCCTGCTGCGATCACTTCTTTAACCGAAAATCGTATCTTACTGGATAAAGTGTCGCCTTGTTCGCTGGCGCCTGACAGCACAGATAGGCCTTTAAATGAGGTTTCGCCTAAAGGGCTAACCGTATTGACATGATCTAACGTCATAAGCATGTCACCGGTAAATAGGGCGTCCGCAATTTTTTCAAAATCACCGGCTATTTTCACTTCACCGACCGATAATTTTTGGCCATTGCTTTGCATTTCAAATGGGGCACTGTTGCCGCTCAACTCGAAATGAGTGGCATTGGTATCGGTTTCAATTGAAATTTGTGCTTTCGGAAAGCTAAGCATAACGCCGTCGACTTCGACGTCTTTAATTTCGTCTAAAGCAATTGTTTGGCTTAGTCCACCAAGCGCTGATATCGAGCCGAAAAGAGAAAGAGGGTCTTTGCCATCGAGCTTTTCTGCAACGAATTTACTATAGCTTGATTCACCTTCTAGCGAGCATTGGTAGTCTATGCCGACAACGCCGTGACTGCTTTCGCAAGCGTAGATAATCTCGCCAAACTCTTCAAAAAGTGCAGCAAACGCAATCGGTGGCGTATATTTATAGCGCGCGCTGGTGCTACGTACACCTCTGTCGTAGCTGAGTACTTCAGCTGAACCGTATTCAGTCGGCGATTGATTGATCTTCTCGACCAATTTCAACGTTTCAGTTTCAGCGACTTTACCGGTGAAATACGGAGCACCCAAAAATAAAATGCTTAGTGTCACGACAAGAATAATAATTAATTTTTTCAAAACGAACTCCTTTTCAAGGGTTTTGGAGGTAATGATAGGGACCGCTATAGTACAAAAAAACCATCGCTAAGATTAGGGTATTAGCATGCGTTTTATATTAATTTAATGATATTAAGTCTTTCCGCGTGTTCCACTGAATCTGGTTAAGCGCGGTTTACGCAAACAGAGCCGCCTGGTGTTGCCGCGATTGAACTCGAGGGCACACCTTAGTTTATCTTATTGGCCGTAGCTAGGGGCCAAATCCGTGGTATATCGTTAATAGCTTGGTATTCTGAGGATACAAAACGAATTGCCCAATTGAGCCAGAGACCAAAAGCCCCAGATCAAAGTGCGCCGTTTTCAGTGGTTGTCACTCTCGGTTTAGCCAATCATCGCTCAAATTTAGGTCAGTTAGTGTCGGCTTAACTTAGAGTTTGTTGTTTTTAGGGGTAAATACCACGCAAAAAATGTTGCGATTGAGCAACAAAATTAGGTTTCTGTCGGGTTTTCCTTAATAGTCGGTTAATACAAGCTTATCTGAGGGTGGTGACGGCTAATATTGATTTATGAAATCTAAATGAGTATTTAGTTTCATAACTCTCTCTTCTTTTTGTTATTGGTCGTCGCTTATTTGAGTGGCGATTTTTTTTGCCTGTATGTTTCTGGCTCTAGCGAGTTTGTTCATCCAATATTGTGTTCAGGTCTCGAATAGTTTGTATGCCACCTGCTTTTATTTTATTCGCCAATAGTGGTACTAGTAATGAGATTAAACCAGTGAATACAATTTTCGCGTGCCAGTTGACAATGCAGCCGTTCTCGCTGGTATTGATGGTGACCGTATCGATAGCGGTAAAATTTTTGCTGGTGCCACTGAGTACCGCTTTTTTAGGCGCAGAAAATTCAGTGATCTCATAAGAGATGGGGGACTTTCTCTTGCCCATTGCAAAGATTAAATCGAAGCGCGACCCAAGCTCGATCGGACCCTGACCAATTTTTTTTGATTTTACGATCGAATGATCCCATTCGTCGATATGTGAGAAATCAACGATGTAATTAAATGCTCGTGTTGCCGATTGCGCGGTGGAAAACGTTTCATGAATTTCTAAGGTATAGCTCATCTTTGCTGGGCCTATTTGTTTAATGTTGTTTATTTGATGCAACAAACGTTAGCACGCCAAACATCGTATTTGCATCACTAGTTAATCTTAGCTTAATGACGTGTCGCGTGAAGATTTTCATCGTCCGTTAAAATAGCGGTGAAGGATTTAACTCTGTCGTTTAATGTGCTGGCTTCTATTAATAGTTGTTTGTCTTCACTTGAGAGTGCTAGTTGCTGCACCAAGTTGCTCACTAAGGTCTGTTGAGGCAACTCTTCGATCACTGACCAGTCAACGTCAATGTTCTCTTTTATGAAATAGCGGTGAAGGGCACTCATAAATAGTTGAGTGTCTTTTAGCGTGCATGAGTCTTGCTCAGAAAAATCATGTTGATAGCGAGCCCAATCAGGTTTAATAAGGCGATAGCCGCGCATGCAACTTAATTCCTCAATAATGTTAAAGCGGCATAGACCTTCCAGCACGACTTCTAGGCGGCCATCGCTGGTTTCTGAGTAACGTATTATCCTAGCTGCGCAGCCAGTGTCACACAATGACCGGTCCGCTAATTCGTCTTTTGGCTGAATCATTCCGATTAGTTGGTCGTCTCTCATCGCATCTTGAATCATCTTCAAGTATCGAGGTTCAAATATATTCAGTGGTAACGCGCCACCTGGTAGCACGACTGCGCCTGGCAGTGGGAATATTGGTAAGGTGTTCGGTAATTGCTCATACGATTGCGTAAACGGTGACTTTTTTCTCATACCGGCCTCTTAAATTGAGTGTCTGTAATTGTCAACAATATGACAGCGGTCAGATCGTCGACTAATCAGGCGTCATAGACCTGTTCTGAAATTACATCTAGTTGCCGTCACTGTCTATATATTCACAAGCATCAGCGGCAGTTTCTGACCTACATAGGTTCATTTAGCCCACGGCGGTACAGCAGTGGTAGACTTGATGTTGTCTGTTAAAAAGCCAAATTTGAAACCGATATGATAAATCGACGCCTATTTTTAAATTACCTTGGAATATCGGCCTTAGGGCTTTCTGCGTCCGCTTGTAATGATCGGCCGCCGGAGTCGCGATACAATGCTAATGATATCGAACGATTAGCTAGGCAGCGCAGCGCTGAAGCTCAGGCTGCAGGTAAAGGCCGATTTGGCGAGCACCGATATAGCGGCTACCGAGGTTTGTCTAGATTACCATGGTTTGAACTGGATTCGAGTGGCAAGCTCGTTTGCGTTGATGAAAATGTACCGATGTCAATCGATATGCATGCACACCTTGGGATGTCGGTGCTGTTTAAACCCGAGCTCGATTTACAAGCAAAAACGCCACGCGTTCGCCATCTGCTCGATTGTGATAATACACTTGCGGCATGTCAGTTAGATTTAGACATTTATGTAAACGGAAACTTTAGTGAGCAAAATTTAGACGACTTGGAAAGCACAATCATCGCCCAAGGTTTATGGGGAAGTGAGATTACACAAACTCATACAATCGCTAATCTTATTGAAGAAATGAATGCCATGCGGGTAGAGCGCGCTGTTATTTTGCCGATTAAGCTAGGTTTGCCTTTTGGTGATGACCAGACTGAACATTGGCGCGCTGAGATAGCTCAGTCTGGTGAAAGTGAACGTTTAGACGCCGGTTTCTCGGTTCACCCGTTAGACGACAATTGCATTGAGCAAATGCAGCATCATGCGAAATCAGGTCTGAAAATCATGAAACTGCACCCCACGGTGCAGAAATTCTACCCTGACGATCCGTCACTAATGAAGGTTTACGAAGAAGCCCAATCTTTAGGTATCACCGTTTTCTTTCATGGTGGGCGCGCGGGGATAGAGCCAGAATCATCTCACCGATATGCGATGCCTCGACACTATAGAAAAGCGCTACTCGATTTCCCTAAGGTGAACTTTATTTTGGGTCACGGCGGCGCTCGCGACGTTGATGCGATGTTAGCGTTAATGCTCGCTCACAATAATGCCTGGTTAGGAACCCATGGACAGGGAGTTACCAAGCTCGACGAAATTATAGAAAAAACTAAGGGCCAGAGAATTCTGTTTGGTACTGATTGGCCTTTCTATCACTTGGGTTCTTCGTTAGCTAAAACGTTAATTGTTACTGAGTCACCATTTCGGCGAGACCATCGCCGCGCACTACTACGCGGCAATGCCCTTGAACTATTGGATAGCCTCTAGCGAGTAAGAGCTGTCGTCATAAGTCGCGCTTACCGATGGCTCATGCGCACTCAGATCACGCTCGTTCGTCCTTGGGCGAGCCGAGGCAAATATACGACGTGATACTGTGCACCTGAGGCTGTTTGCCCAATACTTCACTATGAAATTGTTTATAGGCGCTTAAGTCGTCAACCTCGACGCGTAATAAGTACTCAACACTGCCGGTGACGTTATGAACTTCCCTTACTTGCCGTGATGCCGAAACCGCGGTTTCAAAGTCACTAGCATAAGACGCCGCGTGTTCTGATAAGCCTACCATTACGAAAATTACGATTGACGACCCTAATGCCGACCGATTTAGTTGTGCTCTGTAACCGGTGATCACGCCAGTGCGCTCAAGCTCTTGAACACGACGTAAGCACGCTGATGCCGAGAGGCCCACTTTTTCGCTCAGGTCGGAGTTACTGATTCGACCATTTTTCTCAAGCACATCAAGAATCTTATGATTTATTCGATCTAACTCGATCATTGTTGTGTTGTTCCTTTGTTTTTAGTTTAAAAAGCAATCTAATTCGAATCAATGAGCACTAATATTGCTTGGCAAATAAAAAATAAGCAAATCTTACTTTCTAACCATGACCAATAAGCCAATTCTTGCCGATTACCACATCAGTCGAAGCCTCGGTTTTCTAAGTGAATTCGATGCCCAGCACGTGACCTTACCAAGGGAACTTGAGCCGGCTGTTTGCTTAGCGAAGCGTATGCCGCAGTTAATTCCGACCGGGCGTGTGCGTGCACACATCGATCAGCTTGGTCTCGTCGACTTAACTGAGTTTTGCCAGCAGGCTCACGCTAGCGCAGTCAAAATGGCAATGGTTCACTATACTTTTATGGCTCAGACTTACATTTGGGGTCAGACCGAGGCCGTGCACTTTTTACCACCATGCTTGGCGAAACCGATACACCAGCTGAGTAAGGTGACCGGTCAGCCACCTATTCTTACCTATTCAAATTATGTATTAGACAATTGGCGTAAAATCGATCCGAATGGCGAGGTAGACTTATCTAACATAGAAATGATCCAATCCTTTTTAGGTGGTCAAGACGAAGCTTGGTTTGTATTGATCCACGTTGCTATCGAAGCCACTGCTGGCAAAGTATTGGCCGAGTTTCCTGGGGTAATTAAAGCCGCCAGCCGTCATGATGGCTCAACAATGGAGGCTGGTTTACTCAAGATTGTTGATGGCTGGGCTGAGATTAATTCAATTTTTGATCGTATGCCTGAGCGCTGTGATCCCTATGTCTATTTCCACCGAGTTCGCCCATGGATTCACGGTTTTAAAGATAACCCAGGCCTACCTAGTGGTGTGGTTTATAGAGGTGTCGACGAGTTTTCAGGAAAGGGTCAGTTTTTTAGAGGGCAAACCGGCTCTCAGTCATCAATCGTTCCTTCTATGGACGCTTTACTCAAAGTGAACCACGCCGCTGATCCCTTGCGTGCTTACCTTGATGAGTTGCATATTTATCGGCCGCCAAACCATCGGCGTTTTATCGAAGATGTGCATGCGTCAGGCGATCTGCGAGCCGCTGTCGTCGCCTCGACCCAAGGCGGTGTAAAAGAGGCCTATAACGAGTGCCTTGAAAAACTCGCTGCGTTCAGAACCAAACATCTAGAGTACGCAGCCAGCTATATCAATAAGCAGGGTAAAGGCGGAACCGGTAATTCAACCGAAGTTGGCACCGGCGGTACGCCATTTATGAAATATTTAAAGAAGCATCGCGATGAGGTTAATCGTCAGATGGTCTGAGACGGTCTCAAGCTAGGCCGGCATTATCGTGCCGGTATGCTTTTTAGGCTCAGTGGTTTCTCCGTCGCTTTGTCAAAACGTTCGGCGTAGTCGGCGTGCTCTGTGCCCATTACTCTGTCCCAAAAGGTGAAGTAGAAAGCATAGTTTCCATTACTTTTTTCGTGATGTAAATCGTGATGCGTTACAGTCGTGAAGATACCGAAAATAGGGTGCTGTACCCACCCTCTTGGAAACAGTTCATAGCCACAATGAGCAATGCCGTTGCGAATAATTTGTATCAACATCGCGCTGACAAAGGCAACGTCGTGCATTGGTACAATAGTGAAGAATATTGGCACAAAGAGGTAAACCAGTACGGCTTCAGGTGGTGCGAAAGAGTAGGCTGTAAACGGCGTTGGATTGTGTGATTTATGATGGGTCAAATGGAAGAACTTGTAGAACTTAGGGTGATGCATAAAACGGTGCGTCCAATAGAAGTAGGTATCTAAGCCGAAGGTCCATAGTGCAACCGAGAAGACTAAGTAAGCCCAACCGTAGGTAGCGACGTCATCGTAAATTTTGAATACAGGGCCATTAAATATTGCCTCTAAGGCGTAACTGGTGACGCTATAAGCAAATATGAAAACAAAGATTGTTATGGTCGAGCTTAGAATTTCTCGTTGTATTTGCTTATGGCGCATTTTTTTTGGAAGAGGCTTTCGAATTCGGCGGCCCGCGAGAACGCTACCTAGAATTACCCATATCAATAAAAATGTACCGCCTGCGCCGATGAGATAGCGCAAGCCTTCAACTCTCATGCCTTCAGGTAGGTTTAAGATAAAACTGCTTAATACGCCGTTTATAAATCCGACAAGGTCCAATATAAATTCCATAGTGATTTCCGCCTAGCGTCTAAGCGCTTCGTATTGTGTATGGAAATTACTTTAAGAGATTCAGTGGTTTAGGTCTGCTCATAGTTAAAAAAGTGTAGTCGTTTTTAAAAATGAGGAGTGTATTTCAGATCTGATTAGGATTGCGGCTTATTCGCTGGCGGTTTATTCAATTGTTGGGTGCGGTAGTCGCTTGGCGTGATTCCTTCACTATCTTTGAACGCTCGGTTAAACGGTGCGAGTGAAGAAAATCCGGCTTCTATGGCCAAAGTTAACACTGGCATGCGATTTTTTTCTGGGTCAGCCAAGTCTGCTTTTACCGCTTTAATTCGATAGTGATTCAAAAACGCGGTGTAGTTTCTATAGCCCATTGATTGGTTAATCAGGCTGCGTAGTTGATGTGAGGGTAAGCCGACTCGTTCAGCTAACTTGCCAATACTTAGGCCGTGCTCAGAGTAGGCCAGTTCAGTCTCCATGATTGAAACAAGGCGTTGGTGCGCGAGTTCATCCCTGGGGTCTATGGTGCTAGCAAGCGGTTTTATCTCTTTTGGCGGAAAGGCTAATCGTTCTGGGTCTAATTTGGCTAACCAAACTACCGCCCATAAGCTTAGCGGTAGAGTAAATATATAGATGATAAACATCGAGGCAAATGGGTCTACACCGAAGCTACCCGCTAAGCGCTCGATGAATATCGAGACTGAGGTTAGCACCAAAATTGCCGAAGCAAAGTATTTGCGCATAGTTCGTCGGTTTTCTACCAAATCTTCTTGCAGGCCTGATATGGCCACGTAAGCCAAATGCGCCATCATCATTAAGCTAATAGCCGCCGATACAAATTCTAGAGGTGGGTACCACCAGTCTTGAAGCCCAAGAAAGTAAAGGCGACCAGGGCCTTGAATTGCTATATAGGCCGCGCACCCTGTCCATTCTAATAGCCCAAGTTTAAATTCATCATCAAATAGGGCTAAGCCGAACCACCAAACAAAGATAAAGCTCAACATGTCGAATAAGCGTAATGGTATCGCCGCTGAGCCTGTTATGGTTATGTCGGGGTGGCCAGTGGTTAAAAACAAGCATATGAGGGACGCTAGTAGAGGCAGCGCAAATTGCAAAGCGCGAATATGCCGGCCATCTCGCAATATCAGCAACCCCACCGCGAGAAGCACGCCGATACTGCTGAACTTTAAAAACGCTTGTATTAACAACATTTATTTTATTTATAACTGACGTTGTTTTAACTAACTCTCGCCGCTGCCAGCAAACATTTCCATTACTTCGGCACCGGTCATGTTTTTGGTTTTATTAGCGAAGTCGTAGTATTCGGGTTTTTCATCGATAAATATTTGATGGTCCATCACCAGGCTCTTAGCGTCGTCAAAAAGGCCAGCCGGCATAATGACTTGGCCTGTGCCCTTAAACTTGTAATAGAGATGTGTACCGCAAGTTGTGCAGAAGGCTCGTTCTGCCCAGTCGGAAGAATCAAACGAGCTAATCTCACCAGTGAAAGCAACATCGGTGCCGCAATCGACTCCCACATAAGGGCCGCCGCCCCAAGTTCGACACATGTTGCAATGGCACACGCCGATTTCATGCGAGGCTGTTTTTGCTTCAAAGCTAACGGCTTTACATAGACAGTGGCCTTTGGCTGAAAATGATGCGCTCATAATGAGGTTTCTCCTTAGCTTAGATAGCCGGGTTGAGTTGTGTAAATATAGGCTACCACTTATAGCAAACTAAGAGGTTATAGCAAACTAGAGGTCAGTGTGAACATTATCTTGCATAATTACCACTGCGGCTTATGGCGTGCGCTAATGATAGCCTTTCAGATACAGTGGTCAGATTCATAATCAGTCCGCCTGATATCGAGCCAAATGCGATAGCTGTGGGTATGCAATTAGCATCTGCTTTGACCGACCTAACTGTGACTCCCTAACTATGGCTCCCTAGTTAAGCTTACGACTGATTGGAGTTTGGCAATAATTAACGGGTCTTATAGGTCTATAATGTTGATATAGCCATTGATACCTCCCTACCTAAATTTAAGTTATGAATACGACTATTCCATTTTCTGAAGCGTGCGAACGTAATAAAGACATTATTCTCGAGACGATTAAGCCTTATCTATCACAGGTTCAAACCGTATTAGAAGTCGGCAGTGGGACAGCGCAGCATTCAATACATTTTTCCCAAGCATTGACACATTTGCACTGGCAAACAAGTGACCAGACCGATTATCTGGAAGGTATCTGTGCCGCGATCGAAAACGCGAAGTCACTTAATTCAAGCCTAGACAATATCTCGCTTCCGTTTGAGCTAAATGTGAATCAAGCCGTTTGGAGTGAAGCGGGCCAACATTACGGCACCATTTATACCGCCAATACATTTCATATTATGAGCCAGGCAGATGTTGAACAATTCTTTGCGGGCTTGAGCGCGGTGACTAAGGCCGCTAGCTATCTAGTTGTCTACGGCCCATTTAAGTACAACGGCAAGTTTACCAGCGAGAGTAATGCCGACTTCGATGCAAGCCTTAGGTCGAGAGGTGTTGGCAGTGCGATTCGAGATTTCGAGTTTGTTGACGCGTTAGCCTTAGAGCAAGGCTTTAGTCTGATCAAAGATCATTCAATGCCAGCGAACAATCAGTGTTTGGTTTGGCAAAAAAACACCTAAGCAGTTGGCTAATGCGAAACTAAATGACAACTATTATCATTGATAAAAATGTTTAAAAACAATAACTTAGTTAAATTTTTCTAGATTGAAGGTAGATAAGTTTGCTATACTCTGGCTATCTAATATTAAGCTAGGATTAGCACAATGAAAGCAAAAGAAGGCGTAATCAACGTTCTAAACACGGCACTAAGAGCCGAATTAACCGCAATCAATCAATATTTTCTGCATGCCAGAATGTATAAAAACTGGGGTTTAGAAAAACTTAATGAGAAAGAATACGCAGAATCAATCGACGAAATGAAGCACGCTGATATGCTAATAGAGCGTATTTTAATGCTCGAAGGGCTGCCTAACTTACAAGACCTTGGCAAGTTATACATTGGTGAAAACGTCTTAGAGATGCTTAAGTGTGACTTGCGTCTCGAAGAAGAAGCCATTCCGATGTACGCTGCCGGTGTTGCTCATTGTGAAAAAGTGGGCGATTACGTGACACGCGATTTACTGTCTAATATTTTAGAGAGTGAAGAAGAGCATTTTGATTGGTTAGAAACTCAAATTGAATTATTTGGCAAAGTCGGTGAGCAAAACTACTTACAATCAATGATGTAATCTCGGCTTGAAGCGAAGTTTCAAAAGCCCCTTATCGCTGCCGTGGTGAGGGGCTTTTTACGTTCTTTAAGTGGCTAGGGCGGCACGTGCCTTGGTGGCTAGTTTATAGCTGAGGGTGAAGAGCTCCCTAGGCCTTCGAACGCCAGGCTCGATATTGACGAGTGCGTAGCTTGGTTTTTAGTTGCCCCATAATCAAGGCGAACAGCGGGTGTATGTTCGGCTTGGGTAATTTACCAGCGGCCATTCTCGTTAATTGAGCCTTAGTAATTGCCATGCTAGCAAGTGCGCTCAGAGTTTTGTTTTTCCAATTTACCACCGGCAGAGAGATTTCCAACGCTTGATCTTGTTGCCATTTATTAGGCAGTGCGGGTTCATAGGCGAGTGCGCGTGCAATACCTAGCATATCAACCGATATGTCTGCTTGTTTCTCTAGTGCCTCTTCAGCGACCGAACGCTTTGTGATGCCACCGGTTACCATGATTGGCATGCTTGCCACTTGGGCGATATCTCGGGCGAAGTCTACAAAATAAGCTTCACGTCGTGTGGTGCTATCACCACTCGTTGGGTCGGCCGCATTTCCCGACATTGCAGGGCTTTCATAGCTACCACCTGAAAGCTCGACTAAATCCAATCGATAACTATTGAGCTGCGTGACGATCCATTTAGCGTCGTCGGCGCTAAAGCCACCTTTTTGGAAATCCGCTGAGTTGATCTTAATCGAAACACAAAATTCGTTGCTGACACGCGCTCGCACTGCGGTTACAACCTCAAAAACGATACGAGCTCGATTTTCTAAACTGCCCCCCCATTGGTCTTCTCTTTGATTTACCAGCGGCGATAAAAATTGACTCAGTAAATACCCGTGAGCCGCATGGATCTGTACGCCGGTAAAACCCGCTTGCTCGGCCAGTGCCGCTGTATTTGCAAAGCGTTCAACAACGTTCAATATCTCCGTCTCACTCATTGCTTTGGGTTGAGCGAACATCTTCGAAAAACCCGGAATGTTTAATGCAATGCCAGACGGAGACAATGCTTGCTCGCCCATTGCTTGGTAGACTTGCCGGCCTGGGTGGTTTATTTGCATCCACAATTGATTGCCATTTGAGGTGCCTGCCGCGGCCCACTTTCGGAAGCTGTCTAAGTGGTCGACATTCTCCAACACGACGCCACCTGGGCCGGTGAGTGCGTCAGGGCTAATCATTACATTGCCGGTCAGGAGTAGTCCTGCACCGCCTTCAGACCATGCTTTATAGAGTGTATAAAGCCGATCGCCTGGGAGCTGACCCTGATCGCTGAGGTTCTCTTCCATTGCCGCCTTACAGATTCTGTTGGCAATGACGCTGTCATTTGGAAGGGTAAGAGGTGTAAAAAGTTTTGAACTCATAATGGCTATTGTTTGGCGAATTGATTAGTGGCGCATTAGGGCGATGGTTTGACCGTTTTGTTAAGTCTATCGTAAGTTTCCTTTTATTGTTTATACGCACTATCGTTGCAATGACTCGCCGCTTGACGTCGAGTGCCTAGCACATGCGTTTAACGTAGCCATGTTAGTCTTGAGTTCGATAGATAAACGTGAACGGGGAGTCAACAATATGAAAATAATAAAAATTGTTTTAATACTTATCATGCTAGCCGCAATTGCCGCGGCATCATGGTATTACCGGCCTTGGTCTGAGTATTCCCCCGCGAGTATGGCCGCCTTGGAAGACCCCAGCCGAACAGCCACAAACTTTCGTACAATGAGTTCGCTTGTTCCGAATAAGCCTATCTATAAGGCTGATAGTCCCTCAGAATTCGTGGAGCAGCTGCAACCTTTAAGCTTAGAGTTTGAGTTTCAAGGAGTGAGCAAAAGTTTAGATCAATTTCTGGCTGAGTCGAGCACCACCGGTTTAATCGTTCTTAAAGATGGTGTTATGCGCCACGAACAATATCTCAATGGAGGTGCCCGAGATTCGTTGTTTACGTCATGGTCTGTTGCGAAGAGTTTTGTCGCGACGGTAATTGCCATGGCTCATAAAGACGGTCTAATCGAGAGTTTAGATGACAAAGCTGAAAAGTACGCTCCGCAATACGCGGGCTCTGATTTTGGGGCGAGCACATTGAACAGTTTGCTCGCCATGTCGACCGGCATTGAGTTTAATGAGGATTACGTGTCCGACGACTCAGATGTCCGGCCGTTTTTCTTCAATAGTTTTATTCTAGGTAAGGACCCAGATGACTTGTTACTGCCGTTCAAACGCAATCGAGAAGCCTTTACCGACTTTCATTATATTTCGCCTAATTCTCATGTGCTGTCGGCCGTATTGCGAGGTGTTTACAAAAAGTCTATCGCTGAAATTATGACCGATAAAATCTGGCGGCCCTTGGGTATGGAGGCCGATGCAACTTGGTTGCAACACAGAGCTGACGCTCAAGGTCTTGCGTTGGGTTATTGCTGCTTAAACGCGCGTTTAAGAGACTACGCAAGGTTTGGTGAATTTTATTTGAATGCCTCAAATGGTCAAGGCTTGGGCGTGGAAACCTTATCCAAGACATGGGTCGAAAGCTTAGCAAAACCGGCAACGCCAGCGCATAGGCCTGGCGGTGAAAATTACTCTGGACGTGGTTATAGTTATCATTTTTGGTTGCCTGAGCGACAAGGTGTCTTTTTCTCTGCGGGGGTTTATGGCCAATTTATCTGGATTGACCCCGCCCGTAATTTGGTGATTGTAAAAACCTCTGCCGACAACAATTTTTCAAGCCGCCAACGAGAAACGGCCGCCGCGTTTGAAGCAATTTCTCAAGTTTATGACTAGTTATGTTGCGGGTAATTTAGTTTGAACTCTCTAAGCCCTAAGCAAGCTCGAAAGTTGGTGCTGGTTAGTCAAGGTATGTGCCGTGAAGGTGAGTTTGGCGCCGGCCGAGCGGGTTTGATCAAAATAGTCGAACGGCTGAGTTACGTTCAAATAGATACAATATCAGTGGTTGAGCGTGCGCATCACCATACCTTATGGAATAGGCTTAAGAATTACTCACCGACTTTGCTTAATGATGCTTTAGTGAGTCGAGATCTATTTGAGTATTGGTCGCACGCGGCGGCTTATTTGCCGATCAACGACTACCGGTTTTCGTTGCCAAGAAAACGGGCACATCAAAACGGTGATGAGCATTGGTTTAATAAAGACTTAAAGCAAATGAAGTACGTCCTAGAGCGAATTCGTGCAGAGGGAGAGCTCGGAGCAAAAGACTTTGATCAACCTCGCCGCAGCAGTGGTCATGCATGGGGCGGTCACAAGCCTGCAAAAATCGCCTTAGAGCAGTTATTTATGCAAGGCGAACTAATGGTGTCACGGCGCACTAACTTTCACAAAGTTTTTGATCTCACAGAGAGGGTCTTGCCCGACAGCATTGATCAGTCAATGCCTAGTGATACTGACTATTTTGATCACCTAGTGATGCGTTTTTTAACCGCCAACGGGATCGGCACCGCACCCGAAATAGCGTATTTGCGCAAAGGGCTTAAGCGTAAAATTCAAGCGCGCTGTCAAAGCCTTGTTGAAGACCGGCGTTTAGTGCTGCTAGACGTAGCGGGTAAAACCTATTTCGCGCTTCCTGAGTTCGAAGTAGCCTTGAAGAAAAAACTCAACCGCACCACGGTGAAAATCTTGTCACCGTTCGACAATCTATTGATTCAACGGCAGCGAATGCGAGATTTATTTAATTTTGATTACCAAATCGAGTGCTACGTTACAGCCAAAAAACGGAAATACGGCTACTTTGTCTTGCCTATTCTATGTGGTGACGAATTTATTGGCAGAATGGATGCCAAGATTGACCGAAAAACCAAGTTGATGAGCATTCTTAAACTGTTCTTTGAAACTAATAAACACTTAGTTCACCAGCCACAACTAGATAAGGCGCTGGATAAATTTTTATTATTTAATGGAGGAACGAGCTTAGAAATCGATAGTTTTTAAGAGTTTGAGCACCCAATCTATTAGATACTTTGATCTCGCCAAAATAAGCGGGCAAACAAGGCTTGGTAACCTTGATACGGTCTGTTTTCATTTATGCGGCTGAGGTTTGAGCGAATCAGCTTAGCGCTGCCCAGGTGCTAAAGGCGATGCGTCTGAGCACTCATTTTTTCGACAATGTCGCGCAGACTATTTCGACCCGACAACTGCGCTGTAAAGAGACTAACGAACTGGGACCAGCATGACGCTGTTTGGAAAGAGCTGCTTGGGTCCTCTGCCGCAAAATTATGAATGAATAAAATCTGTTACCATTACTTCTGATAATAGGTGCGCCAGCGGGCATAAATAAAAAATGGTCTTCTCGTCGACAATCTTTCTCTTTGGCTTTCTACCCGCCTTAATGGTGTTGTACTTCAGCACGCCTAGAATTTTCAAAAACGGCCTTCTGCTTGCCGCCAGCTTGCTCTTTTATGCATGGGGCGAAGGCGT
>JALZVW010000028.1 GCA_023301745.1 Arenicella sp. | reverse complement strand
TGAACAGTCTGAACTCTAACGCTGAACAGTCTGAACTCTAACGCTGAACAGTCTGAACTCTAACGCTGAACAGTCTGAACTCTAACGCTGAACAGTCTGCATTTGAACTTAGTAGTCATTCTCATATAGATGGATTAACGGTAAACCTTCTATTGTTAGATTTTCGTGATCAGCGCTGTGTCTTGTTGCTCTGGGTGACTTTTTATCACTTCGCTTAGGGATCACATCGCACGAGCTCAGCGAAAGAGGTTAGAATATAGTCATGGCCGGCCGAATCCCTCAATACTTCATAGATCAACTTCTTAATCGCATCGATGTGGTGGATTTGATTGATGGTTATGTGCCATTAAAGAAGGCGGGCGCTAACTATAAGGCCTGTTGTCCGTTTCATGGTGAGAAGTCGCCATCGTTTACTGTGTCGCCATCCAAGCAGTTCTATCACTGCTTTGGCTGTGGGGTTAATGGCACGGCGATTAGCTTCTTAATGGAATACGACCATATGGAGTTCCGTGAGGCGATTGAGAAGCTAGCGTCTAGCGCAGGCATGGAGATCCCCGAAGAATCGGGGAGTTTCAAACCAAAACAAACGGTGTCTCAAGGCATAGATTTATATCAATTGATGAACGAGGTTAACGAGTTTTATCAAAATCAATTGCGTCAACACCCTGCAAAGCAAGAAGCGGTAGATTATCTTCAAAAACGCGGTCTAAGCGGTGAAGTTGCCAAACGATTTGGCATGGGTTTTGCGCCTGAAGGGTGGGACAATTTGATGTCGACTCTTGGTGCTACCGCGCCAGCTCAGAAAGCCTTACTCGACACCGGTATGCTCACTCAAAATGAGAAGAAGCGCACCTACGATAGGTTTCGTCACCGAATCATGTTTCCGATTCATGATCATCGAGGGCGTGTCGTGGGTTTTGGTGGCCGAGTGTTAGAGCAAGCCGAGCCACAGCCAGGCAACCCTAAGTATTTAAATTCTCCTGAGACGCCGATTTTTCATAAGGGCTCAGAGTTGTATGGTTTGTTCGCGGCACGCGGCGGCATTAAAGACGCCGATGGTGTTTTAGTGGTCGAAGGGTATATGGATGTTGTCGCGCTTGCCGAAGCGGGCATCGACAACGCGGTCGCTACTTTAGGTACCGCGACAACGCCTATGCATTTACAGCGTTTGTTTCGTCATACGCCGAACATCACGTTTAGTTTTGATGGTGACCGCGCTGGGCGCGCCGCTGCCTGGAAAGCACTAGAGACGTCTTTGCCATCTCTGCAAGATGGCTTTCAAGTCAGTTTTTTGTTTTTGCCTGACGGTGAAGACCCAGACACAATGGTTAAGAAGGTTGGCAAAGATGGCTTTGATGAGCTGATTAAAAAAGCCACACCATTGCCAGATTTTTTAATCGATACACTGCAACAGCAAGCCGACATTAACCGTTTAGATGGTCGAGCTAAGTTGAGTAAGCTCGCCAAGCCGCTGATAGAGAAGTTTCCTAACGGCATATTAAAGAAATTGGTGGTAGAGCGTTTAGCCGTGATCACCCAGGTAAGCGCGCATGATTTGCTGGGTATTGCTGCTCCGATTCAGCAGCAACAATTCGCTGGTAATGCTGGCTTTAATGATAATGATTTCGGTAACAAGAGTTATGGAAATAAACGTTATGGCGGCAAAGGGTTTCGACAATCAGGTAAACCGGCACAACAGCAAAGCCCACGGGTCGCCTACATAACGCCGGTACGCCGAGCCGTGTCGCTGATATTGCAGTATCCGCAGCACCATACTGAGTTTGCCGTGCTGCAGACAATCCCAGATGAGCAAGTGCGAGGCATTGGAATGATTCACGAGCTGCGCAAAGCCTGTGAAGAAAATTCCTCGATGACCACCGCTACCTTGCTTGAGCGGTATCGTGAACGTTCGTTTTTTAACACACTGGCGCTGTTGGCTAATCATGAGCATAATAATTTGGACGAGCTCGTCGATGATGATGCTATTACCTTGATACGTGGCACTGTGGCTAAAATCGTCGAAGACTATAATGCCAGTGAAGTTACTAAAGCAATGTTGGAGCTTGAAGGCTTGACTAAGCGCGCAGTGGCAACCGAATTAACGGCCGATGAAGTGACTCGTAAAGAGGCCCTGACGGCTTATATTCGGGCAAGTTATAAATAAGTTGATAAAGTAAGTGCAATAAATCTCCTTTACTTGTTGAAAATCTAAGCCTTAGCCCTTACTTATAGTGGCCTAAATCATTAAATTTATGTGTAAAAGGGGCGAATTGATTATCAATTTGTTATAAAATTGATCGTTAAGCCGTAGTAAAATCCTATTCCTAAAGTTAGCAAGTCCAGTTAACAAAATGTTGGTAAATTCGAGCGTTGTTTAATCACTGCTAAATTATAGGCAAAATTAAAGGCGAGCGTTTCAGTGTGAGGTCCTCTTAATGGATTCGAGTAGCAAAAAAACCGAATTAAAACGTTTAATCCTAAAAGGCAAAGAGCAAGGCTTTTTGACTTATCGGGAGATTAACGATCACCTTCCGGAAGACATGAATGACACTGATCAAATTGAATCAGTCGTTAACATGATTAATGACATGGGCATCGACGTATTTGATGCTGTGCCGGATGCAGATACGATATTGCACAAAGCGGCTTCTGATAAAGAAGCTGAAGAAGACGACGATAATACCGATGCTGTTTTAGCCACCGCGGTCGAGAGTGAGTTCGGACGAACCACTGACCCAGTACGTATGTACATGCGCGAAATGGGCACGGTTGATCTTCTGACTCGTGCAGATGAAATTAACCTAGCTCAGCGCATCGAAGACGGCATTCGCCAGTCTACCGAAGCGATGGCCGCTTGCCCTTCATCGATTCAAACCATTCTTGACTATTTTGATGCAATTCAAAAAGAAGAAATGCGTTTGACCGACTTGCTTGTTGCTTTTATTGACCCGAACGCTGAGATCGACCCTAACCCGGTTCAATCTGGTTCTGCGGCTCAAAAGAAAGAAGGTGACGAAGAAGAGGAAGAAGAGGAAAAGCCAGTCGATACCGGCCCAGACATGGACGAAGCTATAGAGCGCTTCAAATCCATGAAGAAACTTCACAACCGCCACGCTAAAGCGCTTGAAACTCATGGTTTTGACAGTAAGCAGGCACGTAAAATTCAAGCCGATCTAGTCTTAGGCTTGATGGAAATCAAATTTGTACCAAAGATCATTGAAGCGCTTTGGGAAATGATTCGCATACAAGTAGAGACTGTGCGTGGCCATGAAAAAGCCATTATGGATATTGCGGTAAGAGATGCGGGCATCTCACGTAAAGCGTTTATCGATATGTTCGTAAGCTCTGAAACTGATAAAGGCTTATATAAAAAGCTTTTAGCGGCGGCAAAAAACAAAGAAGAGATAGAGTTTAACGAAGCGCTGATCATTATGTCGCAAGCTAAGTTAAACCGTATTGTCAATGCGCTCGGTATCCCGATTGAAGAGATCAAAGATATTAATCGACGTATGTCGATTGGTGAAGCCAAAGCTCGCCGTGCCAAAAAAGAAATGGTCGAAGCGAACTTGCGTTTGGTTATTTCGATCGCTAAGAAGTACACCAATCGTGGTTTGCAATTCTTGGATCTTATTCAAGAAGGTAATATCGGCTTGATGAAAGCGGTTGATAAATTTGAATATCGTCGTGGTTATAAATTTTCAACGTATGCAACATGGTGGATTCGCCAAGCGATTACGCGCTCGATTGCCGACCAAGCACGCACTATTCGTATTCCGGTGCACATGATTGAAACGATCAACAAGCTGAACCGTATCTCTCGTCAAATTCTTCAAGAAAAGGGCCGTGAAGCTCTTCCTGAAGAGTTAGCTGAGAAAATGGAGATGCCTGAAGATAAGGTTCGTAAGGTACTTAAAATTGCCAAAGAGCCAATTTCAATGGAAACCCCAATTGGTGATGACGAAGATTCAAATCTTGGCGACTTCATTGAAGACAAAAACGTAGAAGCGCCAATGGACGCCGCTACGACGTCGGGCTTATTGCATGCAACGACCGATATTCTCGAAAGCTTAACGCCCAGAGAAGCCAAGGTATTGCGCATGCGTTTCGGTATTGGCATGAACACCGATCACACCCTGGAAGAAGTTGGTAAGCAGTTTGATGTAACGCGCGAGCGAATTCGTCAAATCGAAGCCAAGGCATTACGCAAGCTTCGTCATCCAAGCCGTTCAGAACACCTTAAGAGTTTCCTAGAACAAAATTAAGGGTTCAAATTAGCAAAGCATAAATGAAAGGGCTAACAGCGTAGATTGTTAGCCCTTTTTTATTGCTCTATTATGCTCAGCCACTTCTGTCTAGCGGCCCGCCTTGTCATTCTGTGAATGATGACGCTATCGCTAGATTTGCATCTCGGGTACATGCGCCGGAATGACGAGCTCACCTTCGGTTAGTTCAGCGATTTGCTCCACACTGACGCCCGGAGCTCTTTCTAATAAATGAAACTTGCCGTCTTTGATTTCAAGGTAAGCGAGATCAGTTAGCACTTTGCGGATACAGGCCGCGCCGGTCAATGGCAGGCTACATTTTGTGAGGAGTTTAGATTCACCACCTTTCGATGCATGCGTCATCATAACAATGATGTTGTCGGCACCCGCGACTAAATCCATTGCCCCGCCCATGCCTTTGATTAGCTTTCCAGGAATCATGTAAGAAGCGATATTGCCTTGAGTGTCAACTTCGAACGCACCGAGCACGGTTAAATCAACATGGCCGCCGCGAATCATCGCAAACGACTCGGCCGATGAAAAAATGGATGCGCCACGGACGGCTGTTACGGTCTGTTTGCCGGCGTTAATCATGTCGGCATCGATCTCATCTTCAGTGGGAAACTCGCCCATGCCGAGAAGTCCATTTTCCGATTGCAACATCACATCTACGTCATCGGCGATGAAGTTTGCGACCAGCGTTGGAATGCCAATACCAAGGTTTACGTAGAAGCCGTTTTCTAGCTCGGCGGCAACGCGTTGTGCCATTTGATCACGTGTTAACGCCATGTTATACAGCCCTCAAAGTTCGTTGTTCAATACGTTTTTCAAACGTGCCTTGGATTAAGCGGTCTACATAAATACCTGGCGTGTGTATGTGGCAGGGGTCTAATTCACCGGGCTCTACAATTTCTTCAACTTCCATGACAGTGATCTTACCAGCCGTGGCTGCCATTGGATTAAAGTTCATGGCGGTGTCGCGATAAATGGTATTGCCATAGCGATCGGCTTTCCATCCTTTGACAATCGCAAACTCTCCAGTGATTGATTCTTCAAGAATGTAGTTCCGCCCGCCGAATTCCTTCGTTTCTTTACCGTCGCCAACGGCGGTTCCGTAGCCGGTGGCGGTATAAAAGGCGGGTATGCCAGCACCACCGGCGCGCATTTTTTCCGCCAATGTGCCTTGTGGTGTCAGTTCAACTTCCAGTGAACCGTTTAAAAGTTGTTCCATGAAAAGTTGATTTTCACCCACATAAGAAGAGATCATCTTCTTAACTTGTTGGTCTTCTAGCAAAAGCCCTAGCCCAAAGTCGTCTACCCCACAATTGTTCGAGACAATGGTCAGTTCTTTGGCACCTATGCGTTTTATTTCAGCGATTAAATTCTCTGGAATACCACATAGACCAAACCCTCCTGCGATAATGGTCATGCCATCAGTGAGGCCCGCTAAGGCTTCCTCATAACTACCGACTACTTTGTCAAAACCTGACATGATTACCTCTTAAATTTTTGAATGCTATTAATTCGATATTGCTTGGGCAACTTTTGACTGATTGCTGCGGCCAAGTTTACGTGAAATGAAATCACCCGCTGAGATTAGTTTGTTTAGATCAACACCGCTTTCAATCCCCAAACCTTGGAGTAGATATACCACATCTTCGCTAGCGACGTTACCGCTCGCGCCCACTGCATATGGGCAACCACCTAGACCGGCTACCGAACTATCTATTGTGCTAATGCCACAGTCTAAGGCCGCGTAGATATTTGCAACTGCTTGACCATAGGTGTCATGACAATGAATAGCCAACTGCTCGACTGACACGTCGACTGTCACTGCTGAGATCATGTCGATGATCTGTTTTGGGGTGCCAATGCCGATCGTGTCGCCTAAAGAAACTTCATAACAGCCTAGATCAATTAAGCGTTTTGATACGGCCGCGACAACGCGTGGGTTGATGGGGCCTTCGTAGGGGCACGCGACCACGCATGAAACATAGCCTCGCACTTTAATGCCTGCTTTGAGTGCGTGTTCGATCACTGGAATAAAGCGCTGAATGCTCTCTTCGATTGAGCAGTTAATGTTCTTCTGTGAAAAGCTTTCTGAGGCCGCGCCAAACACAGCAATTTCATCGACGTTAGCCAATAAGGCGGCTTCTAAGCCAATCATGTTCGGGGTGAGCGCCGCATAACTAATGTTACTTGCACGTTTAATGCTCGCCAACACCTCGCCACTGCTGGCCATCTGAGGAACCCACTTCGGCGACACGAAGCTGCCCGCTTCAATCTTTGTAAGGCCCGTTTTCGATAAATAATCGACTAATTCGATTTTATCGTCGACATTGATTACGCCTTTTTCGTTTTGCAGGCCATCACGCGGCCCGACTTCATAAATAGTAACGCTGTCCACTATGACTCCTGGGGTGTTGCCTGTGCCGCAATAAAATCTAATAGGGTCGCACCACCGTCTACTAAATCACCATTGGCACAAAAAATGTCGCTCACGACTCCGTCACTTGGCGCCAACATGGTGTGTTGCATTTTCATCGCTTCAATAATGACAAGTACTTGACCTTCGCTAACGCGTTCATTCGCGCTCACTAAGACCTCAGCGATGGTGCCATTCATGGGCGCTGTGAAATTACCACCATTTTCAGTTTCGTCACTGTTTCCACAATCTGGCCTTATAAGGCTGAATGCACTCGCGCCGTATTGGCCAAAAACAAGGTATTGATCGCCTTGGTTAGCAACGGTAACGCTTTGTTTATGGCCGTCTAATGTTGCTGTCAGTACTGAGCTATCTAAGCTAGCACTTGCGTGAATGACTTGGTCGTTTAATTGAACCAGCATGTGGCCGCCACTTGGCTCGATGTTTATGTGATGAGTGTCCTCCCCGACTTGAATATCATAATGATAAAGATTTTTTTGATTCATGCGCCATGCGCTTTTAGATCCCCATGGATCTGAGCTAGCATTGGCAAGTTCACTTAGT
>JALZVW010000027.1 GCA_023301745.1 Arenicella sp. | reverse complement strand
GACAATTCCATCGTTGCGATTGAGTAGCCATCGCCCCGTTGATAGACTGCGGCGAGTGTGTTATCGCGACGTTCATCGAGTAAGCTGTCTTCTACTAAGGTTCCTGGTGTAACAACCCGCACTACCTTGCGCTCTACGGGGCCTTTGCTTGTGGCCGGGTCACCAATTTGTTCGGCGATGGCCACCGAGCGACCTAGCTTCACCAGTTTAGCGAGATACTGGTCAACACTGTGAAACGGAACCCCAGCCATGGGGATTGGTTCGCCGCCAGACTTACCTCGTTGAGTCAAGGTGATGTCCAGCAGACGAGAGGCCAATTCGGCATCACCGTAAAACACTTCATAGAAGTCGCCCATTCGATAGAGAACGAGTGTATCTGGGTAATCGGCTTTGATTCCCAAATACTGCTGCATCATTGGCGTGTGTTGTGTTTGGCTCTTGGCCGTCACCGTTGAGTTCATCGGCAAATGTCAGGTTAGTTGGCTAAAGATTATTTAATATTACTCAGCATGTGGTTCAACTTTTCATGAACCTTGGGGTTGCCAGCAACGATGTTGCCAGTCTTTTCGGCGTCAGTGCTGCCTGAAATGTCAGTGACTAAGCCGCCAGCCTCGCGAATCAATAGTGCTCCGGCCGTTATGTCCCACTCTTGAAGGCCGAACTCCCAGAGGCCGTCATAACGACCACACGCGACGTAAGCCAGGTCTAGTACCGAAGATCCGGTACGGTGAATGCTCTGAGCGCGCGGCATTAATGCCGCGAATGTTTTGAACCATTGTTTGGTTTCGGCGCCCTCACGGTAAGGAAAACCGGTGCACAATAAACTGTCAGACAAGCGGCTAACTTCGGAAACACGTATGCGCCGGCCTTCTAGCTGAGCGCCACCTCCTTTACGAGCGGTGAAGAGCTCATTTCGAAGTGCATCGTAAACCACAGCGACAACCGCTTCGCCTTGATACTTTAATGCGATTGAAATACAACAATGAGGGTGACCATGGAGAAAATTGTGGGTGCCATCCATTGGGTCAATAACCCAGCAACAGTCGTTTTCACGGCCCAGATCACCGGCTTCTTCGCTGACGATATTAAACTCTGGGTAGCTACTTTCGAGAATGCCGATAATAGTGCGTTCGGACATTAGGTCGATTTCCGATACAAGCTCAATACGGTTACGGGTACCGACTTTATTATTTACTTTAACGCGATCCAACTGAGTGATGTTTTGAGTAATGATTTTGCCTGCTTCAAGAGCAGCCGTTGTGGCAACGTTTAACGCGCCAGCCATAGAGTTGGATTCCATTGAGAAGTCCCAGAGATAAGTTGTAAAGAACAGCGTTCATTGTAACGTTCTGAGCCGCACAATAAAAGATCTACTAACCTTTCTATTTGCGGTTGTGACGCTAGTTGATGACTTTTGTCGTATCTCGTTCGGGACATATGCGTTAGAATTCGAAAATCAGGGTTTTACCCGAAACACAATAAATTTCAAATTAGTTATGAGTGTCGTTGAGCAAACACAATCAGTAGACAAAGAGCCGGTTCGCGAACCGGCCATAGATGATATGTCATCATTTGACGATATTCGAATTGTATTGGTTGAACCAACGCACCCTGGCAATATCGGTTCAGTCGCGCGAGCCATGAAAACAATGGGTTTGTCGCGCTTGGTGTTAGTTAACCCTAAGAAATTCCCACATTATGAAGCAACTAAGTTGGCGGCAGGTGCCGAAAGCGTATTGTTGGCGGCTGAAGTGGTTGCGACCACGGATGATGCTATTTCTGATTGTACAATGGTGGTTGGCACGTCTGTCAGAGACCGTGAAGTGACATGGCCAACCGTTAGTCCTCGTGAAGTCGCAAACCAGATCGGGGATCATGTAAGAAGTCATCAACACCAAGTTGCTATATTGTTCGGCAGAGAGAGCAGTGGTTTGACTAATGCCGAAATGGATTTGTGTCAGTCGCAAATTAGAATTTCAGCTAACCCTGAGTACAGTTCTTTGAATCTTGCTAGCGCGGTACAAATTATTGCCTATGAAATACGCATGCAATTATTAGAGTCTCGCGTCGGTCTAGAGAATGACGCTGACACTATGTCGCCGATTAAAGAGCGCGAAGCAGCCGCTACGAAAGCTCAAAAAAATGGCCATATTCAGCACTTGCAAAACACGCTAGAGTCATTAGATTTTATAAAGGCCAAACCGCCAACCGTATTAATGCGAAAACTAACCCGGCTATACAGCAAGGCAGACCTAACGGTGGAAGAAATACAAATATTGCGTGGTGTTTTATCGGCGATGCAATCTCAACTAACGTTGCCTGAAGGTAATATGGCTGAATCTGATTGAGTTATTATGTTTAAGCGAATAAAAGAAGATATAGCGGTTGTATTTGACCGAGACCCAGCGGCAAGGCACGCGTTGGAGGTGTTGACCACCTACCCAGGCGTTCATGCGGTACTATTTCATCGTCTGTCGAACGCTTGTTGGGGTATTGGGCTTAAGTGGTTTGCTCGATTCATTGCACATTTCGCTCGCTGGGTGACCGGTATAGAAATTCACCCTGGTGCAATCATTGGCCGGCGATTTTTTATTGACCATGGCATGGGGGTCGTTATTGGCGAAACGGCTGAAATTGGCGACGATTGCACGCTTTATCACGGGGTGACCCTTGGCGGCACCAGCTGGAATAAGGGTAAGCGCCATCCAACGCTTGGCAATAACGTTGTTATTGGTGCGGGCGCTAAGGTGTTGGGGCCAATTACGGTGGCCGACAACGCCAGAATAGGTTCAAATTCCGTTGTTGTTAAAGATGTCGCTCAAGGATCTACTATGGTAGGTCTGCCGGCACACGCCGTTGGTTCGGCTGAGTACGATAGGGCAAATGGTCGATTTGAGGCATATGGCCATCAGGCATCGGCCGATGACCCCATTGCGCTTGCGATTCATGGTTTGTGTCAACAGTTGCAAGCGATAGATAGCTATAATCGCCAATTGGCGGCTAGATTAGAAAAATCCGGTATTGATATTTCTGATATCTCAGCGCCGAAAATAGATACTGACTGTATTGAACTCGAGCCCAGCAACTTGAAGGATAACGCCGGTTCCTTGGATTAAAGTCCTAGAACACTTGATTTTCACGCAAATATACGCATATTACGATCATGATTACACTGACTAAGTCCGCAGCCACCCGTGTTGCTGAACAAATTGCCAAGAATGACTCATTGGCACTGCGCTTTGGAGCTAAAGAATCAGGATGTTCTGGTTACTCTTATGTCATGGATTTTGCTGACAGTATTGAAAAGAGTGATTTGGTATTCGAAAGCTTTGATGTAAAGGTGGTAATAGACCAAAAGAGTTTGAATATTTTAAAGGGCACACAAATTGACTACGTTTCGGAAGGCCTAAATCAAACCTTTAAGTTCTCGAACCCGAGGTCGACCAATGAGTGTGGTTGTGGTGAGAGTTTTGCGCTTGATTCTTAAGTGAAGATAAAAAATCTTTTGGTTTTTAGGGTGTGCCGATAAAACATTTCCTATCTATTAACGATATTTATCAATTATATTGTGCTATTCCGCACAAAAAGCTCTAAAATAGCGATCCAATGCTTGGTGGCTTCAGCAATGACCATCGAAAGCAAACTACAGATCATACTTACCAACCGTTAGAGGGAATCGCTGTGAAAGTAACACGTCTAATTTCATTAACCTTATCATCCGCTTTGCTTGCGTTGACTGTAAGCAGTCAAGTTGCGTCTGCGCAGCAATATAAAAAGATTACGCGTTTGGGAACTTCTCAAGCGGTATGTGATGGCGGTGTTGAAACTGCTGAACAACTGCAAGAGTTTTTCGCCAATAACCCATCTAAAATTAGAGATGTACTTGCCGACTCTGGTTGGACCGGAAGTGCTGATGACCTGATGGCGGCCGTTGCAAATGGCGATATGGTTGAACGAGACTACCCTATAGGTACACGCTTGCTTTGGACCGGTGCCAAGAAAAATGGTGCGTATGTTGCAAATCGCTATAGAGAGTGGGCTGGCGCTAAACCGTTTCCTGGCTTTCAACTCGAGCTTCGAAGTGGCTGCCAAGTCTATGATATCGCGATTCCAAAAGCATGTTGTAATGTTTCCTTGGTATCAGTAGTCGCTGACACATCAACGTCTTGTACTGAGCCTGCCCCTGTTGCAGTGGCCCCTGTCGCACCAGCTCCAGAGCCTGTTATTGCTCCGGCTGAAGCCGCCGCCCCTGCAGGTTTGGGTCTAGTGCCTTTTATAGCCGCTTTTGCTGGTAATGAAACACGCCCTCGTTTTGAACCGTCTTGGAATATGGATACTCGCGATTCATCAGGTGTTATTGGTGTGCGAGCCGGTTTCCTTAAGGGACTAAACCCTAGAACGTCACTTGTTGGCCAAGTCTCTTATCTTGAGCGTCAAGGCGTCAATGATGGCAATATTTTTCCTGAAGAGAACTTTTCAGTCGATCTTGGGCTTGAGTACAAACTGAGCCAACGCGCATTCATCGGTGCCGGCATTGGTGCTTGGGATGTTGATGATAGTGAATTCAGTGACGCAAGCTTATATGGCATAGTTGGTGGTGATGTCGGTAAGACTAACCTTCAATGGTTCCTAGAAGGGCGTGTATTTGATAGCGATTCTCAGAACCTGGATTCAATTTCAAATAACAGAATGTTTAGCGCCGGTTTTCGTTACCTGATTAAATAAAGAACTATTCGAGTCAATTGACTCACATACAAGGACTGAAAAAGCGGCGAATGCCGCTTTTTCTATTTATAGTTAGAGTGTTATGAGTAATATAGAAATTAAAATCGAGCACATAGGTAAGCGACCTCCTAACTCGGGTTCGTCTGCGCTGTTGAGTGCTCAATCGGTTTCTAATTCGACCAGGCGAGTTGGCATCACTACGCTGGGCTGCAAAGTTAACACCTATGAAAGTGAGTTGATCGGCGAGACGCTGAAAACCGACGACTGGTGTGTGGTACCAAACACTCAGTCAGCTGACTTATATTTAATTAATACTTGTACCGTGACGCGAGAGGCTGATCGGCAAGCTCGACAAGAAGTACGCAAGGCTATTAAGCGAAACCCAGATGCATTGGTTATTGTTACCGGCTGTTACGCACAAATGGACCCCGATGCCTGCGCTGAAATTCCTGGCGTGGACTTAGTGTTGGGTAATGATCGAAAGCTTGACCTCTATCAATTGTTGCCTCAATTACAAAAAGGTGATTTACCCAAAGTGATGGTTGGCGATTTAGATCGTCACGTTAGCTTGCCTGATCAATTACTTGCCGGCTACGAAGCCCATACGCGCGCATTTGTTCAAATTCAGCAAGGCTGTGATCAAGGTTGCACGTTCTGCATTATTCATGTTGCTCGTGGCCCCAGCCGTTCCCTAGCGCCGAGTTTAATAAAGCGCCAGGTGCAAAGACTGGTGCTCAACGGCTACCCTGAAATCGTGATCTGTGGCGTTGACCTGGGGTCGTACGGTGATGACCTTTCCTTAGACGATGGTCGCAAATTTGATCTTTGCGATTTACTCGAGGCGCTTTTAGCCCTAGACAGTGATCCGCAAAGCCCATTTCGTATTCGCCTAAGCTCGATTGATCCTCACCATATTACTGATCGGCTGATCGAGCTGTGGAGCAGCGAGCCTCGAATTTGCCCGCACATGCATTTGTCGCTTCAAAGTGGTAGCACACTAATCTTAAAGAGAATGAAGCGCCGCTATGATGCTGATCATGTGCGCGAGCGTATAGCTCGATTACGTGAATTTTTGCCTCATTTGGTCATTAGTGCCGATGTAATGGTTGGTTTTCCAACAGAGACTGAGGAGCAATATCTCGAAACTGAAAAAATGGTTCGCGATATCGAAGTCGCTTTCCCTCATACATTTTCATATTCTGAGCGCGAAGGCACTCCAGCGGCGAGAATTCCGTCTGCAAAACAGGTTCCAGTGGTTGTGCGTAAGCAGCGGAACTTACGGTTGCGTAATGCCGCAAAGCCTATTGAACATGCCGTTAGAGCTTCTAGAGTTGGTGAGACAGCATGGGTTTTGCCTGAGAAAACGTCCAAAATCGATGGTTTTACTATGTGCCGAGCGGAAGACTACTTAGCCGTACTGGTTCCTAGTTCCGAGGTGGAAATGGGGCGATGGCAAAAAGTGTCCTACCAGAACATAAAGGGCGAGTGCCTTGTCGGTAAAACGTGTTAATCGTTAACTTTGGCTGCATTTCGTTACGATGTGATTATCAGTTCAAATATCAGCGCTCAAGGTTAGTAATTACAACGTCTAGGCGGTAGAATATGCGCCCCGACGAGTTTGTCTGTTTTAGGCGGCTGCTCGTTAAACCGAACTATCAACTTATTTAAAATTTTGGAGTCTTAAAATGGCTGTTGAACGCACTCTTTCAATCATCAAACCTGACGCTGTAGCAAAAAACGTAATTGGCGAAATTTACTCTCGCTTTGAAAAAGCAGGTCTACAAGTTGTTGCATCTCGCATGATGCATTTGAGCGACGAGCAAGCGGGCGAGTTCTACGCTGTTCATAAAGAACGCCCATTTTATGGTGATTTGGTATCTTTTATGACTTCTGGCCCGGTACAGGTGCAGGTTCTTGAAGGCGAAAATGCGATTGCAGCTCATCGTGATGTGATGGGTGCAACTAACCCTGCTGAAGCGGCGGCCGGCACTATTCGTGCTGATTTCGCCAGCAGTATCGATGAAAACGCTTGTCACGGATCAGATGCAGCCGACACAGCCGCTCAAGAAATTGAATTTTTCTTTGGTGCAGACGGCGTTTGCCCTCGCACTCGTTAAGAGCCGATCACTGGTTCTTAATCATCACTCTATCGCTTAAAACTATGAATGACTTAACACATACGCCTACTAATTTAATGGGGCTGGACCGTGAAGCCATGGAGGCGTATTTTGCCTCAATTGGTGAGAAGTCGTTTCGTGCGTCGCAAGTAATGAAGTGGATTCACCAAGTAGGTGTGAGCGACTTTGCTGAGATGACTAATCTCAGTAAAGCGTTGCGCACCTCGTTGAGTGAAACAGCTGAAATATCGGTGCCTGATATTCTTTCAGATGATCTGTCTGTTGACGGCACTCGTAAGTGGCTGCTAAAAGTTCCTGGAAAGAGCGCTATAGAAATGGTGTTCATTCCTGAAGAGAAACGCGGAACATTATGTGTTTCGTCTCAAGTCGGTTGTACCTTGAGCTGCTCGTTTTGTGCGACCGGCAAACAAGGGTATAACCGCGACCTGACAACCGCCGAGATTATTGGCCAAGTTTGGTTGGCAAAACATATGCTTGCTGAGCAATATAAAACCGATGACCGAATCGTCAGTAACGTTGTCATGATGGGCATGGGCGAGCCCTTAATGAATTTTAACAACGTTGTTTCAGCGATGAAGATAATGCAAGATGACTTTTGTTTTGGCTTATCAAAACGACGCATTACTCTTAGTACAGCCGGTGTTGTCCCGAAAATAGATGAACTTAAAGAGGCTTGTCCCGTTAGTTTAGCGGTGTCGTTGCATGCACCTAATGATGAGCTTCGAAATGTTCTGGTTCCTTTGAATAAGAAATATCCGATAAAAACCTTATTAGATGCCTGCAATCGCTATGTTGCCGATTCGGCTCGAGCTAGAATTACGTTTGAGTACGTGATGCTTGAGGGTGTTAATGATGAGCTTGAACATGCACACCAGCTGGCCGAATTAATGAAGACAGTGCCTGGTAAGGTGAATTTAATTCCGTTCAATTCGTTTGAAGGAATTGATTATGAACGTTCGTCGAACACAAGGATTAACCGTTTTAGAGATATCTTGCATAATGCAGGTATAATCGCGACGGTACGTAAAACCAGAGGCGACGATATTGAAGCCGCTTGTGGTCAGTTAGCCGGAGACGTAATGGATCGAACGCGTCGTGCCGAAAAATTCAGACAACAGCAGGCGGAAAAAACACAATAAACTCTATGCCCAAAAATATAAAAAGCTTGATTTCGAAAGTCTATAGACTATCACTTGCGGTGTTAATCGCTGGCTCTTTAGCTGCCTGTGCTAGTAGCGGTTCACCGCGCAAGTCTAATACGTTGAGTGAGGCAAGATTAAAAGCCGATGCAAATGCGTTTACTCATACTAAGCTTGCCAAGGGTTATATGGAGCAAGGTCAGTACTCGACTGCAAAAGATTCATTGGAGAGAGCGTTGAGTATAAGCCCATATCACTCTGATACGAATTATGTGATGGCGCTGCTGATGGTGCAATTGAAGCAGTACCCAGAAGCTGAGAAGCATTTTACTCGTGCGGTTGCTTCCAATAGAGAAAACTCTTCGGCCGCTCATGATTTTGGTACGTTTTTATGTCAAACAGGCAAACCTTTAGAAGCTAAGAAGTATTTCGATATTGCGGTTGCTAACCCATTGTTTAATCGCTCCGAATTGAGCCTCATGCGTGCAGGCGAATGCTTGGCAGCGATTGATAGTGAAGAAGCCGAAGTCTACTTGAAAAAGGCATTGTCGATAAACCCTCGGCTCGCTCCAGCATTATATAAGCTTGCGCGAATGAAGTTTGATGGGAAAAATTATTTGTCGTCTCGGGCTTACATTGAAAGGCTTTTTGCGATTACCGAACCGCAACCTGAGTCACTTTTGTTGGCGTATCAAATAGAATCTAGCTTGAACGCTCATGATGTCGCTGCGGAATATGCAACAAAACTTATGCGTGGATTCCCAGCGTCGACACAAGCGCGTTCAATTCGTAAAGCAGGCCGTGAATAAACGACAATGTCTGCAGTTGTATTCATCAATTGATGATGCGTTAATTAGGTTTTGAGCTAGGCTTGTAAGAGGTAATACAGTGGACGACAAGAAGAAATTAGAAGATGAAGTTAAAGACACTCCTAAGCGTGGCAGTGGCAGCTTGCTTGCTGCCGCTCGCAAGCAGCAAAATAGGACGGTTGAAGAAATTGCTGATGAGCTGAATTTGTCAGCAACGCAGATTCGTACGATTGAGTTGGATCAAAGCGAAGGTCTGCCCGAACCCACATATGTGCGTGGTTATATTCGCTCATATGCGCGATTGTTGGGCCTAAATGTTGAGGAAGTATTGGATCATTATCTAAATCCAAATTGGCAGAAAGGCACTCGTTTAGATGATATGCCGCGCGGAATTGGTAGTGCCAATGAGGCCGACTCGCGTCGTTTTTTCACACCAGGAAAGGTTGTTGTTGTGCTGATAGTGACTGCGGTTGCTGGTTTTTTATGGTTTACCGGCAAGTTAGATGGTGTGCTGGGTGGCCGGGCTACCTCGGTTGTAGCACCTTCCTCAAGCAATAGTACGAGCGTAGACACTACTTCCCAAGCCAGTCAGTCTAATCCTGAGCCGACCAATGCCGTACCGGAGCAAAGTTCGGGCGAAGAGACTCAGGCATTGCCAAATGCTGATGGGGCGGCTGAAAATCGATTGAGTTTTACTTTTACCGATACATCTTGGGTTGATATTCGAGATGGCGACGGCAATCGATTAGCCTATAAAAGCTATGCCCAAGGTGAAGACTTAACCGTAACGGCGACGACCCCGATGAGCGTGTTTATTGGCAATGCTCAGGCTGTAGCGGCAACGCTAAATGGTACTGCATACGATATCTCTGAGTATCGTGAAGGCGTGTTTGCCCGTTTCACGGTCGGTGAATAGGTGAGCTCCTATTGCTGATTCAATTCTTGTACGAATAGTATTGAACCTTTTTATTGTCGGTTTATAGTCGCGTAAAACCAACCCACTGTTAGATTATCTCAAAGTATGAGCAAAAAAAACCAGATCAAAGCCGTTCGTGGTATGAACGATATTCTGCCAACTGACAGCCCACTCTGGCTTGCGGTAGAGGCGGTCTGCGCCGGTATTTTTAGTCAACATAGCTATAAGCAAATTCGTACTCCGATGTTGGAAAGCACGCATTTATTTGCTCGCTCTATCGGCGCTGAGACCGATATTGTTTCTAAGGAGATGTATACTTTTGAGGACCGGAACGGCGATAGTTTAACGTTGCGCCCGGAAGGTACCGCTAGCACTGTTCGTGCCGGCATTGAAAACGGCTTATTCTATAATCAACAGCAGCGCCTCTGGTATGTTGGGCCTATGTTTCGTCATGAGCGCCCACAGAAAGGGCGTTACCGTCAGTTCTATCAAATGGGCGTTGAATGTTATGGATGGTCTACTCCTGACATCGAAGCCGAAGTGCTGTCAATGATTAGCCAAGTGTTCCGTGATTTAGGATTAGAAAAAACAGAATTGCAAATTAATAGTCTTGGTGATTCAGCGACGCGAGAGCGCTATCGAACCGCTCTGGTCGAGTATCTAGCACAGCATAAAGAAGCGCTAGATGAGGACAGTCAGCGTCGTCTAACGACTAATCCTTTGCGAATACTCGACAGCAAAAATAGCTGTGTTCAAGCTGTGCTTGCTGATGCGCCGAGTATTCTTGAGTTTTTGTCGAATGATTCAGCGCAAGCGTTTGAAGATTTGCAAGCTTACTTAGACGCACTAGAAATAGATTACACCATTAATGACCGCCTAGTTCGCGGCTTAGATTACTATAACGACACGGTCTTTGAATGGGTGAATGCCGACTATGGTGCTCAATCAACCGTTTGTGGCGGTGGTCGTTATGACGGTATGGTCGAACAGCTTGGAGGCCAGGCAACTCCGGGTTTTGGTTTTGGTATGGGGCTCGAGCGTTTGGTGCAAATATTGCAAGAGCAGGAAGCGCCGATTGTCAAAGATTTGGAGCAAGGTGCGCCTGATGTGTTTTTGGTTTCTATCGGTGCCGTGGCACGAAAACAAGCGATTGCCATGCAAGCTGAAATGGTTCGCTCAGGTCTGCACGTTCAGTGTCATATGGGCGATGGAAGTATGAAAAACCAGGTTAAAAAGGCCGATAAAAGTGGTGCGTCAATCGCCGTCATTATCGGTGACGACGAGGCTGTGGCGGAAAATGCGAGCATTAAAGTGCTGCGTAGAACGTCAGACTCAATTCCCCAGCGAACAGTATTGCAAAACGAAGTCGTTAACACCGTGACTAATCTTTTAGAATCGCTATAATACTTTGTTTAATGGCGGTCGATTACACTCACCATCGAGTTTGATTTCGATAAGTTGTTGGTCGCCGCATGTAAACAGATTTTAAAGTAGCGCTAGAAGCGCTAAATACTTTAAATAAATATAAAAACCTCACGAGATTTCCCCCATGGCTGACGATATTTTTCTGACCCCTGAAGAGCAAGATGAACGCGCCCGTAAATGGCTAAAGAGTAATGGGCCGGCCCTAGCGATTGGTGTCGTTTTGGGGCTAGGCGCTATCTTTGGCTATGAACAGTACAAGGAAGGCGTGCAAAGTAGTGCTGAGCAGGCGTCTGCACTATATCAAACGGCCTTAGATGAAGTCGGTGATTCGAGCTTGTCTGATATTGATGCGCAAGTAAAAGAGCTAAAGGACAATTATTCATCGTCGTCTTACGCGGCAAAAGCGGCTCTGTTGAATGCAAAGAAATTATCAATTAGTGATCTAGATGCCGCTTATAGCGAGTTGCAATGGGTTGTGGATAATGCTGAAGAGCCGGGCCTACAGCACGCGGCTCGGGTTCGCCAAGCGAAAATAAAACTGGCTCAAGGTGATTTGGCTCAAGCTAGAACATTGGCAAACTTTACACCGACTCAAGGCTTTGAATCAAATTACGCTGAAGTGTTAGGCGACGTAAGCGCACTTGAAGGCAGTAGTGATGAAGCCCGAGGCTTGTATCAGAAAGCGATTGATACCTTGCCTAGTTCGCAATCGAGTTACGCACAGTTACTGACCTTGAAAATAAACCGTTTACCAGGCTCTGACGTAGCGGAGATTGTTGAGACGCCGGAAGCTTCTGAGACCCCGAAAGCTTCTGAGACGCCGGAAACATCTGAGACCAACGAACAATAGTTGCGGTTGCTGCTTTCGTCGATCGAATCACTGAGGAATAAAGACAATGAAAAACTCCAGTTTGATACTGCTAATCGCTACCTCGGTGGTATTGGCAGCGTGTGGAAGTAAGGCTAAGAAAACAGATTTTTTTGGCGACGACCCAAAACCACGTAAGCCTAAAGTTGAAACAACAACGAAAGCAGACAAAAATTGGCGTATTAGTTTGGGTAAAAAAATCCAAACTGGCGATGCAATATTGTCCCCAGTTCTATTTGGTGATGATATTTATGCGGCCTCTGCAAATGGTAAAGTCTATAAAGTTTCGTCAACAACGGGCAAAAAAGTTTGGCAGGCAAAACTGTCGAAAGAAGTTATTTCAGCCGGTGTTGGTGTTGGTGGCGGCTTGGTTCTTGTTGGTACTGATCAGGGCATTGTTTACGCTTTCAATCAAGATGACGGGCGTATTGCTTGGGAAGCTTCGCTGAAAAGTGAAATTCTCGCCAGCCCGGTTATTGATAATGGAGTGGTTGTCGCTAGAACTGGAGATGGCAAAGTATTTGGTTTGTCGTCCTATGACGGAAGTGTTAAATGGACGATAAGTCGTCAGCTGCCTAAATTAACATTACGTGGTGACTCTCGGCCTGTGGTAACTCAAGGTGTTGTTTTTATTGGATTTTCTGATGGGAATATGGCCGCTTTGAACGCTGAGAACGGGTCTGCTTTATGGGATTTTCCGATTTCGTTTCCGCGCGGGACAAATGAAATTGATCGACTTTCAGATGTTGATACCAACCCCTTATTGGTCGGCGAATTTCTGTATATCAGCTCGTATCTCGACGTGACCCATGCACTCGATATACGTAATCAGAGAATTGCCTGGAGCACCGATGTATCTTCATTTCACTCCCTAGCCTATGATGCGGCCTATCTATACATTACAGATAAGCTCGGAGTGGTTCATCAACTTGATAGAACCAATGGGCAGAAAGGTTGGTCCCAAGAAGGGCTGCAGCACTTCTCTGTTAGTGCACCTATCTCTGTTGGCGCTTATATTTTGGTGAGCGAAGGCGAGGGTCGTTTATACGTAATACGTAAAACCGATGGGGCTATTGTCGGCACCCATAGTTTGGGCGCTAAAACGATTATTGGTGAGCCGATTGTTGACTCAGATATTGTCTACTTCCTAGACAGTAGCGGTAGCTTGCAGTCCATCAGTATTGTCAATAAAGGCTAATCAATATGTCGGTGGCTGTTCAAGCTTGTTATTTTTATGTTTGCTAGGCCGCCTATGACATCGATTTCAAATTAATAATTTCTTAAGCAGGTAACACAATCGTGGAAGAGCAAGACATTATAGAAACCATTCCCACGGTTGAAAAACCCAAGCCAATTATTTCAATTGTTGGGCGACCTAACGTAGGAAAATCAACACTTTACAATAGACTGACGCGTAGCCGAGATGCGATTGTGGATGACCGCCCAGGCGTCACTCGTGATCGTATGGTGGGTGTTGGGCGCATTGGTGGCACACCGTATTGGGTAGTAGATACTGGCGGTATCGAATCCGATGATGACGAAATTCATAGTTTGATGAAGGATCAAGTCGATCAGGCCTTACAAGATAGCGACGCCGTGATTTTTATTGTTGATGGGCGCGATGGGGCGACGCCTGTGGATTTTGAGATTGCGGAACAGTTACGCCGTAATACCAATATTCATGTGTACTTGAGTATTAATAAAGCCGAAGGTCTCAACAAGGGAATGATCGCGGCCGATTTTTATCAGTTAGGCTTGAGTGATCCACACATAATTTCAGGTAAGAATGGCGACGGTGTGAACCGCTTGATGGACCAAATTCTTACCGAAACTGAAGGCAGGCGCGAAGCGGAGCGCAGCGATTATGACATTCCGACAGGGGTCGCCAAGTTAGCTATTGTAGGCCGACCGAACGTTGGTAAATCTACACTGGTAAACACATTGGTTGGCGAAGAGCGAGTTGTCGTCTTTGATATGCCGGGCACCACCAGAGATAGCATTTATGTGCCGTTCAAGGTGGCTGACAAAGAATATATTTTGATTGATACGGCCGGCATGCGAAAGAAATCTCGTATTGATGATCGTGTTGAGCGTTTCTCAGTAATGAAAACTTTGCGCGCTGTCGAGCTTGCGCAAGTGGTTGCCGTGGTTATTGATGCCAGAGATGGCATTGTTGATCAAGATAACCGCTTGATGAATTTGGTTTTTAGTAGTGGTCGCTCGTTAATGATTTTGGTTAACAAGTGGGATGGCATGAGTAAATATGACCGTGAGCAGGTCCGTGCACAAATAGATCGTAAATTTAGCCATATGGGTAACATCCCAATTGAGTTTATTTCAGCAAAGTACGGCAAGGGTGTTTCTGTGATTATGCCATTGGTCGACAAGCTTTATGATAGCGCTATGACTGATATGAGCACCGGTCAAATCAATCGAATTTTGCAAGAAGCAGAAGAAAAGCGTAATCCGCCGATGGTCGGTAATTATAGAATTAAATTGAAGTTTGGGCACCAAGGTGGAATGAACCCCCCGCATGTGATTATTCATGGCAATCAATTGGATAAACTGCCTCAGACGTACCAGCGCTACCTTTCAAATACCTTTGAGAGGGCCTATAACATGATGGGTACCAAGGTTAGGTTGACGTTTAAGACGTCAGAAAATCCTTTTGAGCCAGATAGGAGCTCGCGTAAGAGTAAAGACAAAGTTAAGTATCGTGGTGGCGGTAGACGCAAAGAGTAGTGGCCTAATATCTCCACCCGCATGGGTTTTAGGGCTTAGGGTTGCTTACGGGCAGCCCTAAGCTTATAGATAGATTGAACCACTAATGGCGCTTGTCTCCAGGGTAGAAAATGGCCTTCATCAGCGAGTTCGATTAGCTCAATAGAGGTAAAGCTAGACTGCCATTCTTTGGCCGCGTATGCGGGGTTTTTGGGAGAAACTAATTTATCTTTCTTGCCTTGCATTACCAGCAGGTCAACATTTAACCTTGCCTCTTTTAGCTCAGCATCCATTAATTTTAATTGTTTTCGCAAGCCCATGATTTCTCGGTTTGAGTACTTCATTGTGTTGCCAATAAGGCTCGAGACTACCCATGTGCTGGCGGCCCAATTATACCATCGCGGTTTCCCCAATTTAGGGCTAAGAGACCCAGCTAACAACAGCAATGAGTCAACCGAATTCGGGGCCATTAGAGCCACCTTAGGTGCTATTGACGCGCCTAATGAGTGGCCTAAAAGTGTCCATTTTTTCTCTGGATATTGGTCTAGCACGGCTTTTATTGCTTGCGACTGTAATTCAAAATCACCATTAATTGACTTAGGGTCGACCAGCGATTGCCCCCAGCCAATTCGATCTACCGAAACCATGAAAAAATCATGTTGTAGTCGTCGACTCTCTAGGTAGCTTTCAAACGCTTGCCAGCCGCCGGGGGTGCCGTGAATAAATAATACTCCTGGCTTTTCCAAGTTACCTGAGTAGGCATAATGAATTTTTTTATCGTCAACTTGGGCAAATTTGAATCCGATACTACTATCGAGCTCATCTGAGCGTTGGTAGGGCTGGGCGAATACTTCGATATTTGCAATTAAGATTACAACAATGGCAATGACGCTGGTCAGTGCTGCCCAAGTTTTATTAATCGGATATTTCAACATAATGACTCTTTACGCTGTAAAACGACGATAATCGCAAATTGGGTCGTTCTAGCGGGTTTTTAAGGTTCTAGTTTGGTCAATACTTGTGGGTCAACGTAGGTTTTATTCAAAACGGTTTGCCATACCAGTCTATTCGAGCTTGCGTTGTTTTCTTTAGCGTTAATATCTACCGTCAGCTTTCCAATGACCGCGCCAGCGACGATACCATTACCAAGTTCGACGGTTAAATCGCTTAGCCCTGACAAAATACTATAGAGGCCTCGCCCGTGGTCCAAAAAGACGGTTGCTCGACCGGAGTCTGAGATTTCAACTTTCGACACTATTGCCGTCTGTGGCGCAACAACGATAGTCAACTTGTTTGCATTAAATACAATTGCATTTGGCGTGTGGAGCGTGTCGCTCTTTGTGTCATAGAGTTTGTGACCGAAATTGTTTGACCAGCTTCCTTCTAGCGGCCACTTCAGCGGTAACGACGGTTGTTGAGTATTGCTGTAGTCGAGATCGCTATAAGACTCATGCGTTTTTAGTACGGCCTGCCGCGAGGTCTTGTCATCGAGCTCTGGATGCTCTGTAAAAGGGTAAATGTGCTGTTTGACGATCACTTTTTCATAGATGCCTGAAGCGCCCTCATTGTCTGATTTTATATAGGCGATGTATTCCCCAGGAAGGGTATCTAAACCTAGCCCAATTAGTATTCGCCAATGATTTTTGTATTCGAGAATGACTGGTTCGTTTAATCCGAAACGAACGTCTGGAAGATGTTCGGATTCTTTCGAAATACGTAGCTCGGCAACACCGCCTGGGTAGCTGAAGGCTTCTTGAGATGAACAATGTACACTTACCCCGAATACAGCTACAAACAATGCGATTGTTCTTATCACTTATCGATCTCCATAACTTCGCACTCAAGTTTGCCATCACTAAGCTGTATGCTAACTTTGTCGTGCCTTGAGACCTGTTGCGTGCTGCGCAGAATGGTGTTGTTGTTATCTCGGCCTATCGCAAAGCCTCGTCCAAGTGTTGCCAAGGGGCTGACCAAGTGCAGCTGACCGGCCAAGTTGCCGAACGAGCTGTGCGTCATTTCGAGTTTGTTCTGAGTGGCTCTCTTTAAACGCTGAGAAAGCACCTCAGTTGAGGCTTCTTTTCGGCTGATTGATTGTTTTGGGTTCTGAAAGCGTAAACGCCGAAATAAATTATCACTAGCGGTTGTCGGCTTAGCCAACGATGAGTCCATGCTAAGCGTCATTCGTGATGCCGCACGATTCAATTTATCGCGGTTGCGTTTCAATTGTTGCTTCGGGTGAATTAATTGGCGGCCTGTGAGGTCAACTTGTTGTGCTCGCCGCTGAATAAATCGTTCAAAGCTACGAGGCAATCGAAATTTGATACTCTCTAGCTGATTTACTAATTGTTCGGTATTCGGGCTCACTAATTCGGCTGCGGCAGTTGGTGTTGGCGCTCGCAGGTCGGCAACTAAGTCGGCAATGGTGACGTCGACCTCGTGGCCGACACCGCTAATCACTGGAATAGGGCATTGGTGAATTTCTCGAGCAACATCTTCGTGATTGAAGCACCAAAGGTCTTCAAGTGAGCCCCCGCCCCGGCTAACTAACAGAACGTCGCAACGTTGATGTGCAACGGCATCGCGTATTGAGTTGACGATTGAGTTTGCCCCGGTGTCGCCTTGAACCACGGCCGGGTAAATTGTAATGGGAATTCCTGGGCAGCGACGCTTTAATGTACTAACGATGTCGCGAACAGCCGCGCCAGACGGGGATGTAACAATGCCAATGTGTTTGGGGAATGACGGTATTGGTTTTTTATTTGCTTGATCGAATAAGCCTTGCTGATTCAAAGCCTCTTTTAGTTCCTCGAAGCGACGCTGTAAAAGGCCTTCTCCGGCTTCTTCCATATGTTGAACAATGCACTGCAAATCTCCGCGTGCGCTGTAGACTGATATTTTGGCTCGAACTCTTACTAGGTCGCCAGCCTTTGGGCGGTATCGACTGATGCTGGCACGGCCTTTGAACATCGCGCAACGCAGTTGTGAGCGTTCATCTTTTAGACTGAAATATAAATGCCCTGATGCGGGAGTGCTCAACGAGGAAAGTTCTCCTTCAATCCAGATTTCAGGGTAACTTAGCTCCATTAATCGACGCATTTCATCGGTCAGTTGGCTTACTTGGTAGACGTTTGTGTTTCGACTCATGGGCTAAGGGCGCAGTTAACGGTGAATAGTTTGTGCTTGAATAGGCGTAATGATAAACCAAAATATATCCGCAGATAAAAAAACGACTCTTTTTTGATGAAAATTCAACTCATGTGTAGGCGTAAGCATCAGGCTTCGCTATAATCCCCGCTCGGTGGTGGTTAGTCTCCATAGTGGCGATAAGTTGTGAACTCGGTCAGGCCCGGAAGGGAGCAGCCGCAGCAGCTGACTCGGGTGCTGTGATCAGGTTAGCCACCACTTTTTTAGTTTTAATGGGCGAACGCTCATTCAAAGCTCAGGGTTGTTTGATTTTTGAAAGCAGGGCTTTCAAAAAGAGTTAGGGGCAAGTATTCTTTACCTTAGTCTTTGCGCGCTAATTGAATGGCAGTAGTCTTGAACTCAGGCACTTTACGTTATTTACATTGCGCTGAAAATGGTGTCGCTCACCCTAGCGGCTAAACACCCCAATTGAACCTAGTCAGGTATTAAATTTCTATGGCATATCTCGCGTTAGCACGAAAATGGCGACCTAAGACTTTTTCTGAAGTAGTGGGGCAGAGTCATGTTGTGCAAGCACTGTCTAACGCCCTGGATACAGGACGAGTTCATCATGCTTTTTTGTTTACCGGCACCCGAGGTGTTGGTAAGACGACATTGGCTAGAATTTTCGCTAAGTCGCTTAACTGTGAACAAGGGACCAGTGCTGAACCATGCCAGCAATGCAGCACCTGCGCATCAATTGATGAAGGCCGATATGTCGATTTAATTGAAGTTGATGCGGCCTCTCGCACTAAGGTCGACGATACGCGTGAGCTGCTTGAAAATGTTCATTACGCGCCGACTGCGGGTAAATTTAAGGTATTTCTGATCGACGAAGTTCATATGTTGTCGACCCATAGTTTTAATGCCTTATTAAAAACCTTAGAAGAGCCTCCTGAGCACGTTAAGTTTTTGTTCGCAACAACAGATCCACAAAAGCTCCCGGTCACCGTTTTATCTCGCTGTTTACAATTTAATTTGCGAGCTATGCGTCCTGACCAAGTAGAGAATCAACTGGTGAAAATTCTTGGTAACGAAAGTCTGGAATTCGATCAGGCCGCGTTACATGCGATCGCTAAAGCCGCTGATGGCAGTATGCGAGATGGCTTAAGTTTGCTAGATCAAGCGATCGCTCAAGGTGGCGGCACTGTTAAGTTGGCTGACGTTGAAAGCATGCTAGGCACCATTAAGTCGGCACACACAGAAGCAATTTTAAAAGCCTTGGCTGACCACGATGTGGATCAAGCGTTGTCAGTGGTGGCCGATATGGCGGATTCAGCGGTTGACTTCTCAGTTGCCTTAGACGATGTGTTAATGCAATTTTATTATGTGTCATTAGCCCAGCTGGCGCCCAATGCATTAGCGTCTACCGACGCGAATGACGCATTAATTACCAGTGTCGCCCAATCAATACCCGCGCAGACCTTGCAATTGTTTTATCAGATCGGTTTGATAAGTAAGCGAGATATTCCATTGGCGCCAAGTTTGCGTGTGGGTTTTGAAATGGCCTTGCTCAGAATGTTGGCATTCGAGCCAAGTGATGATGTGCTAACGGCACAAACTGCCCCACCGCCACAAGCTGCGCCAGCACCACAAGCTGCGCCAACATCACAAGCTGCACCAACACCTCAAGCTGCGCCAGCACCACAAGCTGCGCCAACACCACAAGCTGCGCCAGCGCCACAAGCTGCGCCAGCGCCACAAGCTACACCAACACCACAGGCTGCGCCAGCGCCACAAGCTACACCAACACCACAGGCTGCGCCAGCACCACAAGCTACACCAACACCACAGGCTGCGCCAGCACCCCAAGCTGCGCCAGCACCCCAAGCTGCGCCAGCACCCCAAGCTGCACCACCACTCCAAGCCGCATCGGCGCCACAGCCGAGTGTTATTGCCGTTACATTGGCTGG
>JALZVW010000026.1 GCA_023301745.1 Arenicella sp. | reverse complement strand
GGCGCCGGTAAATCGACTTTAGTTAACCTTCTATTAAGGCTGTATGACCTAGAGAGTGGAGACATAAAAATCGATGGCCAGGATATCGCTAAAGTCAGTCAAGAAAGCCTACGGCATCAAATTGCCATGGTGACTCAAGATACCTCACTTTTGCATCGCACCATTAGAGAAAACATTGCCTATGGTCGCCCAGGTGCGAGTGAAGAAGAACTCCTAAATGCAATTAAACTGGCTAAGGCCGACGACTTTGTTGACCAATTGGAGGACAACGAAGGCAACAAAGGGCTAGACGCAAAAGTGGGTGAGCGAGGCGTCAAGTTGTCCGGTGGCCAGCGACAGCGAATCGCCATTGCTAGAGTAATTCTAAAAGACGCACCGATCTTGATCTTAGATGAAGCAACCTCAGCACTAGACTCAGAGGTTGAAGCGGCCATCCAAGAGCAGTTAGAGCAGCTAATGCAAGGCAAAACGGTTCTGGCAATTGCTCACAGGCTTTCAACCATCGCCAAGATGGACCGGCTAATAGTAATGAGCGGTGGCCAAATTGCGGAACAAGGTACCCACACAGAATTGGTCGCGGCCGGAGGCATTTATGCCAAGCTTTGGTCACGGCAATCTGGTGGCTTTCTGGCCTCAGATTGATTTTTCACGACTCAACGGCGCGAGCTGAAAACAGCTCGATGTTGCGTATTGTCTTTAGCGACCATTATCGTTAGATTAATTAATTGGAACATTTAATCACGCAATATGCGGTAAACTTGGCTTACTAGTTAATAGGATAATTTTTTACACTTAAACCAGCGGCTCTCAAACCAGAATTTTATCTCGGTCTAATTTTCCGAGTCATTACAGCACCTATGAAAACACCAAAACGACTATTACCGCTCATTGAAGACGGTCTAATCGACGAAGTGCTTAGCCAACTTATGAGTGGCAAAGAGGCGACTGTGTACATGGTGCAATGTGGTTCCGAGGTTCGTTGCGCCAAGGTCTATAAAGAAGCGGCGCAGCGTAGTTTTAAAAAGGCGGTGCAATATCAAGAAGGGCGCCGTGTACGCAACAGCCGTCGCGGCCGCGCGATGGAGAAAGGTTCTAAATTTGGGCGTGATCAACAAGAAGAAATTTGGCAAAACGCTGAAGTAGATGCCCTCTACAAGCTCGCCAATGCTGGCGTACGCGTGCCCGAGCCTTACGGTTGTTTTAATGGTGTGTTGTTGATGGAGCTCATCACTGATGGCGAAGGCTTTGTGGCGCCAAGATTAAACGATGTTGAGTTGAGCCCAGAACGCGCCCGGTATGATCATGCGGTGGTTATGCAAGACGTTATACGCATGTTATGCGTAGGCCTGATTCACGGTGACCTATCGGAATTCAACGTATTAGTAGATCAAGTGGGCCCTGTGATTATCGACCTACCGCAAGCGGTTAACGCGGCGGGTAATAACAACGCGAAAGCGATGCTCGAACGCGACGTGCGTAACATGACCAATTATTACGGTCAGTTCGCACCCGAGTTACTCAAGGGGCATCACGCTAAAGAGATCTGGAAGCTTTATGAAAAAGGTGATCTTAAACCAGACACTAGGCTCACTGGCATTGTCGAGATAGACACGCGACCTGCCAATGTAGACTCAGTAATGCTCGAAATTAAAGCCGCATTTGAAGAACAAGAAGAACGCCTGCAGCGAATTAAAGATTCGGGCGATTAAGTCTGAAGGCCACTGGCTGGCGCATTGGGGCCACTATTTAAAGCTCTTTGATAACCAAAGCCTTAGGCTGGTATCTGGGCTTGCATCAGTTGCACCGACTAACACCCCCGAAAAAAAACTCCAATCGTCAGTGAGTTTGCCGCTTAGCGCCGGCCCAATTTGATGAATCTGATCGTCGAAACTGTCAAAGTCTGTGCTAGACCCATATTCGCTAAACAACTCAGCGCTCACGCTAAATCGCTTGTTCAAATTATGACTCAGACTACTACGCGTTTGCAGTAAAACGCCTGATCTCGCGCCATTACCTACCTCAACCGCAGCCAAAATAATGGCCCGTGCACTGATCGTTGGTGAAAGCGTAAATTGATTGGTCCAATTTAACCCTAGCGTGCCTACTCGGCCGCGGTCTCGTATTCTTACATCTAAGCGTACCGCTTGCTGACGCTTAGCACTACCTTTTAACCGCCATTGTAGTTCGCCTTGAAAAAAATCAAAGTCGACGTCTGAATCGGCTGTCTTGCGCGCTTGAAAAACGCCACGCAGCCTCACATCGTCATTTAATGCGTGTTGATAATGAATACGCTGTACAAAATTATTGTTGTCGGGGTCATACGCCCCTCTATATTGAGCCGATTGGTCGCCTAGAGTTACCCCAGGGCCAAATACGCCTCCTACGTTGCTGGCAAACGATGTGTCGGCGGTTGCGGATATTGCTAATATAAGCCAAGCAATGATTGTCTTTGGGGTACTTGAGTACATACTGCCTTCTACAAGATATTAAAGTGTCTTTAGCGCCAAAAAGACGTTCATCTCTTTGGCTATTGGCTGTATCTTAACCTTCTCTGCCATACCCCGTAAACAGAATCTATTGGCCCTCGTGCTAAGAGCGCCAAATGTTCAGGTCTTGTCGCGCTGAGTAGGCTATCACCAAGCACAATCGGAGCTCTACAACATGAATCGAACCGTCCGAATTATTATCACCATAATCACCGCTGGTGCAGTATCGCTTGCCACAAACTCGGCGTTTGCGAAAGAGCTTAAGCCGCTCACTGACGATGCGGTTACTATAATCAATAACAAGATGGACGACTTTCATCATGCCGCAGACGTAGGCGACAAGGTTCGGTATCTTAATCACTTTGCTAAAGATGGCGTGTTTATGGGCACCGATGATTGGGAGCGTTGGCCTTATGATGAATTCTCACAATATGTAAATACACACTTCAAAGACGGTAAAGGTTGGTCGTACACACCAATCAAACGTCATACCACGGTGAACGATCAAGCGCTGTTCGCGTGGGTTGACGAAAT
>JALZVW010000025.1 GCA_023301745.1 Arenicella sp. | reverse complement strand
TAACTCACTGATTGAATGAAATTTTGACTACTGCGCCTAAAAATAACCTCGATCGAGATGCCATGAATCTGGCTCGAACGTATTCGGGCAAGATCAGTTGGTTCACCTTGGTGTTTTCTCTTACGCTTATCGCGGCTTATGGGCTGCTTTTGTTTTACAGCATTATCGGTGCTGTAAACACAGAACTGGCGATCTTCCTGTTGGCCGTTTTGTCGTATGCGCTTTACACCCCTGTTCACGAAGCCGTGCATGGAAATTTATCAGGGAATCAAAAAAAAGGAACGTGGCTCGATGAGCTTGTGGGCAGTCTGGCAAGTGCTTGTTCAATGACTCAATTTACTATGCACAAAGCGGCTCATCTTGTGCACCATAGTAACACCAACGACTCAGAACGAGATCCGGATAATGTTTTTGGTGACGATAAGCCTCATCAAGTGCTCTGGGGCACGTTTTTCATTACCATCAGTCAGAATGTTTGGTACTTTAATAATCGATGGGCCGACGCAACCTTCGCTGACAAGCTGCGAGTTGTTTCTGAAGCATCGATTAGCATAGGGCTTCGGGTTGCAATAGCGATAGCTGGCTACCCAGTTGAGGCGCTCTTATTCGGCGTATTGCCGGGTATCCTTGGCGCTATGTTTACTACTTTTGTTTTCGCGTGGGCCGTGCATCAACCACATGAAAATCAAAAACGTTATCAAAACACGTCAACCTTTGTATTTAATCGGTGGATTGATACACCGATTACGTATCTATGGTTGTTTCAGAATTATCACTCTATTCATCACCTGTTTCCGCGAGTACCGTTTCATCAATATCGCAACCTCTTTGTTGAAATCGAGCCCATTATGCGTGAGAAAAAAGCGCCTATTAATAACATCGACTTTGTACTATTTAGGGGCCGCTAAGCGCTTTTTTGTTTACCATAGCCCTAGATTAGGCTCTTAACTTCAACGCCAGCCAGATTGAAACCGCAGCATAAACGAGCCGAATTTTTGGTTCTCAGTTTGCCCCGCAAATTCGTCGCTTCTTACTGTTTGGGAAAAAAGAAGATCTATTTTTCTATATCGTAAACCGAGGCCGTAAATCAACTCGCCAACCAAGGGCTCTGACTCTACACCAGTGTCAAAGTTACGAAACACGGGGCCATCGAGCGTGATGTCATGCAGCACGGCCGAGGCTCTTAGGCCGGCAAAGGCGAAGCCCGAAAACTTATTGCCGTAGTCTTTTTTGTTACTAAAGAGTTGATGGCCATAACTTCCGAGCTGCACTCGTGGGGTGGAAAATCCGCTAGGAAGTCGGTAGCCAATTCTGGCTAAGCTGCCGACATAAGCATCGCTCCTAAAGTTGCCGACCGCGACTCCAGTTTCGTAATAGCCATCAATCTCTAAACCGTTATGGCGGCTAATGCTTTTTGATAAGCGTCTAAAACGTTGTTTATGATCGAAGTTAATGTTCACAGTTAGCTCGGAGGGCACTTGGCTATCCCAACCTTGAAAAATAGGGCTGCCACTGATGTTGCGGTGCACCCAATTCTGAGCGGGTTGAGCTAGGCTAGCGTCACCGGTGGTGCCGACTGATACGGTTAAGCTATTCACTAGGTCGTCTGCTTTTACATGCAGAGAATATTCTAAACCTAACCAACCGGCGTAAGGCCTTTCGCCTTCAGGCGAGCTGAGTTGGTTCGGGTCTTCCGGCGTAAAGATCAATTGGGTGAGACCAAAACCACGGGCAAAGCGCAGATTATCGTCATCGTCTAGCCGTATCGATTGCAGGCGTTCTTGAATTTTCTTTGCACCACCGCGTAAGCGCTTGTTCAAACGCTGACCTTTGTCAGATTCAAGTGAGAACTCTTGAACAATACCCACTCTAATTCCGTTTGTGTAATCACGGTCTGAGCCCGCGAAAAGGTCATTGTCCAGTTGAAGTATGACCTGCCAGTCTGAAGCCGCAGGCGTCTCGGCTGACTCTTCGGCCACCGCATTGCCAATACACAGCAGTGTCATTGTTGTTAAAATGGCCGTCTTGTAGTTCACGCAGAGGTTTCCTTAAATTTTCACGGTTGCTTGCGCAGTCAATATGGTCGCGCTTAGCTAATGTCGAATTCTCTCACCTTGATAGCGTTAAGTAAAATTATCACTGATCGCGGTAATGTGAGCCAGTGGCTTAACAGCCGTGATGTCTTGGCCTGTAAAAGCGGAGCCGGGCGCATCGTTTAACGAATAGCGTTATGATGTCAGGCGCGAGCCGCCTAACCTATTCTGACCGTAACACGTGAAAAAAGCCAAAGCACTACTCCCCGATGATTTTATTGCACCAGTCTGTCACCATGAGATTCAAATTCTCTTTGAAGACCCGTATTTATTAGTCATTGATAAACCATCAGGGCTACTCAGTCTCTCTGGCAAGAACCCGTTGAATAAAGACTCGGTGCACTACCGATTAACGCAAGATTATCCAAGCGCAAGCATGGTACATCGTTTGGATTTTGGCACCTCAGGGGTGATGGTGTTGGCGTTAAATAAAACCGTTAACGGAAACTTAACTAAGCAGTTTCAGGTGCGCTCAGTTGTCAAAACCTATAGAGCGACCTTGCTCGGTCATGTCTCAGATGATGAGGGCGTAATTGATCTACCGATTGCTAAAGCTCAGTTTCCGTACCAACAAGTTTGTCTTGAAACAGGTAAAACAGCGCAAAGCGACTATAAGGTATTGGAACGCCTTCAAGACGTCATAACAGGGGCCGCAATCACTCGAGTCTTATTTACGCCGCGAACCGGCCGCACCCACCAGTTGAGAGTTCATAGTCGTGAAATTGGTCATCCAATACTCGGCTGTGACTTGTACAACGCGACGATCGATGGCGTCGACAGCAAGTCACTCGCCGAGCGGTTGATGTTACATGCCAGCACATTGCAATTTGAGCATCCGGTTACCTCAGAACGTTTGTGTTTTGAGTCTCATCTATAAGTTGCATTGATATTCAGCCTTAAGTGAAAAATCCGGGGCCTGCAGATCTGCAGGCCTGGCGTTGTTAGCGCTGCCTAGAGAGTCAGTAATTTAGTTTCGGTAAGCGGGCAGAAGATCGTTCATCATCTTCTTCAATTGATCTATCGATACCGGTTTGTGTAAAAGCTCGGCATCCCATTCACCGGCTTCTTGTATACGCTCAGCAGACGTGTCGCCAGTGATGATAATCGCCGGAATTTTTTTGCCCAAAAATTCGCGTATTTCTTTGATTGCGTCTCCGCCGGTTAAATTATCACGCAACCTATAATCAACCAATATAATGTCGATAGAGATTTTTTCATCGTCGTGGTTTTTCAATTGTGATAGGGCGTCAGCGGCTGAATCGGCACTTATGCAGCGGCAGCCCCAGCTAACTACGAGTTCTTGGGTGCTGGTTTTTGCGCTCATATTATCGTCGACTACCAATACTGAGGTGCCGCTAAACGAGATGCCGGTGTCGTTAATGGTTTGTGTTGGGGCGACTGCATGTTGGCTGGCTGGCAGCTCGAAGTGAAATACTGAGCCTCGGCCCTCAACTGACTTGAGTTTGATTTCTGAGCCAATGGTTTCGGCCAGCTTTTGAGTAATTGCTAAGCCCAACCCAAAGCCCTTTACCGAATCACGTTCAGGATTGCTTAGTTGATGAAATGGTTTAAATATCTCTCTTGTTTTATTTTTTTGTATGCCAATGCCGGTGTCCCATACTTCTATTAATAAAGTGCCTGGCCTGCGTTTGCGACAAGCCACTAATATGCCACCGGTATTGGTGTAACGAATGGCATTGGAAATTAAATTTCTAATAATGAGTTCAACAATCAGTATGTCTGAGTTTGCCGTGGCGGTTGTTTCGCGTGAGCGGTAGCTCAGATCCTTTTTGTCGGCAGAGTGCCACATCTCAGCATCAACTCGATCAAATACGGTTTGAACTAAAAATGGTTTTGGTTCAGCCGAAATCGCGCCGGCTTCAAGCTTTGACATATTGAGCAGTGAATCCAACATATCTCGTGTTGAGTTCACAGCCGCCATCATATTGCGTTGCAAGTCGGCCTGTTGTTGATTTAACTCAGAACTGCCCATTACCTCGACCATTAAGGCGAGTGCGTGAAGTGGTTGGCGTAGGTCATGGCTGGCCGAACTTAAAAATACTGACTTTGCGTTATTCGCTTCGTCGGCCTGCGTTAGTGTTACTCGTAACTGCTTTACCAAGTCTTGATTTTCGAATCTCAGCTCGATCGAATTTACGATGTTGTGCTCAATTTTTCTAGCAAAACCGAAAGTTAACAATAAGAATAAAATCATGGCAAAGGCCAATAGCAAATTGGTATCGCCGCCTAATATGATTAAGGCTACGATCGCGACGATCATCTTAGGCAGAGCATAGCTGTAAAATATTGGCAAACACGGCCCGTGCATTGTCGATGAGCCTGCACTCAAGCCACCCGCGGCTATGGCTATGGAGATAACCACAATTGGCGGTGACGTTTCAACCATGAATGTAATCATGAAGTAGCAAAAAATAAGGTTTGATACCAGCACCTTAATGACTTCAGTAGTGGCTATTTGGCGTGGCGTTAGTAGGTCGTTGTCAATTTGCCTAAATTGACGAATTGTCCAGAAGGAATAGACGACCACAAGCGCTACAAACCAAACAATCGCGCTTAACTCACTTGTTGCTCTGTAAGCTATAAAAGTTAATGTAGCGCATACCGTTAAAAAGCCGGCGGCGCTTGATAGGTAGCTATCTGTGACCAGTTTTAGCTGTTCTCTTAGAATATCGTCTCTGGCGAAGCGTGGTAAAAATCTCATGAATATCGTTATCGTATTAGTTTGGTGCTGAGCCACGTTGATTTAGTCATACCCGCCGCCTCATTGGTGGTGCATAATAAGCGTTTTCGCATACCCCCCATTGTACCCTATTCGCCATGAGAACCTTGATTGTCGACGACCACTCACTTTTCGCTGATGCACTCTCGCTGGCCTTAGAGGCCAATGGCCTATCTGTTTGCAAGGCAACAACTGGGGCGCAGGCGCTGGAACGCATAGCCGTCGAAGATTTTGATCTAATTTTGTTAGATTTGAATCTGCCTGACGTACATGGTGAAGTGTTACTAAGCAGCATCAAGCAAGCCAACCGTGACTGCAAAGTGATTGCGGTCAGCTCGGTGAATGCCGATATTGCACGTATTTCTAGTTTAGGTGCAAATGGCTTTATTAGTAAGGCTGAGAATATTGATACTATGTTGCGGGCAATTCGTACCGTACTTGCCGGTGGCGCGCACTTTGATGAGAGTGCAGGTCAAACAAGCGAAGATTATTTACTAACCCCGCGGCAACTCGATATCGTTAAAGCCATGTGTGAAGGCTTGGCGAACAAAAAGATCGCCCATAGCCTCAACATTACCGAAGGCACGGTTAAACAACAAATTAATAGAATATTTAAAGTGTTGGATGTTGAAAATAGAACGCAATGTGTTCGTAAGGCCGAACGGCTAGGTTTGGTCGGCTAGGCTTCTCGCTTAGAGGTTTATCTGTGATGAAGCGCCTAAATAAGCTACGCCCACACCGCAGGTTCGCTTTAGCCGACTATAACTAAAGTTACATTGCGGCCCTACCTCCGCCCCACTACTCTATAGCGTAGAAAACTCTCAAGCACTGTTCTTGTGCGCAGAGTTACTTAAACAAAAAACATTCATTCGGGTTGGGAAAATGAAAAAGCTATCTAGCTTATTAGTCGGGCTGTTGCTCGCGTATTCAAATACATCGTTCGCTGAAGAAGACATCCTCGATTTTATGCCGGCGATTATTGCCGCGTCTGTTAACTCACAATCATGCAGTGATGGCGTGTTTTCGACCTGCGATAACGCCGCGGGCTGCCGGGCGATCAACGGACTCTTTGAGAATAATCAGTGCTCAGCTACGCCAATTGCACGTTCGCTTGCTGAACAGTTTTCTGGAAACTGGCGTGCTGTGAGTTCCTTATCGAATGGCGATTTTGTTAATTATTTCTCGTTTGGCAATAGTAGCCTACAAAAAATTCCGAGTTCGAACGACTACGCATTAACCGGCACATCATTTTTCGCTGCAGATATTGGTGATGCAAGCGCATCTCCCAGCTTTGTTAGCTTCGATTCTCGAAACGATGACTGGGTTATTCTCGATTACTGGGGCACTGACATCGGGGTAATTAGTTCAATAGAAATCTCACAGACATCAGTCAATCAATTTGACGGTTGTGAATTTTTACTTAACTTTCCAGATTTAAGCTATCAAGACGGTGTTTGTAACCCGGTGAGGCTTCGCCGGGTTGGCCAACGACCTTCTTTCGTTCGGGTTGTCACCAACCTCGTAGACGATTTCTCAAGTTTTATCTTAGACATTATCGGCAATGCTCAAGGTGGTAATCGAGCCGCAAATATCGCAACGGCCCGGCCCTCAATTGATAATATCAGCGGTTTGCCAACGGCCCCGATTGCTCCGCATCACCCGATTCAAATAGTCACGCCGCAGGCTGACCAGCTGGCCAATGGTGTCGTGATTCAGGTTGCGGGTCTAGTTGACCTTAACGAGAATCTTGAGGCGGTAACGGTAAACGAGCAACGAGTGTCGTTTGTTGGTGGGCAATACGACGATAATGTCGCCCTAGATGAAGGACTGAATAACATTGTGGTACAAGCAGACTACGGTCGCCGCACATTCAGTCGTGAAGTTGCTTTGGTGGTCGATAATCTTGCCCCAACCGTTGTTGCCGCAGGGTCAACCAGCAGTAGCACCGTTGTTATTCAATTTACTGAAGCAATGAGTGCTGACTTAGTTTCAAGCATTGCAAATTTCAATATTACGCGCAACGATAATCAAGCCAACCTACCTATTTCTGCGCTCGAGTTTGTCGACGAATCACAATCCTCGGTGCAATTAAGTACAGGTTTGCAAAGCAATGCTGTGTACACACTGCGTGCGGTTAACGCCCGTGACGTCGCTGGCAATACAATTTCAGGCCCGCAAGCAGAGGTTGAATTAAGTTTATCGTCAGCAGAGTTCACCGGCACTCTACCAACCGGCGACGAACTTCTCGATACCGACGGCGACGGCATTCTTGATCATATTGAGTTAGCCGGCTATCAAATTACGATACGACGCACTGATGGATCAATTGAAACGCGTTTAGTTAACTCAGACCCGTTTAGTGACGACCCTGATAACGATGGCGTGGTCGATTCTGAAGAACGCCAAGCCGGCAGCGACCCACTTAACCCCGATACTGACGGCGACACATTGTCAGATGGCGATGAATGGAACCGCATTTATAGTAACCCTGTAGACCAAGACACAGATCGCGACGGTATTCAAGATGGCTTTGAATTTTCATTCTTTAAAACCTCGCCAATTCTGGCCGACACTGACGGCGACCAAATTGATGACCCCACCGAACTAGCTGCCGGTAACCGAAACCCGTTAGTGGCTGATTTGCCGAGCCCGGATATTTCAATTGGCAATATCAATATGCAACTCGATACGCGTTTCACGATTACGGATACCGAAGGCCAAACGCGTGAAGAGAGTGAAACCTCAGAAGCGACATTAACTCAAGGCGAAAACGACACGTTTTCTCAAGCAAATGAAAACTCTACCTTAAATACGGTCAATAACAGTAGGTCTATATCGTCTACAGCTAGTGCTGAGTATGGCTTCGGAGGTGGTCCATTCGGAGGCGCTACCGTTAGTTTTAGTACGACGGTAGAAGCAAGTCAAGAAACAGGTTCAGAGCGTGGTGCAACCGTATCGTTTGGTGAAGAATCAGCACGTAACACTGAAGAGGCTTTTCATGATTCACTCACTACCTCGGCCGCCGTTAGCAGCGAAGAAACAGTACTTCGTGAAGTGATCGACGGCGCCATGCGTGTAGATCTTACGATTGATAACGCCGGTGCAATTCCGTTTACTATTAGTAATCTTGAGTTAACCGCATTAACGCAAGACCCTAATAATCGACGCCAATTGGTGCCGGTAGCGTCACTTGTGCCGCAGAATGCCAATCTAGACAGCATCAACATAGGTGCCTTAGGCGATACCTCACGCGGGCCATTTGTGTTCAATACCACCAATGTGTTCCCAAGTGAAATAGAACAGCTAATGAAATCGCCACGCGGTGTCATTGTGCGCTTGGCGAATTTCGACATTGTTGATGAGTCGGGTAATAATTTTGCTTTTACCTCGCAACAAGTGCTTGATCAAACGGCCGGTATTACCTTTGACTTCGGTAATGGTGAGACTGAGAGTTATCGTATTGCCACCGCCAGTGATCATAATGAAAGTACTGGTGAGCCCAATGGCATTACTATGGAACGCGCATTGCAAATCATCGGCCTGAATCGTTTTGCCACCATTCGAGATGGCGGTAATGGGCGGGTCGACACCACTGCACAAGGCGACGATGTACAGCTTGCCGATTTTAGAACCTTTGTAGAACCGCGGTCGACAATTATCGAAGTTGGTGGAAACACCCAAATAGACACAATTATCTTGGGTGGTGATGACCAGCTAGTGATTGCCGACTACGAAACAACCTTTATAACGCCCACCGACAGTATTATTGATGGCGGAAACGGCGTGGTTGATACGGTGGTAAACCCACTTGACGTGGGCTTCGCAAATTTCGGCGAACAAATAGAGCCTGGCAGCCCAATTGCCGCGGCCGGCCCTGACGACATATTGCAAACGCAGCTTGTTAACGGAGCGCTGGGCGATGATATCTTAGTGCCAGCCAGACCGGCCAGTGAAGCGCTAACAAGGCTTCGAGACGTTGAAGAAGGCACCAGCAATGGTGATTTACGTTTTTGGATAATGTATACAGCGCAGAACGTTGATGGCATAGATCTAACTGATATCGTATTGCGCTCAGGCCAGCAATATGACTTTACCTTTGTTCAAGACGAAGACTTAGATGGTGTTTGGGCGCGTGAAGAATATTTACACGGCAGTTCTGATCAGCGAGTCAATACCGATGGTTGTGATTTGCCGCTTGGTGTGAGGCCAGAGCCGTGCGACACCCTGACCGACGCCTTTGAAATTCAACAAGGCTGGCGTGTGCAATTACGCAGTTCGCCGCAAAGCTTTCTTGTTTACTCTAACCCAAATCAAGCTGACTCAGATCGAGATCTCTTGCTCGATCACCAAGAATTTGCCTGCGCACTTGACCCGCGCCAGCGTGACACTGACTTAGATGGTCTGACTGATTGGGAAGAGCTGACCGGCATGCGAATTAACGACAATGGCGTAGCAGAGCAATTAGTGAGCCGAGACCCACAAACAAATGATATTGTTGCAACAATCACACCGTATAGCGGTGCCAATGGTAGCTTGATTTCTCACTCGTCTATTGCCGCATGCGACACCGCGTTATCAATCACAGGTTTCGCAACTGACCCACTTAATGCCGACACCGATGGAGACCTAGTGCCTGATCTGCGCGAATTGAGTTTAGGTATCAACCCTAATGACCCATCCGATGGCGCTGACTTCTTAGACGATGATGGCGATGGTCTACCAAATTCATTCGAAAGTAGTCCACGACCTATTTTTATTAACGGTAGTGCAACACCAATAATGGTGACATCTAACCCGAATAGCACAGACAGTGATTTTGATAACTTGCCTGACTTACTCG
>JALZVW010000024.1 GCA_023301745.1 Arenicella sp. | reverse complement strand
GCTTTATTGCCTTGCATGGTAGAGTTAAAACCAGGGCAAAATATAACACACGGCCCAACACCTTCACTCGACTCGTAGGCTATTTCATAATCGTTTAGTTGAAGCCTCATACGGCCAAATACCTCGTTTTTCTTTTGATGTTTAAACGGGTCTAAATAAAAATATGCCTAGATTTTTGATTTGAGCTTTAAACGATTGTTGATATCTCGGCTGAGCTTAACAATCGAATTGTCGGCACTATCAAGACCAGACTTGGCCAGTCGATCGTAAAGCAAAACATTCACGCTGGCGGCGAGGTTCATGCACCCCACAGTAGGGACATAGACAACGTGATCAGCTTGATCAATCGTCGCCTGCGAGATCGAACCATCTTCAGGGCCAAACACATAAATCGCCTGCTCGGGATGCTTAAAGGACGGCAGTTGAATCGCCCCTTCAACCAACTCGACACAAACCACCGCCATACCATTTGGCAGACCGCCTAACAAATTATCGACCTGCGTCAACGGCACTTTGTGATTTACGTTTTTAGTGTCGGTCTGATATTTAGCCGCACGATCATAACGCTCTCCGGTATAGCGAACTTGATCAGCTTGATAGCACCCTACCGCTCTCATTACCGAACCGACGTTCGATGGGCTTTTTGGGTTAGATAAACCAATAAACACTAGAGAAGAGTCATTCAACACAACAAAGAACCACTAATCATCAAGATTTGGAGATTGTTCTTCAAGTTTTTCCCACGGCATGTCTAGCGCTTCCTCTATGCGTACTATGCGAGCTTCAAGCTCGGCGAGCTTATTACTCTGCGATTTGCTCTGACTCGGTGCCTTAGTCTCTTTAACCACGAGTGCCGATAAATCGGGCTCGCCAGCAAGCAAATGAGTATAACGCTCTTCACGCTGGCCTACTGCGACAGGCAGCTCCATAACTAACGCAGGGCTGCGAGCCATCAGTTGCTTAACTGAGACAAGAACTTGCTCAATACTCTCAAAGCCAATCATTTTTTCGGTACGCGCCTTAATATCATTTAAGGTAAGCGGCTCACGCAACATTAGCATCGCTAATACCGCTTGCTCTTCGCGTGTTATCTTTAACATTCCAGGCGCTCGATGTGAATACTTAACAATACGATCACCGTAATCAATGCTAACGTAGCCTAACTCTTTTAGTTGCTGTGCACTGCCAACGACCTTTCCCTCTTCAAGGTTCATCACTGGCAAGCGATTAGACTTTTGATTGCACGCCAGCGTTAATGAATTAGGCGTCAACGGATAATTTTTCGGCGTCGCCAAATGTTTTTCCATCAGGCTGGCAAGCACACGCACTTGTTCGCGGGTCAATATTGATTTTCTTTCTTCAGTCATTTTTATTTTACTTGTCAAACCTAAGTTTATAACTCTATAACAATAGCAAGAAATCGGCAGGCCAGCAGAAGATCGAAACAAGCGTCGTTAATCAATGTTATAGCCCAAACGATTTTATAAGCCACGATGCAAGCACCTTTCGTTCAGCTCGCCGATGCGAGGTGAACCTTAGAATACCTTAGCGAAGAGTTATGCGCTGATAACTCTCTAAGGCAATCTGAGGGAAATGCAAAAATCCTTCTTCAGTACTTTCAGGCAGAGCAACCTTGCTCAGCTCCTTAGTGCATTGTTCACTTAGCTCACTCTGAGCAGAACTAAACTCCAAGCCAGCTTCTAAAACATGTTGGTCAGGTGCATAGACACCATCACTCGAACGCGCCTGCCATAAAACCTGCAATTCAGAACGCCCATTTTCAACCGCAACATATTCAAAGCTCGGGCGTATATCAGGGAAAACATTATCCGAGCTAAGTAATTTAGGCTCAGACCAACCATCGGCAAAGCTCCAACGAGACAAAAACACATCATCAGAATCATTTTGATCTGAAACCCATGAAAGATAAATCACGCCTGAAATAGAACGAATTAGAACCGGCGTCGTCTTCTCGCCTTTGGCCGATGTTAATTGTTGGGATTTGCCCGACCAGTCGCCTGAGCGGCTCTTAACTCGGTACATTAGCTGGTTCGCAGAACCATTATCTTCAACCCATACAATGAGTGAATTACCGTCAGCATCAGACGCCATAGTCGGTGCATAGCTAAACCCTGACGCATTAGAATGAACTAACACTGGCTCGCTCCACTCATCATCTTGAAAGTTCTGCAGCACTAATTCATTTACATTTTGCTCAGAAGATCGATAAACAAAATGCATTTCACAACCATCATTATTGTCAGCCATAACCGCTGCCGGCACAATCACGGTAAGCGCCGTTATTGCAAGAACTAACCTCAATGAAACTCTAATAATCACCACGTCACTCTTCGAGCAACAATAAGAAGATTGCAGGGATAAAATTTGTATTGTCGCCTGTTACTCTGGATTCCAAATCAAGCGCTTGGAAATACAAACTGGCTAGTGTTTCATTACCCAAATCGCCCAAATGTAGGCCATCACCAGAGTGAAAATCATCCCAATCGGGCACCATCGCCGCGCGCGCATCGGCTAGCAACACCTCATTAGCTGATGCATAGTCTCGTATTTCTCTGGCGTACCTGTCTGTTCTAAGATCCAGTATTGGCTCACGAGTGTTACGTGTCGTGGTTGTAATAACAGGGATCATGCCGCGGCTTCGTACATCATTAACGATAACCGTAAGATTACTCACCACCGTCGACTGAGAGATGCCGGCTACCGCATCGTTTGCACCAGCTAAAATAAGAACATACTCGGCACCGGTCAATGATGATAATACAGTACCTCTTACAGACAACATTTCAGCGGTAGAAATACCAGAAAAACCAAAATTTACTATTTGGGGAACAAACTCCATCACACTTATGGAATCAGCCAATTTAGTTTGATAACCGCCAACATTTAAAGCGCCGTTGCCATAGCACCCGTTTCTAGGTTCAACAGGTTCAGCAGGTTCAGTCGGGTCAGTCGGTGGACTCGGTGTAGGTTCACTGCCAAACCGACCTGGCTCAAGAGATACTCCGGCGGGGCAGCTAATATTGTCCGATGAGTCTCGAATAAGCCCCGCAGTAATGCTGTCACCAAATGTAATTATCTTGATTTCTTCTACAGCAACGCCGGAAGCAGCATAAGTGCTCAGCGAAACACTGAGTACTATCAATGTTAACAATTTCTTAAACATGTCGCCTAACTGCACAGACTTAACCAATGGTGAATATTCATATTGAACATTCCATTGTACGTATTACGCGACGGTATTAAAAGTCAATTTTAGTCACATTGACTGTCTGTAACCTATGATTGTAACCATCGTGCACAGCTTACTGCTCACAGTCATAAAAGCAGGTTAATTCAATAGCCTGCGCCTATTAAACTTACATTGCAGTCCAGCAGTAACGCCAGGACAGTTAAAACAGTCGCTGTAAACCTCAACAACCTTAATGGCGGCACGTGTGGTTCACCCTTAGCTGTGCGAATCATACTTGCCGCCCCAGTCATGGTGGCTAAAGTTTTCCTATTTCAGCATTAGACTTCGCCAGCCATACTTTAGACTCTAAGTCTGCGCGATTGCGATTCAATTGAGCTGCGCGAAACCGATGAATAACCAACATATTTAAGAAGTGCATAATGCCCAGAATGAACATAACGATGCCAACATTGCTGCTCAAATACAACAACAGTGTATCAAGTTGATCTATGCCTCGGCCCGCTTCCATTCGCAATAATACAAACCCTAAATTAAGCAGATAAAAACCGACCACTAACATGTGATTAACTGATTTGGCTAATGCTTGGTTTCCATCAAAACCATCGATCAAATAGACCTCGCCATTTTTACTTAAGGTGCGGGAAACAAAAACCGTAAGGGCAACACTAATTAAGATATAGACGGCGTAAGCGGTAGCGGTATACATGGTTAAAACCTCATATTTGTTATTGATGAGGCAAGCTTATATTGCTGACAAGACAAGTGACTTCCTATTATATAAACAACAAATACTATTTTTTAAATGACATTAAAAACAAACACTTAATAATCATTCTATTTTATAAACCAAGAACCGAAAGACGATAACATCACCCAAAAGTCTCACTTTCTGCGCTGGCGCATAATGGCCGATGAAAATATTGCCAATAGAACAGCAATACCGACATCGGCTGGTTGGTTTTACCATTGATATTGCCGTGCAGGCGAAGCGCCTCGTGAAAACGTTCTTCCTTGAGGCCTCTAACGTTTTAACAAACGCGCATTTGTTCCTAAACGAATCTGTTTCTCGGCTCGTTGCAACCGCGCACCCTTGAACGGCATAGCATTGGCCAAGCGATTGCTTGAGGTTTTGCTAATGGCGCCTATGTATTGGGCTAAGTTACCCTGGATTGATTCGAACGACAGCGTAATTCCCACACTTTCATAGGCCACGCAATACCAGAAACCAGACGGAATATATAAGGCATCACCGTGATTCAATACCGCGACGTAACCAGACAAATTTTTTAGCGCTGGGTACTTATCAAAATCAGGCTGATCAAAATTAATATCTCGAATAGTGTGTTGGCTGCTACCAACTCGGTACATAAAACCGGAGAGCTCAGGCGGAAACAGCTGAACCGACGTGCGCTCACCAAAATTACAAAGCACCGTATGCACAATGCTTGACGATTGCGTCATCGGTTCCATTGCCCCCTTACCGCCGACCCCAAGTGATGTAAGGTTGGCATCAAAATCGAACCCTAGTCGGGGGTAAAAAATATCTTGAACTAAACGAGGGGCTGATTTAAGGGCTAAATTCGACACCCTTAAGTCATTTTTTTTATCTAATAACTCATCGAGGTAAACACTTAGAGACGAACACAATACCGGCTCAAAAGGTCGGCCAGCATTAACACTCGAGAGGTTGCTATAAATCTCAACATCTACATCACCAATGTGATCGGCAAGGTAATCAACCGACCAGCTATCCTTTGCCGGCCAACGACGGGTCAGGTCACCAAATATTACTGGCGTACCGGTTTTTCGATAACGCGCGTGCAGGTCTGCCACTGGTAGAGAATTCTTACGATCTACCTCAATACTGTTAATTAACTCGAACATTTACTAAAACTCAACCCTCGCAGCACGGGGCACAAAAATTTAAACGGGTGAACTCGGCTTTGCTTTAAAGAACTGAATGGATAATGGATATCTCCACACAATACCTTCATTAGCTTTAATCGCCGCAACAATCACA
>JALZVW010000023.1 GCA_023301745.1 Arenicella sp. | reverse complement strand
CCGTCAACTTTACCGTCAAAGTGTTCTATTCCAGTAAAATGTGCGGCACCTGACTCGTTATAAGCCATTAAATACTCGAGCGTTGCGTCGCCAGTTAACACGCCAGTGTATTTTTTCTTAAGTGTGGCGCGGGAGTACTTAGCGCCACTATCAAACTCTAAGTAAGGCGATTCGTCCCAGGATTGTATTTCAAAGCTATTTTTCATTTTAATCTTTCCATGTGTTTCGACAGCGCCATCAAATGCCAACGCAAGAATGCTTGATAGCGTCAAGATGAGTGCTTTCATATTATTACAATGTTAGTTTAGATTATGTAATGTTAGGCGCGATAACAAATTTAATATTGTAAAAATACGACATGAGAACAAACTATGAGTAGTCAAGATAGCTTTACGCGAGGCGTGCTTTACTCAAAGAAAAGCGAAGCGAATTACGATCTAATTCGTGTAAAACCAAGCCTCGAACTATCAAGTTTTATCGAAATGTTTTGGCTAGTTACTTGGGACCTTCGCGGCAAGCAAGCTCATGTTCAACAAAACATTCCAGACCCTTGCATCAATATGGTCTTCGAAGCCAAGCAGTCACGAATTGTTGGCGCTGTCACCCAGCGATACTCCGTTGAGTTAAAAGATAAAGGCCAGATATTTGGAATTAAATTTCACGCGGGAGGCTTTCATAATTTTAGCGCCCTACCGGCCTCCAGCCTTACCGATAAAAGCGTTGAAATAGAGAGCATTTTTGGCTCAGAGAGCCACTCATTAATCGAAAAAATAGTCTCCACAAATGACATTGAATTGATGATTAAATTGTCTGAGCGTTTTTTACTTGCACGGACTCAAGGCGTTGAAGAAAACACCGATAAAGTAGGTGAAATTATTACTAAAATTGAACAAGACCAAACAATAACTCGCGTGGGTCAATTGTCTGAGGTCTTCGGATTATCTGTTCGCAGCCTGCAACGGCTTTTTAGTCATCAGGTCGGTGTGAGCCCAAAGTGGATTATTCGAAAATATCGAATACGAGAAATATTAACTCGACTAGAAAACGGAGAGCATGACTGGCAAGCCCTGATTACCCATCTTGATTACTTCGACCAATCACACTTCATCAAAGACTTTCAAGAGATAGTCGGCGTTACTCCGTCAGGCTATATTGCTCGACTACAATCGGCCAAGCCACTCTAATACCGAGGCTCTAATAATTGACTAAGCAAAAGCGCAGAAAAAATAGAGGTTAATAATATGAGCAGTTTACACCCATCGGTAGTTGAACTATCCAGACGATATTTCACTTCAAAAGGAGAGCCTCCGACTGAAACCGTCTCTTTCTATTTTTGTGACAATGAGAAAGATGCAAACGAATGCGGGCAGCTTGTACTGCAAAGAGAAAAACGAGCGACGGCAACGTCATTATGGTGGTATGAAATAAACAATGAGCCGCTACCCAAAGCCGGTGACAATTACATTGTCACCGATTGGCAAGGTAGGGCGCTTTGCGTAATCGAAGTGGATAAGGTCGAAATTACTCCCTTCAATGAAATTACCAGTGAGTTTGCCGCCATTGAAGGTGAAGGCGACAAATCACTTGAGCACTGGAAAAAAGTGCATTGGGACTATTACCACAGAGAACTCGCAGACTCAGAATTCAAACCGCACAAAGATATGTTAATAGTGTGTGAGCATTTTCATGTAGTCTTTCAATGATGAAACATCAAAAATAAATGCAATGCCGCCGCCTTCGTCCAGAAGTGGCGCGCTCATTCGCGGCAACAAGGCTATGCGCCAGCGTGGTTAACCACGACCCCAGGAGCCCCATCTATAAGCTTTTTCTTTAAGTCGCTAGGGATAGACATTTTGCTAAATTCCGTGGCGCTAACCATCACATAAACTATTTCAGCCGTTGCAATTTGCGTGCCACTTACATGGTTAACAATATTGAATGCCAACGTATATGAACTATTGCCGATGTGCCCGGCCTTCACTTCAATGGCTAGGACATCATCAAAAGTCGACGGCGCTTGCCAAGAGATAGTAAGATTTACAACCTGGCTATCAACGCCCATCGCCAGTATGTCGTTGTAATGCCCCCAAACCGCACGCGTAAATTCGGTTGCCGCAATATCAACGAACTCGGCGTACTTGCCATTAAAGACAATTTTTTGCGCATCGCATTCCGAATAGCGAACACGTAATAAATGAGTGAAATCTTTCATGTCGATCTAAATCCAAACGTCGTTTTGCGCGGTCAAGTCACTGGCAGTGCTGTCACCTGTATTTAAGACTCCACGCGGTTCAATTAATAGCATTTTAACTTCTTCGGCGGCGTAGGGCTTATGCTCTACCCCTTTAGGTACAACAAACATTTCACCGGCATTAACGTCGACTGCGCCGTCGTTAAAATCAATTCTTAACGACCCTTCAAGCACGATGAAGGTCTCGTCGGTGTCTTGGTGATTGTGGAATACGAAGTCGCCCTTTATTTTGACTATCTTAAACTGATAATCATTCATTTCAGCGATTACCTTCGGTGACCAGTGTTCAGAAAATAACGATAATTTTTGCTTAAAACTGATGGCTTTATAAGTCATTAATAATTGCTTACGGGTAAACGGAGTTTAAATCAAACAGTACAATAGCAGTTGGCGGCAATAATATTAAGCGGCTTTATTTTTAGTGGTCATGACAATAAAAATACCGCCGAGTGTCAATGCCGAGGCAATCACCAATCTTGTTGTCAGTAATTCGCCGGCGATGAGAACGCCACCTATCGACGCAATAATGGGAACCAATAACTGCAACACGCCAGCTTGACTGGTGTTCAGATTTCGAAGAGCGGCATACCAAATCGCATAACCAAGTCCCGACGTTATAGCGCCCGAAGAAATGGCCAGCAGCCAAGCTCTTGCAACGGCTTCACTAGCAAATGGCGAAATTAAGAGCTGATCTAAAAATGGCAACACTAAAATAGCCGCCAACGGAATAGATTTAATGAAATTTGAGGCCGTGTCGGCAAGTGGGTTGCTTGAGCCTTGTCCCAATACCGTATACGCGGCCCACGCAATACCAGCGACGCTCATCATTACGAAGCCGATGACCGACGGCTTACTAAGCTCTGGAAACACTAAGTAGACCAAGCCAGAACAGGCTAACAGTAAGCCTAAGCACTCAAAGCCACTCAGCCGATTACCTTTACAGAGGTTAATTAAAACCATCGTGATTTGCACTGAACCAAACAAAATTAAGGCACCTACTCCAGTATCAAGAGTAATGTAGGCAAACGAAAATAAAGCCGCGTAGGCAAACAGCATTATCGGCGCCGCCCACCCGCGGTTCAATGACCTATGAGCTTGGCCCTTGGCTAAGTTAGATAGCCATACCAATAGAAACAATGTTAACGCGCCCGAAAATAAGCGAATGAGTGTAAAGCTAGCGGGGTGAATCACACTATCGCTCAACGCTAAGCGGCACAACACCGAGTTACCGGCGAAAGCGATCAACGCTAACGCAGACATAAAGATCGTTTTTAAGCTCACGGGAACAACCCAAGGAAAATAACCACCCCAGCGAATGTGAGCGCGGCACCGACTATTTTACGTTTAGTAAGGTCTTCCTTGAGGAACAACCAGGCCATAAGTACAATAAAAATATTAGCCGTTTCGTTCAAGACCGATGCCACTGATGCATCCGCATACTTAAAGCCAGCTAACCAAAATAATAATGCTAAATACGAACCGACAACACTGGCGACAAAGATGTGCTTCCAACGGTGGTTTCCGGTCATAATAATTTGGTATGTGCTATTCACTTGCCCCTTAATGCTTAAGAAAATCAACATTCCGAGAATACCGGCCAACATGCGCAAGCTAACTATCCAGAAGAAGCCGTCATTAACCAAAATAGGCTTCATCGCAACCACTCCAGATGCGGTTAAAAACACCGAGGCGGCGGCAAGTATCACGCCTTTGATCAGTTTAGAACTATCGACACTTCGGTAACTGCGCTGATAAACCACCACCAATATTCCAGCTAATACCATCACAAAACCGAGCCACTGCCAAAGCGCCAAGCGCTCATGTAAAAACACCATCGAAAGCACCACCACGAAGGGGCTGTAAAGGCTCGCAACAATTGCCGTACGGCCCGCGCCGAGATGACGCAATGCTTGCAAATACCAAGTATCAGCCACCGCTATCCCGAAGTAACCACTGGCAATAAGAATGAGCCATTGGGTCGTCGTCAACAACGGCATATTTAGCCCTTCAAAGGCAAATGCGGTTGGGATCAGCAAGCAAAGGCCTAGAATGTTTTTCACCAAATTCAAGGTATTGGCGCTCATGCTCTCGCCCACATACTTGTAGAGCACGACCGCACTGGCCCACATTACTGCACACACCAGAGCAAATACTTCGCCGAAATTTTCTACTGCCATATTTTCACTCTTTGGGCCTAACGGGGTTGGCTAAGCCTATAAAATCGCGACACTTTTAGCCTGTAAATAAACTGAATCACCTAACTTTAAATTCATTAGCGACGCTGATTTTTTAGTAAGTCTCGCCAATACGGGGGTGTTATTTGAGATGAGTCTAATAGTAACTTGCGCGACCCCGGTTGTTTCTATTTGATCGATGGTGGCCGGAAAAATATTTAGAATACTGGTGTTGCGCTGCCGATCAAGGGTGATGCTAACATCACGCGCGGCAATTAAAAGACGAACCTTTTCACCGAGTGGTAATAATTCGCCCATTGGCAACGACCTCTTGAGTACTGAAAAGCGCCCCACTAATGAATCTAAGTAGGTCAAGCCAAACTGATCATCGTGAAGAGCGACGACGGCTTCAATTACAGACTCGGCATTCGCCCCCCTAGCTAACGGGAGATCAAGCTGACTGAGCATCAACTGAATATCACCGCTTGCTAAAACTCGACCACGTTCCATTAGTACCAAATGGTCGGCCAAGCGGGCCACTTCATCTAAGGCATGGCTGACGTACACGATCGGTATATTAAAGCGTTGCCTTAGTGAGGCTATCATCGGCAAAATCTCACGTTTACTATTTGAGTCTAAGGCCGAAAGCGGTTCGTCCATCAACAGCAATGAAGGGTTTGAGCAAATAGCACGCGCAATCGCCACACGCTGTTTCTCACCACCTGAAAGAGTTTGAGGGTCTCTCACTAAAAGATGCTGTAAGCCTAGCGCTTTAATGGCATGTTCGGGGCTAATCTTTTTTTGCCTATCGGGCACGCGTTTAAAAGCATAATCAATGTTTTCTTTGACTGACAAATGCTCAAACAGACTTGGCTCCTGAAACACATACGCTAAGCCGCGCTGATGGGTTGGCATGAAGTCGGTATTATCTTGCCAAACTTGGCCGTTATACTTAATCTGGCCGGCCGGCGACCTGAGTAAACCAGCCACCGCTCTGAGTAAGGTCGTCTTGCCACTTCCAGAGGGTCCATAGATCGCCGTGATGCCTTGAGTTGGTATAGCCTGGTTCACCTCAAGGCTAAATTCACCATATGCCAATGCCAGTTTTAGATCTAGAGTCACGCTTACAACCTCAATACACGAGACTTTGCATTAGTCGCGTACACCAGCACTAATAAACAAAACGAGATAAGCAACAAGGCCGCTGACAACCAATGAGCGTTGGCTAGCTGCATACTCTCAACATGCTCATAGATGGCGATGGACGCGACTTGCGTTTCTCCAGGAATGTTACCGCCGATCATCAGCACCACGCCAAACTCTCCGAGCGTGTGGGCAAAGCCTAATATCGCAGCCGATAGAAAACCCGGTTTGGCCAGCGGTACTGCGACACTGATAAATCTATCAAAGGGTGTTGCTCGAAGGGTTGCAGCGACTTCTAGAGGGCGACGACCAACCGCGCTAAACGCGTTTTGCAATGGTTGTATCACAAACGGTAATGAATACACCACTGAGCCGACCACTAAACCGACAAACGAAAACGCCAACGGTTGGCCCACCAATGATTCAAATAAACGACCAACTGCACTATTAGGGCTAAAGGCTACCAGCAGATAAAAACCAAGAACGGTCGGCGGTAAAACCAGCGGAAGCGCAACCAAGGCTTCGATTAAAAATTTAAACCGCCAACGAGATTTTGCCAGCCACCAGGCTAACGGCGTGCCCAGAAGAATCAACACCAAAGTGCTCAAGCCGGCGAGCTTTAAGGTTAGCAACAGTGCGGTAATATCAGATTCAGAAAACATGAGTAAAAGCCATCAATAAGACCCTCTAAGGCCTCATATAGCCATGCGCTTCGATCAACTTCAGTGCCTTTTCGCTTCTGATGAAATCGACAAAATTTCTTGCTGAGCTAGAATCGCGAACCACGATTAACTGTTGTTCAATAACTTGGTGCCGTTCGCCGGGAACCAGCCATTGCGAACCACTCTGCAAATTTTTGACTTGTGAAAATGCAAGCAACGCAAGCTCAGCATTACCACTACTGGCAAACTGGAATGCCTGACCCACGCTTTCTCCGTATACTAATTTTGGCAACAAACCCAAGCCATCAATAACCTGCTTGGCCGCGACCCCATAGGGAGCTGTTTTAGGGTTAGCGATCGCTAGACGTGTGAAATTTGATGATTTGAGAACATCACCATTTGGGTCCACCAGCGATGGGTCATTGCTCCATAAGGCTAAGCGGCCTATTGCATAAGTGAATCGGGATCCAGCCACCCCAATCCCGGCCTTTTCAAGTAACTCGGGTCGTGCTGAGTCAGCGGCAAGAAACACATCGACAGGTAAACCATACCGAATCTGCGACGCATGCTTTCCACTTGAGCCAACTAATAGGCGAACCGAATCGTTGCTGATTGACGAGTATTGGGCCACTAAAGCGCGAGCAGTTGCTACAAAATTACTCGCTACCGCAACGCTAATTTCAGAGCCACTGGTCTCTTTTGGTGCGACTATCGATTGCGCGCTTAACGGCCCGCTCATAAAAAACTGAGCAGCAATCGGTAAAAAAAATCTTGAAAACATTCCTAGCATCGAGCGTATTTAACTACGAATCAGGGTCCCAACACCTTTGTCGGTCAATACTTCTAGTAGCAAGGCATGATTTACTCGCCCGTCAATAATATGCGAGGTTTTGACACCGCCGATTACCGCGTTCAGGCCACAGTCAACCTTAGGCATCATGCCTCCCTGAATCGTACCGTCGGCTTTCAATGCGTCAATCTGCTCAGCACTCAAACCAGTGAGAAGCTGACCTTGCTTATCTAACACGCCAGACGTATTGGTCATCAAGACAAGTTTCTCGGCCTGTAATTTACAAGCCAGCGCCCCGGCAACTGAATCGGCGTTAATATTATACGTCGCGCCATCAATGCCAAAGCCAATCGGCGCTATCACAGGGATAAACCCTTGAGCTTCTAGTGTTTCGACCACCGAGCTGTTGATATCAACAACTTCGCCAACATGACCATAGTCAACATCGGCTTTACCAGAGCTTATTTTCTGTGCGCGTATCATATTGCCATCTTTACCCGTCAATCCGACAGCATTGCCACCATGGGAATTAATCAAGTTAACAATTTCCTTATTAACCAAGCCGCCAAGCACCATTTCGACAACATCCATAGTTTCTGAGTCGGTTACCCGAAGACCATCAATAAACTCGGTAGATTTACCCACCCGTTCAAGCGTGCCGTTAATTTGAGGCCCCCCACCATGCACTACTACCGGATTCATACCGACCGCTTTCATCATCACAACATCACGGGCGAAACTCTCTTTTAAGGCACCATCAATCATCGCGTTGCCGCCGTATTTCACAACGATGGTCTTACCTCTAAAGCGTTGAATGTATGGCAATGCTTCGATGAGAATTTGCGCGACGTTTTGAGTGCTATCTGACATCTTGAATTTAGTATTAAAGCAAGGTTTTAATGGCTGTTCAGTATATCACTAGAGCGCTCAAACACGCACGTATTCGGTTTTCGCGTCATATTGACATTTAAAGTGCGAGTATGCGCGCCTGTTGATCACTTTTTTGGCGAAATTAAGCATTAATTAAGCCCGAATTAACTGGGTTACGAGTCTTATTGCTTTATAATCCGCATTAAGTGAATCCATAACCACTGCTCGAGCATCTAAAGAGAATTAGAAACTAATTTGAAACAGAATTTCTTGAGGACATGATGAAATCAACCTGCGCAAAAATCTCACTGAATACAATGGACCTAGCAATGAGCATGCCGATACGCCAACACCGTACTAATAGAGAAAACGCCTATTCAGCCGGCAAGGCGTTTAAGGTAGCGAGCTTGGCCGCACTGTTATTTCTATCAGGATGTATGTCTAAGATAGGTAATCTTCCCGATGAAGCACAGATAAAAGTGCCTGAAGCATGGGAGTCGGTCAAAGCGCCTGTGGTTAAAACACCGTCACCCGAGGCGGTAGACACCCCAGCGGTAGAGGTTGAAGTTGAGCCGGTAATCGGTGGTTGGCTTAACAGTTTAAATGATGACGCGCTAAATACACATGTCAAGAAAGCGCTCTCAAATAACCCCGACTTATTATCGTCAGCCGCACAGCTAAAGAACGCCATCGAGCAAGTAACCATTACGGGCTCGGGCTTATGGCCTCAACTACGCTTTGACGGCAACTACAGTAATCGAGAATCTAGCTCGGCTGCTGCCACTGGCGGCGCGGCCCAAGACGGAGGCAGCACGACCGAAATTCGCAGTATCGGCGGCGCCTTGAATATTCAATGGGAAGCCGACATTTGGCGCAAGCTCAGCCAACGTAAAAAAGCCGCAGCACTTGATGCAAAAGCCCAAGGTGAACTCTACAAAGCCGCTGAATTGTCATTGGTAGCGAACGTTAGCCGTGCTTGGTATAACTTAGCGACCAATAAACTGCAGCTTGACCTAGCTCAAAAACGCTTAGATAGTTTCCAGAATACGTCAAAATTAATCGAAGAAAATTACGAACGAGGTTTACGCTCAGCACTTGATGTTTACTTGAGCCGTACCGACGTACAACTCAATATTTCGTCGCTTGCTGACTCTAAGTTCAATTATATTCAAGCGCTTCGCGCTCTAAAAACTTTATTAGGCGAGTACCCTGATGCGTCATTAGAACTAAACGTTGATTTACCCGAACTAGCAAGTGGCGTTCCAACCGGCTTGCCTGCCGAGCTGTTAACGCGCCGCCCCGATGTTCGAGCCAGTCAATTACAATATCAGGCTCAAATTGCGAATGCCAAAGCGGCCCATCGTGATCGTTTCCCTAGTTTGACATTTACCGGCTCGATAGGCGAAAGCCGTGACACCTTTAACAGCATTTTCGATAGCGACAACAGCATACGAAACTTAGTTAGCTCGCTAACTCAGCCGATCTTCGCATCGGGCGCACTTAAAGCACAAGAAATGCGGGCTTACAACGATGCTGAAATTGCTTACGCCTCGTTAGTTAGGACAACATTAACGGCATTTGAAGAAGTCGAGAACTCCCTCACGCGTGAAACGGTATTATTCGAACAACACAGCGCGATTAAAGAAGCCGTTAAGCTTGCCCAAGGCGGCTTAAACCTAGCACTAGACCGATATCAATCGGGTATCGAAAACTACACCACGGTTTTACAATCTCAACGCAGTCTATTTGACTCGCTAAGCAACGAATTAAACCTGCGCAACGCTTTATTGCAAAACCGCATTGGCATTCACTTAGCATTAGGCGGTGACTTTGCAAGCAGCGAAGACCGTGAAACAGACAATGTGCCTACGCCGTCGATAACTAAGACGCCGTGAGCACCATTCATTAAAAAGAAATAGTATGAGCAGTAATAGCAGCGAATATGATCTAAACCTAGGCGATAACGCAAATGGCGCCGAGCACCGCGATACGCGGAGCAATGCTCTTGATTTATTTTATAAGATTCCGAGAAAACTCAGAATCGTGACATGCATTCTGCTAGCTTCATTAGTGATTATCGCACTACTCAATGCATTTAAGCCCGAAGCTAAAAAACGCGCCATTCCTGAAACAGTCGTTCGTGTAGATGTTGTTACCGCACAGCCAAGTGATTACCCAATTGTAGTAAACGCTAACGGCACGGTCGAAGCCGAAACTCGTGGAGACTTAGTGGCACAAATTCGCGGTGAAATTGTGTCAGTTTCTGATAGTTTCAATACCGGCGGCACTTTTAAAAAAGGTGATGTGCTCATTCAAATCGATCAACGTGACTACCAAGCAGACCTAAGCGGCGCATTGGCTAATTTATCTCAAGCGGAGGCATTGTATCGCCAAGAACAAGCCACATCCAAGCAAGCGAAACTCGATTGGGAGCGACTAGGCAACGCGACCCCCGCGCCTGACCTTGTGTTGCGCAAACCACAACTGACGGCAGCTAAAGCACAATACGATTCAGCAAAAGCCTCAACCGATGGCTCTCGGCTAAACCTCAGTCGGACCACCATCACAGCACCCTACGATGGCAGAATCATTGAACGCAAAGCCGTATTGGGCCAATATTTAGCCGTCGGTGTGCCGATCGCAGAGGTGTTCGCGACTGATGGTGTAGAAGTTCGCTTACCCATCAGTCAAGACGAATTTAGCCAACTAGGTTTAGACCAGTTCTCGGCCGCTGAAAATTCAGACAATCAATTTAGAGTGACTATTACCTCGACGGTTGGCAACCAGGCCTATCAATGGGATGCTCATGTCATCCGTACTGACAGCACGTTTGATATCAATACTCGCCAGATCGACATCATTGCCGAGGTAAAAGACCCTTTCGGCAAGACCAGCGGGCAAACCGCGTTGAAAATTGGTCAGTTCGTCAGCGCTCGTATTCAAGGCCGCACAGTGAAAGATGTGTTTGTGATTCCCAACAAAAGCATTCGTGAAGGCCGCTACGTGTACACTGTGCGCGACGGTAAACTTGCAAAGCAAAGCATTACGATTTTGTGGCAAGACGATCAGAATGCCTTGATTGACGGCGGCATTCAAAATGGAGAGCTGGTTGTGACAACTTCTCTCAATAGCACGCTTGCAGGTGCCAGCGCTAAGTTTGGCGATAAGTCTGGCGATAGTACAGTGGCTCAATCAAACGCCGCTGATACAGCCCCCATCGAGCGCGAGCAAAGCGCTGAAGTAGAATCGGGGGCTGATCAGGTCGAGGCCACCCCCGAGGTTGACACTGTCGATACAACCCCGGTGTTGAACCAAGCGACCGCGAACGATGCTTCATCAGCGAACACCGACTCAACTACATCATCAGACTGACCGTATTATCGCATCGCCACGATTAAGACACCTTCTTCTAACAACGCTGGGTATTATTCCTTAGATCTATACCGCGCTGAACCAGAGCACTGACAAATATGATTGAATGGTTTGCTCGTAACCCCGTAGCCGCTAACCTATTGATGATCACTATCGTCATTACTGGTTTATTTTCGGCATCTAGGTCAATCCCATTGGAAGTCTTTCCAAGCTTTGAAGTTGAAGCTGTGAATGTATCAACCGCCTATCGAGGAGCAACGCCTCAATCGATGGAAGACGGCATCACCAAACGAATAGAAGAATCGATTTACACAATTGAAGGCATCAAAGAAATCAACTCAAGATCTTCCGAAGGCCTATCAGTTGTGACCGCCCAGGTCGATGATGGCTACGAAAAACGCGAGATACTCAATGAAATCAAGCTGAAAGTCGACTCACTGAACACTCTCCCTTCTGGGTCTGAGAAGCCAGTGGTGTCGCTGTCGACTTTCAATCCTGGGGTGATTCAAATCGCCGTTACCGGCCATGTAAGTGAAAAACTACTCCGTATCACAGCCGATGCCGTTCGCAATGAGCTCTTGGCCAAAAAGAACCTAACCTTAGTTGAACTATTAGGTGTCACTGACTATGAAATCGGAATTGAGGTTGCGCCAAAAACGCTGGATGATTTCAACTTATCATTACAAGATATAAGCGAGGCAATTCGACGCAGCTCTGTCGACATCTCGGCCGGTAACGTTAAAACTCGTGACGGCGACATACTCGTAAGAGCTGACGGCCAAGCCTATCAACAGCAAGACTTCGCGGCGATTCCCGTGGTCACGAAACTCGGAGCAGACCCCGTTCTATTAGGCAGTATTGCGACCATCATTGATGGCTTTGAAGATCAACCGCTTGTTACTAATTTCAATGGTAAGCCGGCCATATTGATAGATGTAGCACGCACCGGAAAACAATCATCAATCGATATCGCAGCCACCGTCCGTGATTACATAGTCGACAAAAACAGCCGCCTAAGCAACGGCGTCAGTCTTGATTATTGGGACGACGACTCTCAGGTCCTTAAAGGCCGTTTAAACACGCTGCTTAGCAGTGGGCTATATGGAGGGCTGTTGGTACTTCTTATCTTGTCATTATTCTTACGCCCGGCGGTCGCGTTTTGGGTATTTCTTGGCGTGCCAGTTAGTTTTATGGGTGCCTTCATATTCATGCCATTAGTTGGCGGCACTTTCAACATGGTCTCGCTATTCGCATTTATCACGGTGCTGGGTATCGTGGTGGATGACGCTATTGTCACTGGCGAAAATATCTATTCAAAAATGCGCGAAGGCATGGAACCGATTCAGGCGTCGATAATCGGTACCAAAGAAATCGCAATTCCGGTTACGTTTGGTATTTTCACCACGGTTGTTGCCTTCCTGCCGATGACAGATTTTGGTGCCAATAGAACAGGCTTTTTAGCCGCGCAAATACCCATGGTGGTGATCCCAGTACTGCTGTTTTCGTTAATAGAATCAAAATTTGTATTACCATCACACCTAAGCCATGTTAAGCCACGCAATGAAGCCGACGAGGTCAATTGGCTGTCGCGCATGCAGATGAAGGTATCGCGCGGCTTTGAAGAGTCGGTGATTAAGTTTTATCGCCCTATTCTTGTACGCTGTTTAGCTAACAAGCTGGTCACTATTATCGCTTTGCTTGCGACGTCAGCCATTATTGTTGCCTGGGCCGCAACCGGGCATCTAAAGTTTACGTTCTTCCCGCGTGTGGAATCCGAAGAGATTCAACTCTCTTTGACCATGCCCGACACAACTGGCTTCGAGACAACCAAAGCGCATATTCAAACTATTTCTGATCATGTGCATGCATTACAAGAGAAGTACCGCGACCCAGCAACCGGCACGTCTATTATCAGGCACACCTACAGCACAGTTGGCAGTAGCGGCTCGACAATAAAACCGAGCGTTGGCGTCGTGAGAATTGAACTGATCGGCCCAGAAAAACGCCATATTGAGATCAAAGCCTCAGAAATAGCGCGCGAAGTAAGAGAATTAGTTGGCGATATTCCCGGTGCAGAACAATTGAGCATACTCGCCGAACTAGGGCGAGGTGGCGAACCGATTAACGTTGAGCTTACCGGCGGCGACCCAGGGCAAATACGGCTCATTGCCGACCAAGTTCGCAAACAGCTATTGCAGTACCCTGAAGTGTTCGATATTCAAGATAACTACTCTGGCGGTAAGGAAGAACTTAACATCACGCTCACCCAAAAGGCGCACGCATTGGGCTTAAGCCTAGCCGATGTCGCCAATCAAGTACGAGGTTCTATTTTTGGTCTAGAGGCGCAAAGGCTTCAACGCGGCCGTGATGAGGTCCGTGTGATGGTGCGCTTGCCGGCGGAGAATCGATCGTCGATGGACGACCTAGCTCGCCTGTCAATATTAGTCGGCCCCGAAAATCAAGCGATCCCGCTCTCTGACTTAGTCACGATAAAGCCAATTCGTAGCCCCACTACGCTCTATAGACTTAATCGCAACGGAATACTCAACATCACCGCCGACGTTGATAAAGAACTGGCTGATGTTCCGGCAATTCTGCGCGATATAGAGAAATTTCTAATCGAGAAGACTCAATCAGACCCGAGCATCAAGTTCTCGTTCAAGGGCGAGGCTGAAGAACAGTCAGAGAGCAACGAAGGCTTTCGGTCTGGCGGGATACTGGTGTTAATTGCAATCTACGCGCTATTAGCCATACCGTTTAAGTCCTATCTACAACCATTGATCGTCATGTCGGTTATTCCGTTCAGCATTGTTGGCGCGATTATAGGCCACATCATCACTGGCTATGACTTATCCATGCTAAGCGTGGTTGGCATGATGGCCCTACTTGGTGTGGTGGTAAACGACAGTTTGGTTTTGGTTGACTACATCAACAAACAACGAGCCAAAGGTCTGGCCGTTTATGATGCGGTTCTAAAAAGTGGTGCCGCTCGATTTAGGCCGGTGATGCTTACCTCGATCACCACTTTCGCTGGGCTCACTCCCTTGCTACTTGATGACAGCACCCAATCGCAATTTCTTAAACAAATGGCGATATCACTCGGCTTTGGCATCGTATTAGCGACAATGATCACCTTAATCATCGTGCCGATAAACTATTATGTTGGTCACCAGCTTAAGCACGGCACTGTGCGACTGACTAAGCAAGCGTGGGCTAATTGGCTAGAATTTTGGAACCGTGAAGATGCGCCGCGTGGCCGCTCTTAGCTCAAGCCATTTACTTGGCTTAACAATAAGCCTGCGCGTTAATATGACTGAGTAAATTCTCAGTGTTTTTTAAGTGATAGCGCTGTTAAACATAATGGCGCCATCGAATTATATGATGTTGGTAACGGATAATGATTGAATGGTTTGCTAAAAACCCAGTAGCTTCAAACTTACTCATGTTTGGCATACTGATCGCAGGTATTACGTCTGCTAGCCGCTCTGTGCCAGTAGAAACCTTCCCGACGTTTGAATTTGATACCGTCACAATCAACACACAATTTCGCGGCGCAACGCCGAAAACGGTAGAAGATGGCATCACCTTAAGGGTTGAAGAAGCGATCGCCGATGTAGAAGGCATTGAAGAACTAACCTCACGTTCATCAGAAGGCAGCTCATCGGTTACCGCCGAAGTAAACGACGCTTATGATAAACGCAATGTGTTAGACGATATTAAGGTACGTGTAGACGCGCTTAATACACTGCCTAGCGATGCTGAGAAGCCGGTCGTTTCACTCAACCTACGAAATCGCACCGTTATATGGGTCGCGGTTCAAGGTGATGTCGGGACAAAACTGCTGCGCACCGTCGCTGGAGAATTCAGAGAAGGCTTGCTGACCGACAATGAGATTAGCAATGTCGACCTTCAAGGGATCGCCGATTATCAAATGAATATCGAGGTTTCTCCGCAAACCTTAGACGCGTACAACATTACCTTGGAGCAAATAGGTCAAGCCATCCGTTCAGGTGCAAACGATGTTTCTGCTGGAAATGTGCAAACACTCAATGGTGACATTTTAGTTCGCAGCGATGGGCAAGCCTATTCCAGCAAAGATTTTGCCGCGATTCCAATTTTATCTAACTCAGAAGGCAAACCAATTACGCTGGGTGAGATTGCTAAAATCGATGACGGCTTTGAAGAAAAATCGCTCATCACAACCTTCAATGGCAACCCGGCCATTATGGTACAAGTACGTCGAGTCGGCGACCAAAGTGCCCTGAAAGTTGCTAAAGTAACTAGAGAGTATATGGCCGAGTTTTCAGAAAACTTACCATCGGGAGTCACCCTCGATTATTGGGACGACGACTCTAGTTATTTAAAAACCCGGATTGGAGCCGTACTTAATAGCGCTTGGATTGGCGGGATCTTGGTGATGATCTTGCTATCACTGTTTCTACGCCCTGCGGTTGCAGGTTGGGTCTTCTTAGGCATCCCGGTAAGCTTTATGGGGGCTTTTCTATTCATGCCACAGGTCGGTGGAACCTTTAACGTGATTAGTCTGTTCGCTTTTATTATGGTGATCGGCATCGTGGTCGACGACGCCATTGTCACCGGCGAAAATATATACCGACGAATGCGCGAAGGCATGGATCCACAACAAGCCGCGATTATTGGTACGCAAGAAATTACGGTGCCAGTAACCTTCGGAATTCTGACCACCGTGGTTGCTTTTCTGCCACTGAACTACCTTCAAGGCACGCGCTACGATTTTATTGGCAGCCAAATGCCGATGGTCGTTATTCCCGTTCTATTGATGTCTCTGGTCGAATCCAAGTTAATTTTGCCATCGCACATGAGTCATATTTCAGCGCGTGATGAAAACAGCCAGATGGGGTGGCTCGGTCGCACTCAGCAAAAAATCTCCCGCGGCCTTGAGACGTTTGTAGAACAACATTACAGCCCTTTTTTGGCGCGCTGCGTGCAAAACCAAGCAATCACCCTTACCGCTCTGATTGCCTTTTCAGCCGTCGTTATCGCCGCAATTTCAATTGGGCATATTCGCTACACCCCATTTCCAGACGTTGAATCCGACACCGTGCGCATAAATCTCACAATGCCCGAGTCAACTGGCTTTGAAACCACAAACAAACACATACAAACGATTGTAAAGCATTTCAAAACCATTCAGAAAAAGCACACTGACCCTGAAACCGGTGAGAGTGCCATTATGAATATTCTTGCTACCAGCGGCAGCCAACGGCGTACTATTAAATCAAATATAGGCTCTGTTCGGGCTGAGTTGCAAACCTCTGGAGAGCGAGTCGGTAATGTTTCCGCCTCGCAAATTGGCCGTGAGGTTCGCGAATTGATCGGTCAAATACCTGGCGCACAGAGCTTGAGCGTCAAATCTAGGTCGTTCGGCGAAGATGCGCCGATCAATGTTGAGTTGTCCGGAGATGACCCTGCAGAAATGTTCTTAGTGGTTGAAAAACTTAAAGAGAAATTCAGGAATTATCCCGGGCTATTCGATATTCAAGACAACTACAGCGGCGGCAAAGAGGAACTAAAACTCAGCCTTAAGCCTCAAGCGTATACCTTAGGCTTGAACTTATCGAGCGTCGCGCAACAAGTTCGTAATGCGGTGTTTGGTTTTCAAGCACAACGAATTCAACGTGGCCGCGACGAACTCAGGGTAATGGTTCGCTACCCATTAGAGTATCGATCGTCGATGCAAGACCTTAATCAACTGGCAATACGGGTGCCTAATAGCTCCGAACAAGTGTTGCTGTCTGACATTGCCGACGTGAGGCCATTCGAGAGCCCCAGTACGTTATATCGCTTAGACCGGAAATCAGTTCTTAACATCACCGCCGATGCCGACAAAAGCATCGCCAACATACCATTGATTTTAGAAGAGATTGATATCTATCTAAAAGAGATGCAACAGCAAAATTCTAATTTAAATTACCGCTTTGACGGGGAAGCAGAAGACGCGGCAGAAACCAGTGCTCGCCTAAGTGGCGGCTTAGTCCTTGTGTTACTCGCCATCTATGCTTTGTTAGCCATTCCATTCAAGTCATATGGCCAGCCACTTATTGTAATGTCGATCATTCCGTTTGGTCTAATTGGTGCCGTTGTAGGTCATTTCATAACTGGACAAAACCTCTCGGTCCTTAGCGTCTTTGGGATGCTGGCATTAGTGGGTGTGCTGGTGAACGATAGCTTGGTACTGGTCGACTACATAAACAAACAGCGACAAAAAGGCGTGGAACTAATCGAAGCAGTACTGACCTCTGCGGCAACACGCTTTCGCCCGGTGCTACTAACCTCAATCACAACATTTGCCGGTTTAGCTCCGATTCTTCTCGACGGCTCTCAACAGGCTAAATGGTTAAAGCCAATGGCAACCTCGCTTGCCTTTGGCATTGTATTTGCAACCATCATTACACTACTAATCGTGCCAATAAATTATTTAGTCGCACGTAAATTTAAATACTTGTGTATTAACGCAACGTCAACTGTCTGGGCAGCCTGGCTCGCGTTTTGGAATAAAGAAGATGTTAAATCAATTCGATGATAAGTGCCTAATGGCGCCTCGACCATCGGGAGAACACTATGATTGAATGGTTTGCTAAAAATCATGTCGCCGCCAACCTGATGATGGTTTGCATCATGTTGATGGGCTACACCGCGGTCAAAAACGACATTGCACTGGAACTGATGCCCGACTTCGCGTTGGGCCTTGTAACGGTAACGACGGTTCTCCCTGGCGGCAACCCTGAGTCGATTGAAGCGACTATCACCGCACGCATCGAAGAGTCGGTAGCAGACTTGGAAGGTATAAAGAAGATAACCTCACGTTCCTCGGAAAGCTTGTCGAGCGTTTCAATTGAAGTTCAATCTGGTTACGATGAAAAAGCGCTACTCAGCGATGTAAAGAATCGAGTCGACTCCTTAAACACCTTGCCCGCTGATGCCGAGCGACCAGTTATCGATTTAGCGAAGATTCCAATTCAAGTTATTGGTCTGGCGGTCTATGGCGACGTTGAGTACGATCTTTTGTATAAAACGGCATCGGACATGCGCGAAGCACTATTACAAGTCGATGGCATCACCCAGGTAAGTCCAGTTCTAGCCCCGGCGCGAGAAATACACATCGAGATCAGCCCCGATGTTTTAAAGCAATACGGCTTATCAATTGAAGATGTAGGCACGGCGATTCAGCGCAACGCTATCGACATCTCTGCCGGAAACCTACGCACTCGTGACGGCGACATCTTAGTTCGCACCAACGGGCAGTCGTATAGCAAACAAGAATTTGAAGCCATACCGGTATTTAATTCTGGCGATCAGGTTTTATATATTAAGGACATCGCCACCGTGGTCGATGGCTATGAGTTGCTTCGGGTCGAGACTCAATATGCAGGCCTACCCGCTCTCAATATTGAAGCTTATCGGGTTGGCACACAGAGCACCATTGATATAGCCAAGAAAGTATTTTCCTTTATGGATGAATACGAAAAAACACTTCCTCAAGGCCTTGCATTAGGCAACTATGGCAATACCTCCGCGGTGGTGGAAGACCGGCTGTCTACCCTGGTAACGAGTGCCATTCAAGGCGGTATCTTAGTACTGGTATTACTGTCACTGTTTTTACGCCCAGCCGTGGCACTTTGGGTTGGTCTAGGCATTCCCGTTTGTTTTCTCGGTGGCTTAGCCATGATGCCAATACTTGGCTTAACCCTGAACATGCTTACCATGTTCGCCTATCTACTAGTGCTTGGTATTGTAGTCGATGACGCAATTGTTACTGGCGAAAATATATATCGACATCAGCGTAATGGCATGAGCTCAGCCGACGCGGCCCTATTTGGCACCAAAGAAGTGGCTGTTCCGGTTACATTCGGTGTGATCACCACCATGGTCGCATTCGCTCCGCTATTGTTAGTAGAGGGAATATTGTCCGACTTGGCTGCGCAAATACCGCTTGTGGTTATCCCAGTTTTGGTCTTTTCGTTGATCGAATCAAAATTGATTTTGCCATCACACATGAGCACAATTAAACCAAGGGACGAAAATAATATTCGGGGTTTGGGTCGCCTTCAGCAAAACTTCTCACGAGGTTTTGAGAGATCCATTATTAAGGTCTATCGACCATTTTTAGATCTGTGTATATCCAATAAAACCATCACCATTGTTACTTCAGCAATGGTGTTTATCATCACCATTTATTCAATGCAGACGGGTTGGTTACGAAGCTCGTTTTTTCCTGAGTTCGAAGACAACGCCGTCTACATTACATTAACCATGCCAGCCACAACGGGTTACGACACCACCAAGGGGCATATAATTCGAATCGTCGACATTGCCGGCGACTTGGCCGACGAGTATATCGACCCAGAGACTGGTGAGTCGTACTTCAAGTACATACTATCGGTGGCTGGTTTATCAATCGGCCCGGCCGGTCCAAACTTTGGTAATAACAAAGGCATGGTTATCATGGAGTTTGTACAAGGCGATAACGGCCTACCCGAAGGTTTTTCAATTCGTAAAGTTCAAGACCAGCTGAGAACCCGTATTGGCGATATCCCTGGCGCCGAAAAACTAAGCCTGAGTGCGACCTTTGGCGACTTTGGCGCACCCTTATCTGTGTCGCTATATGGTAAAGACATACAACGAATTGAGGTTCTCAAAGAGGATATCCGCGAATACCTGCGCACTTACCCTGGGGTGTTTGATATTCAAGACAACTTATCGAGTGGAAAAGAAGAGCTTAAACTAAAAATTAAGCCACTTGCCAATACACTCGGTTTATCACAAGACAACATCGCCTCGCAGGTTCGGCAAGCGCTATTTGGTTTCGAGGCTCAACGCATTCAAAGAGGCTATGAAGAAATCAAGGTAATGGTTAGATACCCGTTGAGCTCACGTTCGTCGATCACTGACGTCAACAACATTCCGATTAATACACCCAATAGTGACACCACGATACCATTGTTCGAACTGGCAAACTTGGTGCCCACACAAGGAGCCAGTTCAATATACCGCGACAAGCAGCGTCGCTCGATCACCATTAGTGCCGATGTCGACTCAACGGCCTACGATGTTGATGTGATTCGCGCCGATCTCACAGAATTTCTCGATCAAAAATTTCTCTACGAAGCCAATGTGACCTATGAAATGGGCGGGCAAGCCGAAAGCCAAGAAGAAGCAAACGCCAGTTTTGCGCTTGGTTTCGTCTTAGTCATCGCTCTTATCTACGCCCTGTTGGCGATTCCATTTAAGTCATTTGGCCAACCATTAGTGGTAATGTCGATCATTCCTTTGGCGATTGTTGGCTCGATTATTGGCCACTATGTTATGGGTCTCGCATTTTCAGTATTAAGCATCATGGGTATGCTGGGTTTAACTGGCATCGTGGTTAACGACAGCCTCGTGCTAGTGGATTACATCAACCAAAAACGCAAAGAAGGCATGTCGTTAATGGACGCCGTTCTAACCGCCGGCGAAACTAGGTTCCGGCCTGTTATACTGACCTCGTTAACGACTTTTGTAGGGCTGCTGCCACTAATGCTTAACCAGAGCACCCAAGCACAAGCACTCATCCCAATGGCGGTATCACTCGGATTTGGCATCTTGTTTGCTACGATAATTACCTTGGTGATTACACCGGTCAACTACCTTGTAGGCCATTCAATCAAGCATTCATTGATCGCCATGTTCAAATTTATGAATAAGTGGTGGCAAAAGCCTTCGCCTACACGCTAGAATAATAGCTCAAACCTCAACACAACCAATGCAACTAAGAGGCCAGTATGAAAAATTTATGTAGATCAGTATTGCTTATGACAATCATGAGCTTCGCATCAGCTACTGCGATTGCTCAAGAGCAACCAACACCAGAAGAACGCGCTTATAAATTTCGAACCAGTCTCTTTCAAACATTTGCTTGGAAACTCGGCCAAATGGCCGGCGCTAAAGGTCAAGATGATTCGGCCGCATTTGCTAAACATGCCGCCGACTTAGCTCAATTATCGAGCCTAATTGAAGAAGGCTTTCAAATTGAGAATAGCTTACCCGAAGGTAGCAAAGCAAAAGCTGAAATATGGCAAGACTTCGAAAAATTTCAAAGCAAGGCCCAGGCGCTAACAGACTTGGCAACTGATTTCACCGAGCAAGGAGCGATGGCCAACTTTGACCCGCGTAAATTTGGCAGTAAAGGGTGTGGTGGTTGTCACCGAGACTTCAAAATCAAAGATTAGTTAATAATAACTTTCAGCGGCGGTTGGCAAACGATCAGCAAAGGCGGTTGCCAACCAATAGACAACGGCAATACACAACAAGTAGACAATTAGCGCTAACAGCTTATTTGCTGGCTTTGTGGGTTTGATATCAAGATATTCAATTGAGTCGCTCAGTACTTTGTCGCCAGTAATCATGGCCTTAGTGAGGCCCTCTTTTTTTCGTAGTTTGTAATAGATAATGGCGACGATGTGTAGCCCAATTAAGGCAAACACAAGCTTACTATTAAGCGTGTGCCATTCGCTGAACAATGAGCTTGTAGCGCTATCCAGTACACCGCTCAGCGGCCCAAAAAAATAATCGTCATTGCTGAACAAACCTAAACTGACTTGCGCGAACAACACAATAATCATCAACATTGCCGAGATGCTGCCCAAGGGGTTATGCCCTAGATACCGCTTTGCGTTATCTGAGGAACCTACGTTTTTCAAGTAGCTCATGACGGTTTTGGGCGAGCAAGGAAGTGACCTGAAACGAGCATAGTGCGGCCCTAACACTCCCCAGACAATACGAAATAGCAGCAAGTGACAAACCACATAACCCGCGTAAAAATGCTGCTGCATATCTTCGAGCACTTCAATGCTAAACCAAGAGTAGAAAACAGAAATAGACAGGCTCCAGTGAAATAGGCGCGTAGGTAAGTCCCATACGGGTATGATTTTTTTCATGGCCTTGTCAGTGACACTGGTTAGAGTTTGATCAATAGTTACTCTTTATAGCATGAGCAAATAGTACACAGAAGCAGGTTCGGCAGAAATGCTTACTATCACCGCCTAGCGAGCTTGTTGTTCGCTCGCAAGTTCGTTCAAACAAGCTACCGCCTTATCGGCATCAACTGAACGTACAAAGATGTGATCATGATAATAGCCTGCGATCACGTTTGCACTTATGTTGCTCTCAGTCAACTTGGTAGCAAACGCGGCGGTTAACCCGACGGCGTCAAGACTAGAATGAACTTCAAGCCTAATATGTTTGAAGGTCGATTCATAAGTCAAACAATGCTCAATCGCTTTAACGCGTTCAACCACAAAAGTTAAGCCCTCGTTTTCAGCGAACGACGCGATTGGTTCGAGCTCTTTATGGTCGCCATAAACAGCGCCTTCAAACGATAGAAAAACGTATTCAGGATCACTCAGTATTGGCGACAAAGTCGACAAAAGTATTTGTAAGTCTACTCCCCCGGCCATAATGCTTTAGTCTGGCTCGACTTCGGCGCCAACACGGCGTTTCAACAAGCCATAAAAGGCTTCAGCGGCTGTTCGCCTACCCGTAATCACTTCATGTACATCTTGCGCAATCGGCATTTCAATTCCAAGACTATCCGCCAGCTTAATCACGGTGGGCGCACTCTTAACGCCTTCGGCAACCATTACCATCTCTTCAATAATATCGTCAATATTACGGCCTCTACCAAGCTCTAGACCAACATGGTGATTTCTACTCTGCGTACTAATACAGGTTGCTAACATATCCCCCATTCCGGTTAACCCTGAAAACGTTTCGGCGCGACCACCTAGAGCCACACCTAAACGCGTTATTTCAGCCAAACCGCGAGTAATGAGTGCTGATCGGGTATTGTCACCAGCACCAAGCCCCATTCCCATTCCCACCGCAATGGCGATAATGTTTTTCAATACACCACCTAGCTCGCAACCAACAACATCATTATTGGTATAGACACGAAAAACGCCGCTATTGAAGACTTTCTGAAGCTCTTTGACGATGATTTCATCTTCCATCGCAATCACACTAGCGGCCGCTTGACCGGCCATGATTTCACGCGCCAAATTAGGCCCAGTTAACACACCAACTGGGTGGCCAGGCAGCTCTGACTCTACGATTTGTGTCATGCGTAAATCAGACCCTCTCTCAAGGCCTTTGGTTAAACTGACAATTGGCACCCACGGCCTGAGGTGTGGTCGAACATCGCGCAACACATCTCGAAATGAGTTAGACGGCACACCCATCACCAGCACATCAGCCGATACAACCACGTCTTCCAAGCGCTCATGAGCCACCAAATTTGGGTGCAACTTGGCGCCCGGCAGATATTTTTCATTGGTGTGGTGTTGATTGATTTCTTCAACCGTATCTTTGCTTCGAGCCCACATTGAGACATTCGTATTTTGCGCAACAAGAGATGCAACGGTGGTTCCCCAGGAACCGCCTCCAATCAAACC
>JALZVW010000022.1 GCA_023301745.1 Arenicella sp. | reverse complement strand
TCGTTAGCATATGGAGGTCTAAAATGAAAAATGATGTTTACTCTACACCTGAAGCAAATCTTGAAAATGAAGTAAAGCTAGATATCCCTGAGGAGATGTTAAAGAAAATCAAGCATGCTTGGATTGCCGGTTTGGTTTCGGTTTCTATCACTATAATATTCACATTTATATCAATGTCTGGGACGGATATCTTAAGCTTAGGACTTGATGCTTGGGCCTTTTTCGATGTATTTCTTATGTTGATCTTTGCTTTCGGCATTTATAAAAAAAGCCGTACATGTGCGATTTTGATGTTTCTATTTTTTGCGCTTAATAAAGCCGTAATGTGGTATGAAGCGGGGACTCTAAGCGGTCTACCGCTAGCTTTAGTTTTTTTCTGGTTATATGCACAAGGTATCGTTGGTACATTTCAGTATCATACCTTTAAGAAAAAAGTGCTTAACAACTACAAAAGCTAACGTGCACTCGGACGGCGATAAAGTGCGCCTGTTTGAAAGGCGTTACTGAGATTTCATTTGCACGCATTGATTTCATACATATAATGTATGTATGATAGATTTCGAATGGGATAGTTCAAAAGCAACTTCAAATAGAGAAAAGCATAAAATTTCTTTTGACGAAGCGCGTTCAGTCTTTTTTGATGAATATGCCCAGCAGTTTTATGATGCTGATAATTCTGATCAAGAAGACCGATTCTTAATGCTCGGGAGAAGCGTTAAATCTAGAATACTTATTGTAGTGCACTGCGAAAGAGATGGTGGTGAAAAAATTAGAATCATCTCTGCGAGAAAAGCGACTACAAAAGAACGTAAATTTTACCCGGGCCCTCTAATATGAAAAAGGAATACGATTTATCTAAAATGAAAGTAAGGAAAAATCCTTACATTTCAAAGCTAAAGAGACAAGTCACAATTAGAATGTCAGACGATATCATTGAGTATTTTAAAGATATGTCTGAAGATACGGGTATTGCATATCAGAGTCTTATTAATTTGTATCTCAAAGATTGTGTCGAGAATGGTCGTCGGCCCGACCTATCGTGGAAGTAGTCCTCAATACAAGGTCACAAACCTGCATTCGCTTGAATGCGCAAAAAACGCGCGGCCTTTTTAAACGCGTTAGCGATACTGGCTAACCATGCCTAGTCCAAATTATCGAATGTACAGCGTTGAACAGCTTGCTGATGCACTCGAACATATCGATAAAAATAAATTCCCTGAAAGAGTGGATACGATTAAGAAGTATCTGAAAAACCCTGGTCCAAGAGGCCATAGTCATAGAGATAAAAGAATCACTATTAGTAAAGAAACGAATGCAGCACTAAGCTGGCTCAGCGTAGAAATAGTGCTCTGGTTTGTCTTGGCTGGCCTAGGGGCCTTAGCTTACGCGATAGACTAAATACTTTGTGTATTCATATATTATAATAACAACTAAAACTTCGCCTGCGGCGATGCAAACAAAAAAGATGCGTTCATTTTAAACGCGCACCCATAGAGGAGAATAACTTTGTTTTCACAAATTAAAATCGGATTTTTACGCGGCGTTGGCTTCTCCGTAGCCTTGTCTATCGTGTTGATAATTACTTTTGCAGTCATTTCTTCGATGTTTGACGACATGTATTCAGGTATTGAAAACGGTGACTATGTCGAGTTCGATAAGACGATTGAGCTGGAAGCAAAATTTTTGTCTCACCAGGTAAAAGAAAATAGAGCATCTATATTAGGCGTGGTTGAAAACAATACTAGCCATGTCTGGAAAGATACTTCAGTTGAAGCTGAGTTTTATTTGGCGGGTGAATTCGTAAAGGAGTGCAGTACTGAAATCAATACCAAAATAGAACCTGGCGGAAAAGAGCATTTCGAGTTTTCTTGTAAAAGCTGCGAAGATCAATTCCCTAAGTTTGATACGGTAGAGATGAAAATTAATGATTCTTGGATGGATTCTTAAAGTCAGCTGTACTACCTCTACCAAACCTCAATTCACTTAGCTCGAACGAGTTAATCGCAACTCGTTTATTCGGTTTGCCTTCAGCCAAGTGAGGCCAGATGAAGATAGTGACCGAGTGAACACGGTTACGGCAGGCTTGCGCCGCTCGTTCAAAAACCGAAAGCCCTAGAAAAAAATAGTGCCCTAGAAAAAAATAGTGCCCTAGAAAAAATAGTGCCCTAGAAAAAGTTAGAGGCCCGCGAAACAATCGAACCGGGCGAACTTCAAGATTTACTGTCACACTATTGAGCTTTGAGTGAACCATACGTTTATTAGGTGGCAATACCGTTAGAAACGAAGCGTTACTTTCAGCAGGGCAGCTTTATGGATCTTTTTTACTCAATCGACAGCTTGGTCTGAAGCGCATTGGATGGCGTTTAGCATTAATATGGTGACGCCTTTATTCAGATCAAACGAATGCTAAATTCACTAGCGTTGTGGGATTATACTTATCTTGTGCTGATTAACTTCGCAACAGAGTATATTGACTGAGTCTTGGCGTATTTCTGGTGTTGAAACTAAACGCTTGTTGATCGATGATTAAGCACCATTGTGTTCTGGTTTAATTAGTTCATCACGAAACCGTATAGAATATTGAAAGTATAAGCCTCGACGTTCATGAACGAGGCCAACAGTATCGAAAAGAGGCAACAATGAGAAAAATTCTAATCACCGGCGCAGGTTCTGGGCTTGGCGAAGCATTAGCTAAGAAGTATGCCGCACAAGGCGCTGAAATTTGCGTTGCCGACGTCAATGAAGAGGGCGGTAAGGCCGTCGCTAAAACGATTCAGGATATGGGCGGTGAGGCATTCTTTGTAAAGTGTGACATCACTCAACAATGGGATGTCGATAAATTGGTTATGACCGTTGCTGAGCGTTGGCGTTCGGTCGACATGCTGATTAACAATGCCGGTGTTGCTACCGCAGGCAAGATCGAATCTGAGACTCTGGAGCAATGGCAGTGGGTTATTGACATTAATCTTCTGGGCCACGTGCGTATGACTAAAGCCTGCCTGCCGCTATTGCGTAATAGTGAAGCGGCCAATAAAACGATTATCAATATTGCCTCGCAAGCCGGCCTAACCGCCGCGCCTGGAATGGCAAGCTATTGTGTTACCAAAGCGGCGATGGTGAGCTTGTCAGAGACGATGCATTTGGAGTTCTCTGAAGAAAACATTCATGTGGCGGTTGTTTGCCCGGCGTTCTTTGATACGAATTTAAATCAATCATTGCGCAGCAGCGACCCTAAAATGCAATCACTGGTGACTAAGCTGATTAAGAAATCTGGTGTCAGTGCTGAGCAAATCGCCGACAAGATATTCGATGCCGTAGTCGCTAAGAAATTTATGATTGTCACTCATAAAGATGGCCTCGCGGCGTACCGCCTAAAGCGTTTCTTATCGATGGAACGCTACCTGAAAATCGTAAAAAAACGAATGGCAAAATTTGCCAAAAAAGATGACTGACTCCAATAATAAAAGCAACGCAGCGGGCAAGGTCAGAGACGGCGAGGCGTTAGACTTAGCTCGCCTTAATCCGTGGCTGCTAGATAAGTTGCCAGATATTAGCGGCACACCGGTGGTTACTCAGTACTCGGGCGGTGCATCAAATTGGACTTATTGCTTAAGCTACCCAGAGCGAGATGTTGTGCTTCGTCGCGCACCCGATGGCACTAAGGCTAAGGGCGCTCACGATATGGGCCGAGAGTATCGTTTGCAGGCCGCATTGAAACCAATCTATGCATACGTGCCTGAGATGTTTGCGCACAGCGACGACGATTCGATTATTGGTTCTGAGTTCTACGTAATGGAGAAACTCAATGGCTTAATTCCACGCACCAATATGCCCCGTGGTTTAAGCTTGTCGAAAGATCAATGTCGATTGCTCTGTACTAACGCCTTAGACAGCCTGATTGAGTTGCATCAAGTTGATTACCAAGCGGCTGGCTTGGACCAAATGGCCAAAGGTCATGGTTATACCGAGCGCCAAATTAGTGGTTGGATACATCGTTATCAAAAGGCTAAAACATGGAATGTGCCCGGCGGTGCCGGCGTGATGAAATGGCTGGCCGATAACATGCCAGACAAAGAGACTATTTGTTTAACCCACAATGATTTTCGTTTAGATAATTTGGTGTTAGATGCGAAGCAACCAACTAACATTATTGGCGTATTAGACTGGGAACTTGCGACGCTAGGTGACCCTTTAATGGATCTAGGTAATTCTCTGGCCTATTGGGTCGAGGCCGAGGATGATTTTTTTGCACAGAAAACTCGCCGCCAACCAACGCATTTAAGTGGCATGCTCACGCGCCAAGAAGTGATTGATTACTACCTTGATAAAACCAATTCTGAGGTGAAAGACTTCACTTTCTATGAGGTTTACGGCCTGTTCCGTTTGGCCGGCATTGTGCAACAAATCTATTATCGTTATCACCATAAACAAACGCGAAACCCGTCATTTAAAATTCTTTGGGTGTTCGTTCATTACCTTATGCACCGTTGCCGTAAAGCAATTAATAGTGGAATCAAGCAAGCAGGTTAAATTCTATGGCGACTATCTATTTAATACGCCACGGGCAAGCGTCCTTTGGCCAAGAAAACTACGACCAACTCTCTGATCTGGGTCAACAGCAAGCCACTCACCTAGGTAAAGTGCTGGGCAGTCGCTTACCCGAATTTGACGCTGTTTGTCTGGGCACAATGAAGCGCCACAAGCAGACGGCGACAAATTGTTTACACGGCTTCGATCAAACGCTTGAGCAAATAGAGCCGGTATTTGATAGTGGTTGGAACGAATATGACCATCAGGATATCTTGCGGCAGTTTCGCCCCGAGTTCATTACATCGAAAAGTATGATGAACTATATTCGCCAACAGCCAGACCCGAAAAAAGCCTTCGAAGCTGATTTCAACGGCGCGATCAATCGTTGGATCGCGGGTGACAATGATCAAGACTATACTGAATCATGGGCTGCCTTTACCTCGCGGGTACATCAAGCATTGAAAAATACTCTGGCGAATAACCCCAACAAAAAACGGATTGCGGTCTTCACCTCAGGTGGCCCTATCTCGTTAGTGAGCCAACATTTGCTTGGTGTGCCTCAAGAAAAAATCATGCAAATGAATTGGACCTTATTAAATTGTGGTGTGACCAAGATCGTGTCAACCGGTTCACGATTGTTTGTTGCCAGCTTGAACGAACACACTCATTTTGAAGGTGTTAACAATACGCACTTCATTACTTATACATAAAGGCTAAAACATGAACAGACAGAATATCTTAATAACCGGTGCCAGCTCAGGCCTTGGTTACACCATGGCCAAAATGTATGCGCAGCAAGGTAAGAATCTTGCCTTATGCGCTCGACGTGTAGAGCGTTTAGAAGCGCTACGCGACGAGATCGCTAAAACTAACCCAACTGTAAAGGTGTTTATTCGCTCGCTGGATGTGAACAACCACGACCAAGTGTTTGAGGTATTCAAAGCGTTTGCTGATGACCTTGGGCATCTCGATCGCGTGATTGTTAATGCTGGCATGGGCAAAGGCGCGTCGTTAGGGACCGGTTATTTTCATGCCAACAAACAAACCGCGATCACCAATTTTGTTTCGGCAATCGCTCAATGTGAGGCCGCACTAGAATTATTTCGAGCACAGAATCATGGCCACCTTGTTACTATTTCATCGGTGAGCGCGGTGCGTGGTTTTCGCCGAGCAATGACAGTTTATGCCGCGACCAAGGCCGCCATCACTAATCTAACAGAAGGCATTCGAGTTGATTTGCTTGGCACGCCAATTAAAGCCACCACCATCCACCCCGGTTTTATTCGCAGTGAGATCAATGAAAAAGTTAAAACCGTGCCGTTTATTGTGGACACTCAAACCGGTTGTAAAGCGATACTTAAAGCGATTGATAAAGAGGGAGCGAGCTATTACGTACCGGGTTGGCCCTGGGCGATTGTGTGCCGCGTAATGAAATTTTTACCGATGAGCATGCTTAAAAAAATGAGCTAGCTAAGCGTGCTTAAATCTAGTGGCGCTTGGATGATAAAACTCCATAAAAAACCCTGCAACGAATTTCGTTACAGGGCTTTTTTATTCCAGGGGTAGCGCTATAATTTTACTACAAATTATAGTTTGGTGAGCCACAGCACAGTTTGGCGATCTAAAGTTTGACCATCAGTTTGCCGGTATTACCGCCAGTAAATAAAAGATTTATGCCGTCAATCGCGCTCTCTAAACCATCAAGAGAATGTGCCCGATATTTGATTTTCCCTTCCATTAGGTACTTTGACATCGCTTGTATCATGCCCGGAATTTTGTCGTAATGATCAGGCATCGTAAAGCCCTGAATTGTGAGTCGTTTTTTGATAATAGGAACCCAGTTCGGACCTGCCGATGGGGTGAGAGTGTTGTAGTCAGAGATCATGCCGCAAACCATAATTCGCCCATGAGCATTCATTAATTCGAATACGGCGTGCTGTACAACACCGCCGGTATTCTCAAAATAAAGGTCAACGCCATTGGGGGCCGCCGCCGCTAATTCGGCTTGCAGCGATTCTGATTTATAGTTGATCGCCGCGTCGAAACCTAAATCATCGACTAACCATTGACACTTTTCATCGGTGCCAGCCGTGCCGATTACGTTTAGCCCTTCAGCCTTTGCAATTTGACCAACCATTGAACCAACCGAGCCGGCTGCAGCGGAGACTACGATAGTCTCACCTGCTTTGGGCTTGCCTACATTCATTAAACCCTGATAGGCGGTCATGCCTGGCAGAGCGAGCACACATAGCACGGCTTCAGATGGTATGCCTTCGGGTACTAGGTTCATGCCTTGACCATTGCTAACTAAGTACTCAGTCCAACCGGTAAGCCCCTGGACACGCGCGCCTATCGGGAAACCACTATTTTTAGAGTCGACGATTTCACCGATACCACCTGAGCGCATTACGTCGCCAAGCTCCACGGGTGGAATATAGCTATCACGATCAGGCATCATCCAACCCTTCATCGCTGGGTCTAATGACATGTGAGTTTGTTTAATTAGAAATTGTCCGTCTTCAAGCGGCGGTGTTTCTAAACGTACTACCTCGAATAAATCAGGGGTGATTGCTATTTCAGGTCGTTTAACCAATTTAATTGCGGTGTATTCCATCTATTCAGTGCTCCAGTGTTGGCCATTTTATTGTATGAGTACATTTTACTAAGATGCTTTGATGATGAGGTGATTGCGACTCACTGCCCAAGTAAGGCTAACTGATCACCCCACTTCAAATAGAGTATCGGTTGATTCGCTTGATCTATGTGGCCAATCTTATACATGTACATGCTACCGGTGGTAAGTTTTCGATCTTTTCCGATGACTATTTTTTATTAACGAAATCGATAGACTGCTGTTTTATAAAGCTATAAAACAGTGCCGACGTCAGGCCAGAAGAGGTGAAGAACATCAACATAATCATGATTTGGTAACGCACCGCAATCAAGGGTGACACGCCCGAAAGTATTTGCCCGGTCATCATGCCCGGCAACGATACTAGGCCTACTGCCATCAATGAGTTAATGGTTGGAATAAGCGTCGCTTTGTAGGCAATATTGCGAGCATCTGTTTCGCTGCTGCGGTTTAATTCTGCAAAATATCGCTCGGCAAATAGGCTGATGCTATTCATGCCTACCGCAAATACCATTCCTGCGAGCGGAATCACCACACTGGGCTGAAACCATGGTTTGGCTTGCAGTACACCTTGGGTTATCAGCGCAAGCAGGCTGACATTAACCAGCAAGGTTGACAACAGCGCTTTGAAATAAAGTCGGCCGCGGTGTTCGCTAACAGAGCGAAGCGCAATCCATGATGATACGCCAAGCATTAGGCTCAGCACGGCGATGACTAAAGAGGCGTATTCGGTTTCAAAAATGAAGGTAAGTACATAACCGATGAGGCATAGCTGGATCACCATTCTTGCTAAAGCGTAAACAGAGCTACCAACCCCGGCAGACCATTTCCATAGAATCAGTAGCACCAATGTTGCGGGCGCGGCAATCAGAGCAAGGTTCTCGATTGGGATGATGTGCATCAACTATTCCAATGGTTAATTATCTACTACCGCTTAGGTTTGAGCGCGTTGAGCTGTTTCTCAAGTGATTCTATTTGCGCTTTAGTGGTCACCATGGTGCTCATTAGCTGATCATGCAGATCCGGGTGTTCGAGCTTTTGCAGGTAAGCATACTTCGCTTCGTCTAAATTATTGATGACCACAGCGATGAACAAGTTAACCACAACAAATGT
>JALZVW010000021.1 GCA_023301745.1 Arenicella sp. | reverse complement strand
AATATATAGCCCCATATTAACATTTGGCGTGCATAGTAAATGTCGCTTTCGCCCAGATAAACGCACAGTTGTCGAAAGCGGTTAGTGTTTTACTGATTGTGCTTTACACTTCGAACCTGAAAAGGAGAGGTTAATGCCTGTAAAAAACGTGATAGAACTGATCATTTTGGCGGCCCTTTGGGGCGCGTCGTTTTTGTTTATGCGTATCGCTGTACCAGAGTTCGGGGCGGTTGCGTTGATCGAGGCCCGAGTGTTGATTGCTGGTTTAGTATTATTGCCATTTTGGTGGGCAAGAGAGCCGGCGTCGAGCCGAGCGAGCGTTGTTGGGCATTGGCCGCGGATTTTTGTGGTTGGTGTATTGAATTCGGCTATTCCGTTCGTGCTGTTTGCTTACTCAATGCTGTATATAACCGGCGGCATGGCCGCCATTCTAAACGGCACCGCGCCGATCTGGGGAGCGGTGGTTGCTTGGGTTTGGCTAAAAAAAGGCTTGGCGTTAAGCGGAATTATAGGCTTATCCGTCGGTTTCATTGGTGTCGTGGTGCTAGTCTCTGATGAGCTATCGGTGCCAGCCCAAGGTAAAGCCGTGGCTATTGCCGCCGCTGCATTCGCGCCGATCTTGTATGGTATTTCGGCAAATTATACGACTGAGAAATTAACTGAGTTGTCAGCCTTGAGTATCGCTACTTTCAGCCAATTAGGCGCGGCAGTGTGCCTAGTGCCATTACTCTTCTGGTTTATGCCTACTCAAATGCCGAGCTTTGATGCGTGGATGTCATTATTGGCGCTCTCTGTATTGTGTACGAGCTTGGCGTATTTGATGTTTTTTCGATTGTTGGCAGAGGTCGGAAGCACTAAAGCCATTACCGTCACCTTTTTAATCCCGTTATTTGGCTCGATATGGGGCGCGCTATTCATTAACGAAAAAATCACCACGATGATGGTTATCGGCATGGGAACAATTTTGCTTGGGACTGCATTGGTTGTGGGCGTGCTGAGCATTCGGCGGCCGACTAAAACGGCTACGTAACGTATGTTCACAAAAAAACGACAATAAATTCACACTTCAGATGGGATGAATCGGCATAATCTCGGGTCTGTGTTTAAGTTGCAGCAAGCAATGTGTTTATCATGGTGATTTTTTATGAGTGTTCCAATCTTACATCTTATTTCCAAGCAGTTAGATGCCAAGCACGCCAGGCAAAATGAGTTTGGTGAGACGCCTCTAGAGTTTGCCCCGACTATTCGTTTATCGAATGGTGAAGAGGCTGTGCCTCAACAGTATTTAGATATTGACCGAAAGCTAGACAATCTTAGCAATGTATTGGCCCATATTTCAGTGCCCCAGGGGTACCAGCTATTTGCGGGTCAAGAAGGTTCATGCCTATATTTGATTGTTGGTGTGATTGGTAAAGAGAATTATCCGGCTTCAGCTGAAATCGCGCAGATGGATAAAATGGTCTACGGTCGGCGTTGGTTAATCGAGCCGACAACACCAACCTCCGAAATTGTCCAAACCTCGTTATTAGCAATTAAGAAAGTACGAGAACATGAAGTGCGCGAGCTACTTACCGTGCGCATCGACCAAGGCAGTCGTGTTACGACTCCTTTTAATTGCCATTTAGATTTGCCGTTGATGGCGGGCAATAAATCTACGTTGGGCAAGGCTCCGGCACTCGATGTTGATGAGCAACTTAAGGGACTCGCGTTTGCTGGATGCACTTTTGAAATTCATGACCAAGCTGTTTTAGGGGATAAAATCATTTATGAGCTTGGTGTTATCGGCACCTCGTCGCACTTCCCTGAGCTAGAAAACGGTTCAATTACGGTTGCCTGTGAGCATCCGAGTCGAGCTGATTTTGTGCATCAATTGGTTTTGTCACTAATTGCCCGCAGTGATCGTTACATAGATGAATCGGTCGCGTTTAAAGGGTTCAAACGATTTAGTCATAGTATCGACCCAATTGAGTTGGCGAGATTTTCATTTCAGACTCGAAACGTTAAAGTTACTGACTCACGTTTTGATAAAGGTTTTGAAAATATGAGTTATAAGGTTGATGCATCTAAAGCTCCTTTGTTTAATGACGGTGAGCTCGGCCGTCAGCAACGAGAATTAGTTGCCAGTTTTGATAATTTGGGTGGCTATCTACCGCTCGAAAAGTAGCTGTTCTAAGCTTGCTGACTCAGGCGGTTTACGATAACTATTAACTAGAGTATGTTGGCATAACCAGCATTTAACTCTAGTACGCCATGAATTTTCGAAATACTCTGTCAATCAATAGCTTCGTGCTTGCTCTAGTCGCGCTACTTCTGGGCTCCTGTGTGAGTCATCCGGCGCCTGAAAGCACCAGTCCCAAGGCGGCCTACGCGATGCCAGATAAATACGCCGCAACCACGGTAGAGGCTGTTTTGAATAGTGGCGGCAATGCTGTTGATGCCGCTGTTGCGGCGTCATTTGTATTGGCAGTGACGTTTCCTGAGGCTGGAAATATTGGCGGCGGTGGTTTTATGCTTGCTCGCATGAATGGCCAGAACCATTTTTTGGATTACCGCGAAAAAGCCCCGCTTACAGCAAGTAGAGATATGTATCTCGATGCTGATGGAAACGTTGTTGAAAAATCGAGTTTGATCGGCATTCGAGCCGCAGGCGTGCCCGGAACCGTTGCTGGCTTATGGGCGGCTCACCAAAAATTTGGCAGTAAATCCTGGGCGAGCTTACTCGCTCCAGCAATTAGCTATGCCGAGAATGGCTTTGAGGTGCACCCTAAAAAAGCCAAAGTAATACCGAGTACCATTGAATGGTTTGATGGCAAGGTTAATTTTGCTGAACATTTTGGCTCGATGGCGGACGGTGGCACATTCAAGCAAGCCGATTTAGCGGCTGTATTGCGGCGCATCGCTAAGCAGGGGCCGAATGATTTCTATCAAGGTGAAACATCATCACTCATCATCGCTCAGTCTGCTCGAGACAAAGGGTTAATCAGTGCTAACGATCTGGCGAGTTATCAAGTGGTTTGGCGTAAACCGCTGATCGCTAATTGGCGCGGTTATACCGTGGTTACCGCGCCGCCGCCAAGTTCCGGCGGTTTTGCGGTGATTCAGCTACTGAAAATGAAGCAGTTGTTAGGAAGTGAGTTTGAAGGCCTTGAACCAAACTCAGCTCAATATATTCATTTGATCGCCGAAATGGAAAAACGAGTATTTGCCGATAGAGCTGAATATTTTGGTGATCCCGACTTTTTCGACGTGCCGATAAAAGAGTTAGTAAGCGATGCCTATATTCAGCGCCGAGCGAAAGAAGTTAAGGTCGACTCTATAAGCACATTAGAGCACGCTAAGCCTGGGTTAGATTCGCCTAGCACCACGCATTTCTCGATTGTCGACCAATGGGGCAATGCTGTCTCTAATACTTATACGCTTAACTGGAGCTATGGTAGCGGAGTGGTGGTGGAAGGCGCTGGTTTTATTCTCAATAACGAAATGGACGATTTCAGTACTAAGCCGGGAGTGGCTAATGCGTATGGCGTGGTCGGTGGTGTGGCCAATGAGATTCAACCGTCAAAGCGCATGCTGTCATCGATGAGCCCGACGATTCTTTTAGACGGCGATGATATACGAATGGTGGTTGGTACCCCAGGTGGGTCGACCATTTTCACCTCGGTATTTCAAAGCATTATCAATGTGATTGACAATGGCATGTCTGCCACAGAATCGGTTAGCGCAAGTCGCTTTCACCATCAGCTATTACCCGCCGATTTGATCACAACCAGTGTTAGCATTCCATTAAATAGTAAGGCTACCCTAGAGTTAGAGAATCGAGGCTATCGGGTGGAGCCACATGGTTTTGAGTTCGGTGATTTACAACTAATTGAGAGTCGACCGGGTGCAACCAATACGGCTTCCGATCCCCGCGGTATCGGCGTTTCAGGTGTCATAGAGTAAGCTTAACTTAGTTACTCAAATTGGAAAGTAAAACTACGTATTAAAAATGATATCGTCTCTGATTCGTCGCATTATGGCTAAGCGTTGGTCCGACATATCTTTCATGGTTAACGGTTAAGATAAGCTACATTATTAATAACATCTAAGGAGTTACGATGAGTTACAGAGTGCTTGTTGCATTTTTATTGTTTGTAGTTAGTGCGAGCGTGAATGCGAAAACGTTCATCATCGCCGATGCCATGGTTGATGTTGAGCGAGGGCGTTTGCTTTCTAAGCCAATCGTGACCGTCGAAGATGGGCGCATAATTGATATTCAAAGCGGTGATGCACGCCAACTCATTGGTGATGTTGTTGATCTAAGGGGTTTGACTTTGTTACCAGGCATGATTGATATGCATGCTCATTTAACAAGTAGCTCGACCGAACATGGTTACAAACGTTTAGCCAGTTCGCAAACTCGAGCCGCCTTAAGAGGGGTTAAGCACGCACAACTGACCTTGATGGCGGGCGTTACTACGGTTCGAAACCTCGGCGCGAGTGGTTTTATCGATGTGGCCTTGCGCGATAGCATAAATGCCGGCGACATTGTTGGCCCACGTATGTTTGTCTCAGGTCCGTCATTGGGTATTACCGGCGGCCATTGCGATAATAATTTGTTACCAGTTGACTATCAGGTAAGTAGTGATGGCGTTGCCGATGGCCCATGGGAAGTGGCGAAAAAAGTACGCCGCAATATCAAATATGGTGCTGACCTGATTAAGTTGTGCGCAACCGGAGGCGTGTTGTCTAAAGGCACCAAAGTCGGTGTTCAGCAGTACTCTCTAGAAGAGATGAAAATGGCGGTGTCAGAGGCGCATCGCCGAGGCGTGACTGTGGCTGCGCATGCACACGGAACAGAAGGTGTGTATGCGGCGATTGAGGCAGGCGTTGATTCGGTTGAGCATGCCAGCTTTATTGATGACGCCGGAATTAAATTAGCTAAGAACAAAGGTACTTACCTTTCTATGGATATTTACGTTACTGAATTCATCTTGGGCGAAGGCGAGAAAGCCGGGATTTTAGAAGAGAGTCTTGCTAAAGAACGTAAAACGGGTGCGCTACAGCGAGAAAATTTCAGCAAGGCGGTTAACGCTGGAGTTAATATGGTGATGGGTACCGATGCAGGTGTGTACCCACATGGTGATAATTTAAAGCAGCTGTCTCGAATGGTACAGTTTGGCATGTCTCCTATACAGGCGTTACAAGCGGCTTCTATTAATGCGGCAACATTGTTGAACAAAGAAAGCGACCTTGGTTCTATTAAGGTTGGCGCTTACGCCGATATTATAGCGGTTAGCGGCAACCCGCTGGACGATATCAGTGTATTAGAAAACGTCGATTTTGTTATGAAAGGCGGCGAAGTGATAAAATTTAATCGACAGGTGAAGTAATGAAAACGGCAATCAAATTAGTTTCATGTTTACTCTTTTTTGTAGCTCAACCTTACGCGAGTGTTGGGCAGGCGGCCGAGTTGTCGGCGGTGGAAAAAGTGCAGCAAAGCCTCAAGCTGATAGACGCTAAAGACGACATTTATAACGCGGTCATCGCGATCAGCCCAAATGCTCAAAAGGATGCCGAGTTGATTGATGCGCGAGGCGGTGAGACTCTGCTCAAGGGCATGCCGATTTTAATTAAAGACAATATTGACATGCAGGGCTTGCCAACGACAGCCGGCTCTTTAGCCTTGCTTGAAAATTACCCCGAGAAAGACTCGCCTAGTGTTGCTCAGTTGAAACAAGCGGGTGCGGTAATTTTAGGTAAAGCAAATTTGAGTGAGTGGGCTAATTTTCGCTCACAAAAATCAAGCTCAGGTTGGAGCGCGGTTGGCGGCCAAACGGTTAATGCTAACGACCCTAGTCGATCGCCTTGTGGTTCAAGTTCTGGCTCTGGTGTTGCGGTGGCATTAGGCTATGTTGAGGTTGCCATTGGCACCGAGACCCACGGCTCGATTATCTGCCCCGCAACCAGTAATGGGGTTGTTGGCTTTAAACCGACCCACGGGATTATTAGTGGCGACGGAATTGTGCCGTTAGCAACATCGCAAGACACCGCCGGGCCCTTGGCAAATAATATAGAGAACGCCGCGTTAGTTTTGTCAGCAATGATTAGCCCAGAGGCCCAAAACTACGAAAATTTGATCAAAGGCTTACAAGCCTTAAGCGACGGCGACGCCCTAGACGGTAAACGCATTGGCGTAATGGCATCGACATTAGGTTACGACCCTCGGCGAGACAAATTATTAGTGGCGGCTATAGATAAGTTAAAGCTGGCCGGTGCGATTATTGTCGATGACGTTACTCTTACGCCAGCCGAAGGTTTTTGGGCTGACAACTACAAGCTTCTGCAATATGAGTTTAAGCGAGACTTGAACGGCTATTTTAAAGCTCGTAATAATGCGTTGAAAACGATGACCTTGGCTAAGTTAATCACATTCAATAATGACAATGCTGCTGAAGAAATGAAGCACTTTGACCAAAGTATTTTTGATGCGTCTGCGGCACTAGAGTTAAGTGAAAAGGAATATAAAGATATAAAAGCCAAGGGTCATACTATGACCCGCGAAAATGGTTTGGATAAGGTTTTTAAGGAACAAAATTTAGACGCTATAATTGGAATTACCGGAGGCCCTGCCTGGAAAATAGACCATATTAATGGAGACTCCTTCTTCGGGCCAGGTATGGCTGGTTATCCAGCGGTCGGCGGGCACCCTCATGTGACTGTTCCAGGCGGCACCGTCGCTGGCATGCCGACAGGGCTGTCATTTATTGGTAAGCGGTTTGAAGATCATACCTTAGCTCAATTGATTTTCCGTTTTACCAAGTTGTGATATCGGCTAGCGAAAAAACATAAAAGGTAATACACAAATGCCGCCGCATGATCATCACGGACACGGACACGGACACGGACACGGACACGGACACGGACACGGACACGGACACGGACACGGACACGGTTCTGGTAATGAGAAAGCGTTAGCCATTGCGGCGACGTTAATCGGTGTCTTTATGTTTGTTGAAGTGTTCGGCGGCCTTATCTCAGGCTCGCTTGCGTTGATCGCCGACGCGGGTCATATGTTGACTGACTTTGCCGCATTAAGCCTTGCTTGGTTTGCGCTCCGCTTGGCCCGCCGCCCAGCGAGTTGGCGGCGCACTTATGGTTTTGACCGTTTTTCGATACTTGCCGCATTTGTAAATGGGCTATCTCTGTTTCTAATTGCGGGCTGGATTTTCTATGAGGCGTATGAGCGAATCCTACAGCCTGTCGAAGTGGCCGGAAGCTTGATGCTTTGGGTCGCCTTGGGTGGCTTAGTGGTTAATCTTCTTGCCTTTTGGGTGCTCACAAAGGGAGAAAGCGATAATTTGAATATTAAGGCCGCGGTGCTGCATGTCATTGGTGATTTGCTTGGGTCGATTGCGGCATTGATTGCCGCGGTGGTGATTATTTACACTGGCTGGACGCTCATTGACCCAATCTTGTCGGTTATTGTTGCCTTGATTATCTTGCGATCGGCTTGGTATGTGGTGCGACAAAGCGGCCATATATTACTTGAAGGCGCGCCGGACGGATTTGATCGGCGTACGGTGGCCACGCTACTCGAGCAAGAGGTCAGAGACTTAGTGAAAGTGCGGCATATTCATGCCTGGTCGATCACTCAGGAGCGGCCGATGGCGACCTTAGAAGCACAGATTGGTAATGACGCCGATGCGGGCCAAGTTAGAGATGCCATTAAAGCTATTTTGCATGACCGCTTTGGTATGCAGCACTCAACCGTGGAAATTTCTCGACTTAATTCTGATGTCGATTGTTGATAAAAAAGGCGGCCTGAGTTAACCGGCCGCCTTTGTTTGATTTGCTTGCGCGCTTTTTTTAGAAGCGGTAAGTAAACCGAGCGCCAATGGTACGTGGCGTTAAAACATTGGTTAAGAAGCTACGTACGTTGGCACCGTTAACCGTTTGGTTTGACAGTTGAGTCGACTGCACCCCAGTTTCAGCAAATTCATTGAACAGGTTATCAGCATAAACTGTAACTGAATACTTCTCTGCCTCATAAACCGCGGAGGCATTTGCTACGCCGAAGCTGTCTAATGTTAAGCTGCTTCCTCGGCCGCCGGCTCGCGATAAAACATCATCTTGCCAAGAGTAGCTGCCGTTTAAATGTAATTCTCGGCCGTTTGCTAACGGCAAATTATAACTAGCAAATAGTGAAAATTGAGTTTCAGGCGAACCCGGTAATCGGTCACCATCTTGGCCGTCTTCAAATGAAGAGCCAAAGCCTGGAGGTGTAATGGTTCGGATAAGTGATGGTACATCGGCCGATAGTTCACTTTTAGTATAGCTCAGGCTACCTCTAAGTCGCAGTTGGTCGGTGGCTAGCCAGTCGCCACTTAACTCGAAGCCAGTCGACTCGGCGCCGTCGGCATTAATGGTGATTGGAATTGACGCGTTCACCGTTGCCGATGCTAATTGAGGGTCTTCCCACTCAACGTAAAATAGAGCGCCGTTGAGCGTTACTTTTCCATCAGCCCATTGGGTCTTTGCCCCAAGCTCGAAATTTCGAGTTTGATCGGGACCAAATGCTCGTTCGTCGAATTGCGCAAAGTCATTTGGGCCTGGGCCAAATTGTTGCCCGGGTGCTAAGTTGCAATTACCTTGATCGGCATTCGGGTCAAAGTCTGCGCAAGCGCCGCCGCCATTTCCGCCACCAATACGAAAGCCTTCGCTGACGGTTGCGTATAGGGTGACATCTTCCGATAAATCATAAGACGTATTGAACTTGAAGAGCGTGCCATCGCCTTCTTGACGTAGTGTTGGGTCAAAGGCTCGGTCTTCGATGACATTTAAGTTTTGTGCAACGAAATCGGGGTCAAATAAAGGGAAGTCGACTGTGCTTTGGCTTTGAATATCGAAGTCATAATAGCGGCCACCGATGGTGACTTGCCATTTGTCGTTGATTTGGTAGCCAATCTCAGCAAAGACCGCTGACTCTTCAGTTTCGCTCGAACCGGCTGAGAAAAACTCTAAGTCATCAGGACGGTCAAAGCCAGCGAATTGCGCAAAACCAGGGGTGAATTCAGATGACGAACTTACCGTTTCAAATTTGTTGTAAAAAGCGCCGACGATCCAGTTGATTGGGCCGTCACTTGTTGACACTAAACGTATTTCTTGATTAAAAATATCACGCTCTTCTTCTTCACGCGTAAACGCGGTAAAAGTAGGGAACGTCTCGTATGAATATTCCAAGCTAATAAGTAGATCCGTTTGGTCGCGTTGCCCCACTTCTTCATAGGTCGCAATACCGGTTGCCGATGTTAGCTCAGCAAAGCCTAAATCAGCGGTAATTTCTAATGCGGTTAAGCGGTTTTCTTCTTCATTGGGCTCTAACACTCGGCTAGGGGACGCAAAGCGAGGCGTTTCAAAACCGCCTCGTTCGCCAGACACCGAGCGACCTGCGTTATCTTCGTCTTGAAAATAGTATGTCAGTGTTGCATCAAATACATCACTGGGCTGCCAACGCACGGCAACTCGGCCAGAATCTACTTCTTGGCCGTTGGCATCGCTAACGGGGTCAAAGTTGGCGGCCGCTGCGGCGGCGTCATTACGGTCAGTATCGGGTTCTGACACGCCGATTTCACGCACAACAAACGGGTAGTCTATAAAGCCCTCGTCTTCTGATGAGTCAAATGAACCCCGAATGGCTATCGTGTCAGACAACGGTTGGTTGAAGGTGAAACCAAGGTCGGTGCTTACGCCGCTGCCTTCGCTGATAGAATACGCATCGCCACGAACCTCAAAGGTTGCTTCCTCGGTGTTAGGCTTGTTTGGTATATAACGAATCGCGCCACTCAAAGTACCAGCACCAAAAAGAGTGCCTTGAGGGCCTAATAGCACTTCCACTCGTTGTAGATCGTTCAGTTTTAAATCGATAGCGATTGGCACTTCTCCAATATAGGTGGCAACAGTGCCGCCTATATCGTTGCCGCTGCCTTGACCTAATGGCTCGGCGTTTATTCCTCGAACAATAAGGTTGTTACCGTTACGACCCCCTTGGTCAACCGTGTTTATTCCTGGTACAAATGCTAACAAATCGGCAATTTCGTTAAAGCCTTGCTGTTCGATGCGTTGAGCGCCAATCGCTGAAATATTAATTGGTACATCTTGCACCGTGGCCGCACGTCTTGTTGCGGTAACAACAATCTCTTCTAAACTGTCGTTCTGGGCGAAGCTTGGGCTAATAAAGGCGGCTCCGGTAAGTGGCAACGCTAAGGCTCGTGTTATGGCTCTAGTCGATGCTTTTAGTTTATAACTCTTCTTTTCGTTGTTATATTGCATTGTAATACCTATGGAATTATTAACGTATAGATCAAGGTGCTAACTTTCAATATTTGGAATACGTTAGTTGATGGTCGGCTACCAAGCTTATTTGGTCCGTCATCCAGATGTGCCTATGAAGGTTTTTTTCGTTTAGGCCCGAAGAATAGTGCTTTTATAGTAGATTGATGTCAATACATAACAAGGTGCATCTGTGCCCCAAATTAGTGCAAAATATGTGCACTGGTTTTAACCAGCGTTGCTGACCAATAGCAAATTAGATAAATCGTGCAAAAATTATATTCATCCACTCAGCGCTTGTTAAATGGTCTGCGAGAAATCGCAAATAAGCATCATAAAGAAGTGCACTCTAGTGCTATCAAAATGATTCACGCTGATGTTAACGATGCGGTGCCGTATTGTTTGCTAGCCACGATCGCTGCCGATTTTGGAAATCACACAAAGGCGGTGGAATTATTCGGCCGCGCGGCTGACTTAGAGCCTAATAGCGCGTATTACCATGCTTATCTTGGTCAGGCGCTAACCATTGTAGGCGATCAGGAAGCGGCCAAGTTAGCGGCCGACAGGGCGGCAGCACTGACTGTCGATGACGCGCATTTGGCAGACACTATTGGCGTGATTTATAGTCGCACAGGGTTCCACGAGAAAGCGATACCGTTTTTTGAGCAGGCAGTGAGCTTGAACGATGCACCGGCAAACTTTCATTACAACCTAGCGGCATCGCAGCAATTTTTAGGGTCTTTTGAGTTAGCCGAAAAGGGCTATATAGAAACATTGAGCCGCGATTCAAACTCGTATCGAGCTTGGTCGTCGCTTGTTGGTCTCAAGCGGCAAACAGAGCAGTATCACTATCTACCTGATTTGTTGCCATTGTTTGATTTGTTGGTGGGCGACGAAGACGCGAGTTTACATCTAGGTCATGCGATTGCTAAAACCTTGGAAGACCTTGGTCGGTATGAAGAAAGTTTAGAGTGGCTTCACAAGGCCAAGCAGTTAAAGTTGAGCCAAACTGATGCTCAGGTGTTTTCCTACGACCGCCTATTTGAAGCGGCGATGTCTACCGTGACCCATGAACCTTTGGCGATCAAAAGCTCGCCAAGCGTCATTGATTCTAGCCATGATGATGCCCCTATTTTTATAGTCGGCTTACCAAGAACAGGCACTACTTTGGTCGATCGAATACTGTCAAGTCATAGCGAGGTGATGGCGGCGGGCGAATTAAATATATTTCCGGGCTTGATTAAGCAGGCAACCAAAACCGATTCGAATATGGTCATGGACGTTGAAACGTTTTTAAAATCTAACGATCTTTCGAGCGAGGTGCTCAACCGTATCGGTGAAGAATATCTTGCTTCGGCTATCAAGCTTAGTCGAGGCGCGAGGCGTTTTACTGACAAGATGCCGTTAAATTTTTTCTATGCTGGCTTGATCCACCAAGCGCTACCTAAGGCTCGAATAATTGTCTTGCGACGTGGTGCTATGGATAGCTGCTTGAGCAATTATCGACAGTTGTTGACCGTTCAGCACTCTTACTACCATTATACTTATGATTTAACCCAGACCGCTGAGTTCTACCGTCGGTTTGATACCTTGATGTCTCATTGGCGAGCAAATCTGCCTGCAAATAGGTTTATGGAAGTGAGCTACGAAGGTATTGTGCACGATCAAGAAAAGCAGACGCGTCGCTTACTCGAATTTTGTGGTCTACAATGGCAAGAATCATGCATGCGGTTTCATGAAAATGATGCCCCAGTCTCTACTGCAAGTTCGGTGCAGGTGCGCCAGCCCTTGTATTCGGGGTCGGTTGGTCGATGGCAACGTTATGGCAATAAACTCGACGGTCTAAAGCATGCCTTAGGCGAATTGCATGATGCAGAGCCGCTCTGATGCTCAAAAATGCAGTCTTGCGGTTGAACCTATTGCAAGCTCTGACATGGTGCATTTAATATTCTGGCTGAGTTCCTTAAAGCCAACGAACTGGGCGAAAATTGAACCAAAGACAGAGTGACCTACCTTGTCAGTAAGTCACTCTATTTGGTGCTGCGACTTGTCTGTGTCTTAGCTACAGCTGGCTTAGCGCTGTTTCGGCATCGCTTACTTCAAAGCCGCCTTCTTCAACGTTTAGATGAGTCACTACACCGTTATCAATAATCATTGAGTAACGTTGTGAGCGAATGCCACCAAAATCGGCGGTATCTAAAACTAAATCCATCGCCTTAGTTAACGCAGCGCCACCGTCAGCGATCATCGCTATGTTCTCGGCATTTTGGTTGCCCTGCCAAGCTTTCATGACGAATGAGTCGTTAACTGATAAGCACGCCACTAGGTCTGCGCCTTTAGCAATGATGTCATCATACTTAACGACAAAGCCTGGCAGATGCGCCTCAGAGCACGTTGGCGTAAATGCTCCTGGTAATGCAAACAAGACTGCTTTTTTACCTGCAAAGAAGTCAGCGGCTGACACGTTGTCTTGGCCATCTTTTGTAATGACTGTGATAGTCGCTGCGGGAATTGAATCGCCTACTTTAATCATGATTGAGCTCCGAATGAATTGGGTTAGTAAGTCGGCTATTATAGAGCAGGTTCGAGACGATAGGAAAAAGATCTAGGCATAAAAAAGGCCTAGCACATAGACTAGGCCTTTTTGTCTTTCTCGCCGTATCGGGCGTAAACCGCGATTTACTCGCCAGGCTTAATTTCTTCTGCTTTGTCGAGCATTTCGTCGCCCTTGTTCAGAGTGCTCTTGGACTCGTCAGTTAATGAGCTAGCAGCGGCTTCGGCATCTAGTTTGTTAGTCATTTCTTCGGCTTTAAGAGAATGTTTGGCTTTCATGTCTTTCAAGTCGCCAATTTTCTCACCCTCTTGGTTTTGGCCTGCGAATGCAGCTACGCTGCCGAATGCCATAGAAGTGATTAAAAGAGTTTTCAAAAAGTTTGGTAAAACTGGTTTTTTCGATAACATAATAGTTCCTCGATTTGGGTAGTTGTAGGGATTTTCATTGGCATAAAAACGTTAAAGTAGGGTAGTGATTACGGCCAATGCTTGTCAGTCTAACGAGCCAAACGGCCGACACAATCAGCCTTAACCTTCGGTAATCGCATATCTGTTTTGATGAATTTTTAGTTAGACTTGCCGCGTATTTATTAGATCCTTAAAACTACGCTAAAATAGGGTGAAAACGATAAATAACTTAGTTTTGATTAATGATCGGCTATAAAGGCCAGTTAAGATTTTTTAATCTAAATGCCATGACTTTTGCAGAACTTATAAGCGAAGTTGCCCACTTAGCTCTTCCATCTAAGGAAAAAAATGAACCTTAAAGCAGCCGATCTAGATACTCAGTGGCTCGAATATTTGTGCTCTGAATTTGAGCACGACTATTTTCGGTCGCTGTTGGCGTTTCTTCGTTTAGAGAGGCAGAGCGGGAAAATCATCTACCCCCCGGAGGCAAGCGTATTTAAGGCATTGAATGTGACTCCCTTGGCGTCGGTGCGGGTAGTTATATTGGGGCAAGACCCTTACCACGGTCCAAATCAAGCACACGGCCTTAGCTTTAGTGTGATGCCAGGGCTTAAAGTGCCACCGTCATTGCGCAATATCTACAAAGAATTGCAATTAGATTTGGGTTGCGATGTTCCAGAGCATGGCCATTTAACCGCATGGGCCGAGCAGGGAGTGTTGCTGCTCAATGCTGTGCTGAGCGTGGAACACGCTGAGGCCGGCAGTCACCAGGGTAAAGGCTGGGAGCGGTTTACTGATAAAGTGATCGAAGTGATTAATAGTGAATGTGACAATGTTGTATTCATGCTTTGGGGCGCATACGCACAAAAGAAGGGTAAGATGATTGACCGCGATAAGCACCTAGTCTTAAGCGCTCCCCACCCGTCACCGCTCTCGGCACACCGAGGTTTTTTTGGGTGTGGCCACTTTTCTAAGGCGAATGATTACTTACTTAGTAAACATAAGTCGGCGATTGATTGGCAGGTTCGCTAAAGAGCCAGATGTTAATAGAATGAGAAAAATCATACATATCGACATGGATGCGTTTTTCGCCTCGGTAGAGCAGCGAGATTTTCCCGAGCTGCGTGGCCTTCCTGTGATTGTTGGTGGCAAGCCTGGGAGTCGCGGGGTGGTTGCTGCGTGCAGCTATGAGGCGCGCAAATTTGGCGTTCATTCAGCCATGCCCTCAGCTCAGGCGGCGAAACTTTGTCACAACGCTATTTTTGTACCACCTCGTTTTGAGGCTTATAGGGCTGCGTCTGAGGGTATTCATGAGGTATTTAAACTCTTTACCGACATGATCGAACCGTTATCGTTAGACGAAGCGTATTTAGATGTCACCGAACGTGCACTTGAGATTGGCTCGGCGACCGAAATCGCGAACTCGATCAAGCTGAAAATTCAACAGCAAGTTAATCTAACGGCGTCGGCCGGCGTATCATTCAATAAATTTCTCGCTAAGATCGCGTCAGATATGGATAAGCCTGATGGCTTATATGTGATAAGGCCCGAGGTGGCTGAAGATTTTGTAGAACAATTGGATATCAGAAAATTTTTCGGCGTTGGGAAAGTTACCGAAAAGAAGATGCATGGCTTGGGTATTTATACCGGCGCCGATTTGAAGCGCTTGAGCGAGGTCGAATTGCAAACTGAATTTGGCCAAACCGGCGCGTATTACTATCGCGTTGCTCGTGGAATTGACGAACGGCCAGTGCGGTCGCATCGTGTGCGTAAATCTATTGGCAAAGAAACGACTTTTGAAGGAAACGTGATTAATAAGGCCGTTATTTGGCAGACCTTGCTTGGCATTGTAGGCCGATTAGAGGGGATACTGGAGGCCAAGCAGTTATCAGCAAATACAGTCACCTTGAAGGTCAAGTATTCTGATTTCGAACTTAATACGCGAAGCAAAACAGATGCGTTGGGTTATATCTCCAAAGATGATATTGCCGGTGTTTTGCCGGAACTATTACGTAAAACTGAGGTTGGTAAGCGCCCGATACGGCTGATTGGAGTCACGTTAGCAAACTTGCACTCTACCGATCATAATCTAGCCCCGAACAAGCCAAGCGAGATAAGAGAAGACCCTCAATTGGGGTTGTTTTAAATCGTTGGTCTGGTGTCTCGCACGGCGATACAGCAATGTTGTTGAAGAATTTGTTTTATTATGTCGTCTGATTAAGCTCTACGAGCACTTTTGAGAAGGTTGGAGATCCATTAGTGAAACAGAAAATTTGCCAGTACATTATGTTTGAACTATTGGGCTGGCGCATGATTGGTGAACCGCCTACAGAACGCAAATATATATTTGTGGGCGTGCCCCACACCAGTAATTGGGATTTTTTTTATGGTTGGTTAGCCATTCAAGCTCTGGATTTAAACGTAAAGATTTTCGCCAAAGATGTCTTCTTTATTTGGCCAATTAAGTATGTGTGTGCTTTTCTTGGAGTGTTGCCAGTCAATCGTCGTACGCGTACCAATTTTGTTGATTCAGTGGTAAATCAGCTCGATCAAACAGATCAATTACGGTTTTTGATTACTCCTGAAGGAACACGGAGTTATGAATCGACTTTAAAAAGCGGTTATTATCACATCGCAAGAAAGGCTAATGTGCCGATTGTTATTGCCGGGCCCAATTTTGCCGAAAAAACCTTCACAATCATGCCGTCTCGTATGCCACTGGCTTCGTTCGCTGAAGATCAAGCTCAAGTGATCGAATTTTGCAGAACTCAACACGCTTATCACCCCAAAAACACCTTTCAATAAACAAGATGCTTGTTTTTCTATTCCTACCGGAAACTAAATAGTTTGTTAGCTTTTTCGAAGACGACGAGTAATGTTGCTAAACTGAGCAAATGATTGGGGATTTACAGAGAATATTCAACTTATGAGTGACAAGCAAAAAATGGTTGTTGCTATCTCTTCTCGAGCTCTATTTGATCTCGAAGAGAGCCATCGTATCTACGAGAAAGAAGGGGTAGAGGCGTATTGCCGATACCAGCTCGAGCGCGAGAATGAAATATTGAAACCCGGAACCGCGTTTCCGCTAGTTCAGAAGCTATTGAACTTGAATGGCTTGGGTAAAGCACGTGAGCGTGTAGAGGTTATCTTGTTGTCACGCAATAGTGCTGATACGAGCCTGCGAGTATTTAATTCAATTCAAGAGCATGACCTTCCAATAACTCGTGCTGCATTCACCAATGGTGCTAGCCCGTTTAAGTATGTAGAGCCGTTTGGCGCCGACGTGTTTTTATCAACTGACCCCGAAGATGTTGCAAATACTCTGGGTTCTGGTTTTGCCGCGGCCACTATGTTGCCCTCAAATACCAAAAATTCAGCGGCTAGCAAAGGTAAGTTAAGTATCGCATTTGATGGCGATGCGGTGGTTTTTTCTGATGAAGCTGAATTGGTTTATCAGCAAAAAGGCTTAGTCGAATTTGCTAAACACGAGGTCAAGGCTGCGAAAAAACCGCTTCCTGGTGGCCCGTTCAGGAATATGTTGGCGGCTGTGCATAGAATTCAATCTGAATTTCCGCAAGGTGAATCGCCTATTCGGACTGCGATTATTACCGCAAGATCAGCGCCAGCTCATGAGCGAGTGATTCGAACTTTGAGGGCGTGGGATATCCGCATTGACGAAGCCGTATTCTTAGGCGGCTTACCCAAGGGTGAATTTTTGCGTACGTTTGGCGCCGATATCTTTTTCGACGACCAGCAAGGGCACTGTGATTCTGCGCGTCAGCACGTGCCGACCGGGCATGTTCCGCACGGAATAACTAATATTAAGTAAGGTAAGTTACCAATGTTAATAAAGTAAGCCTCGAAAGAAATATTATTCAGAAAAAATATTAAGTAGAAGCAAAAAATTAAGAGAGTTAGAGAATTGAACGTAATGAAGCTAATAATTTCAGTGCTGTTGGTCAGTGCAGTGTTTATGCTGATGATGCCAAAACCAGCGAACGCGAACTTACCATTATCTGTTGATGGTCAACGTTTGCCTTCATTGGCACCCGTGATCGAGCGTGTGCAGGCATCGCTGGTTCGCATTTCGATAACAACCCCTGTTCAGTCGCGAAGAGATCCGTTTGATGATCCTTTTTTTCGGCGCTTTTTTGACCAACGTCGGCCAGCGAATAACCGTGCGCGCGAGGTGTTTGTAACGGGTGTTGTGGTTGATGGTTTGCAAGGTTTAATTTTAACTAATGAGCATTCTGTGCGCGGCACAAGTAACGTTAAGGTGACGCTCTCTGATGGTCGAGTGATTGATGGTGAGGTGCTTGGCAGTGACGCGGCATCGGACGTTGCCTTAATTAAAGTCAGCGAGCTTGGTTTGACTTCAATCGTTGTGGCCGACTCGAACTCATTGCGAGTTGGTGACTTTGTGGTTTCTATCGGCGACCCATTAGGTGAAGAGAACACATTGATAACCGGCGTGGTCAGCGCCCTAGCTCGTAACAACAGCGTGCAAGCGCATCAAAATTTTATTCGCAGTGATGCGGCTGTTGGGTCGGGTGTGTTGGTGAACTTACATGGCGAGATGGTCGGCCTAAACATTGCGAGATCAGCGCAAACAGCGGGCAATTCCCGAATCGGCTTTTCTACGCCAGTTAATATGGCATTGCGAGTGAAGCAGCATCTAGTTAAGTATGGCACTCCTCAGCGAGGTTTTTTAGCGGTTCAAGTTCAAGATCTTACGCCAGATTTAGCGAATGCGTTTAATATTCAGCAGGCCGGCGGTGCGGTAATCAGTAATGTTATAGAGGGCTCAAGCGCTGATAAGGCTGGTTTGCAAATCGGCGACGTGGTGCTCGAAGCCGGGACCCAACAGATTGCTCGAAGCAATGATTTGCGCGCCATTATTGGTCAGCAATTTGCCGGTGATAGGTTGAGCATGGTTGTTGCTCGAGAAGGTGGCCGCATGACGCTTGAACCGGTACTTGAATCGTCAACAAGGGCCTCTAAAAAAGGCACGATGATTCACCATCAGCTAGAAGGTGCTGTGTTTAAGGAAAGCGATGCGCGCCAAGTTAGCACTAATTCTGAAGAAGGGGTTTTGGTTAGCAATGTACGCCAAGGCAGCGTCGCGTGGGAGCATGGTGTGCGTGCGAACGATATTATTGTCTCAGCTAACCGCAAATCGGTTAGTAATATAGATTCCTTGTTAAATGCGATAGACGGCAAAGAAGTGCTGATGCTGAATATTGTGCGTGGTAATGGTTCGATGTTTTTGTTACTGCAGTAACCATGGTGGATCTATCTTTGTCGCATCGCTCGTTTTAGCCGGTCATCTGAAATGCTAGTTTGATCTGGCAGTTTGAAATAGTTTCGCTATAATTGCGTCTCAACTAAGTCGAACTGTTCACACTGCCAAATGGCCGATCAAATGACGAGAGATTACGTAATAGCCCCTTCTATTCTGTCTGCTAACTTTGCAAAGTTAGGAGAAGAAGTTGATAACGTGCTAGCCGCTGGAGCTGATTGGGTTCATTTTGATGTAATGGACAACCACTATGTACCTAATTTAACGATTGGGCCCATGGTTTGTAAAGCGTTACGTGACCATGGCGTTAAGGCTCCGATTGATGTGCATTTGATGGTTGAGCCAGTTGACCGAATTATCCCTGATTTTGCCGCCGCCGGCGCGACAACAATCACCTTTCACCCAGAAGCGAGCAAGCACTTGGATCGCAGTTTGCAGCTGATAAAAGCGGAAGGTTGCCAGGCGGGTTTAGTCTTTAACCCTGCAACTCCATTATCTGTTTTGGAGTGGGCGATCGATAAGGTTGATATGATTTTACTCATGTCGGTTAATCCTGGCTTTGGTGGTCAATCATTCATACCTTATATCAAAGATAAGATTGTCGAAGCGCGCAAGATCATTGATGCGAGTGGTCGCGATATACGCCTAGAGATCGACGGTGGCGTAAAGGCCGACAATATCGGTGAGCTAGCGGCACTTGGCGCTGATACTTTCGTTGCCGGTTCAGCAATTTTCAATCAGGATGATTATGCCAAGGTGATTAGTCAGATGCGTGAAAATATCGCAAAAGCCACGTCTTAAAGGTCGTTTAGGCCCTTATTAGTACTTGACCTGAAGCCGCCCTCGCGTAATCATTGGCCTACGGGGCGAACCCCTCTCTTTTATTATGCAAAATAACGTACTACAAATTATGGATTTAAGTTGGCGGAGCTGGCGACGCTAGAACTATCTGTGGGCGCTTCTATTATGAATTTCACCCACACACATCATTTGTATTTGCATACGCAGCCTTAAATAGCACTCAATGAAGTGCGGTTGCACCTAAAACGAGTAATTATTGCCATGCCTTTTTCAACAGAATCAGAATTCAACTCTTTTGTAGCGCCTTTTAAAACACAGGGTTTTACACATGTGCCGGTGGTTCGTGAAACCCTGGCCGACCTCGATACCCCTGTTAGTACCTATCTAAAGCTAGCCGCGCAGCCTTATACTTATCTATTTGAGTCGGTTCAAGGCGGAGACAAGTGGGGGCGATACTCGATTATCGGTTTGCCGTGTAAGCGAATTTATCGTTTTTTTGGAAAAAAAATGACGGTCGAACAAGATGGCGAGATTGTTGAAACGTCGCAGGTCGAGCAGCCTCTGGAAAAAGTGCGCGAGCTGCAGGCTCAATACAAAGTGGCGCAGTACAGTGGTTTACCTGAAATGATCGGAGGGCTGGTTGGTTATTTCGGCTATGAAATTGTTGCTTATATTGAACCACGCTTAGCATTAAACGATAAACCTGACGACATTGGCACGCCCGATGTGATGTTAATGGTTTCAAAAGACGTGTTGGTGTTTGACAATCTTTCTGGCCGTATTTTTATGGTCACCTTGGCTGACTTGAATGACGACCAGGCTTATCAAAAAGCTCAGGAGCATTTGGACGCTTGTGTCGCCGGCCTCGACTCAAATGTTAGCGCACCGATTGTGCGGGCTGACAAGCCGAGTGTCGATGAAAGTAACTACGACTTACATTTCTCACAACCTGATTTTCAAGCGGCGGTAGAGCGTTGCCGAGACTACATTCGTGAGGGTGATATCATGCAAGTCGTGCTGTCTCAGCGTTTATCTACCCCCTATACTGGCCGACCAATTGACTTGTATCGAGCGTTGAGAACCATTAACCCATCGCCTTATATGTACTTTCTTGATATGGGCGACTTTGAAATTGTAGGCTCGTCGCCCGAAATTCTAGTGCGTTTAGAGGATGGTCTGGTTACGGTTAGACCGATTGCTGGAACGCGTAAACGTGGAGACACCGCTGAACGTGATCTCGAATTAGAAACTGAGCTTCTCAATGATGAGAAAGAGCTCGCTGAACACCTTATGTTGATCGATTTGGGTCGCAATGACGTGGGCCGCATTGCTAAGACCGGCTCGGTTGAGCTAACAGAAAGAATGCTTGTAGAACGTTATTCGCACGTCATGCACATCGTCTCGAATGTTGATGGCCAAGTGGAGTCCGGTGTTGACGCCATTGACGTGTTAAAGGCCACTTTTCCGGCTGGCACGGTAAGTGGCGCGCCAAAGATACGAGCGATGGAGATCATTCATGAACTCGAGCCGATCAAGCGTGGCATTTATTCCGGTGCCGTTGGATATTTAGGCTGGAACGGCAATATGGACACCGCTATTGCTATTCGTACGGCGGTGATTAAAGATAACGTGGTGTATGTGCAAGCTGGTGCCGGGATTGTTGCCGACTCAGTGCCCAAGTATGAGTGGAAAGAAACCCTGAATAAGGCGCGAGCAATGGTCAAGGCGATTGAGATGGCCAGCACGGGTTTAGGTCTCGCCAGCGCTAAAACGCGATCAACAACATCACCAAAAAATTAGGGGTTTCTTATGTTAATAATGATTGATAACTACGATTCGTTTACCTATAACCTCGTGCAATATTTGGGTGAACTAGGTGAAGACGTTCGTACTTTTCGCAATGACGAAATTACACTTCGGGATATTGAGGCGATGCGCCCAGACCGCATTATGTTATCGCCCGGCCCGTGCACGCCTAACGAAGCCGGTATTTCGCTTTCTGTGATCGAACATTTTAAAGGTCAGCTTCCTTTAATGGGTGTTTGCTTGGGCCATCAAAGTATCGGTCAAGCCTTTGGGGGCCATGTGGTGCACGCTAAGAGCATTATGCACGGTAAAACATCGCCCATTCGCCATATCAATCAAGGGGTTTTCAAAAATATTCCAAACCCTTTTACCGTGACGCGCTATCACTCTTTGGTGATTGAAAAGAGCTCATTGCCACCGTGTCTCGAAGTAACGGCATGGAGTGACGACGGTGAAATAATGGGCATACGCCACCGCGAGCTGGCGATTGAAGGCGTGCAATTTCATCCTGAGTCGATTCTGACTGAACACGGTCATGCTCTTTTGAAGAATTTTCTGGAAACTAATTGATTATGCATATTCAACAGGCCATCGCGCAGCTTATCGAGCGCCAAGATTTATCGCGCCAAGACATGCAAGCTGTGATGCAGCAAATCATGACAGGTGAGTGTACTGACTCTCAAATTGGCGGTTTGCTAATCGCTTTGCGAATGAAGGGCGAAAGCGTAGATGAAATAACGGCGGCTGCAGAGGTGATGTCCTCTCTGGCAAGTCATGTGGATATAGATGCGCCAAATTTAATTGATATTGTTGGGACCGGTGGCGACGGTATAAGCACGTTCAATGTGTCAACCGCCGCATCGTTTGTTGCGGCTGGGGCCGGTTGTAGCGTTGCCAAGCATGGTAATCGATCGGTTTCGAGTAAGTCCGGTAGCGCCGACTTGCTTGAGCAAGCCGGTGCTAATTTGAACCTTGAGTCTAATCAGGTTGCAAAGGTCATCGAATCGGCCGGCGTTGGCTTTATGTTTGCACCAATGCACCACAGTGCGATGCGCCATGCTATTGGGCCGCGTAAAGAGATGGCGGTTAGAACGATTTTTAATGTGTTAGGCCCATTAACCAACCCGGCTCAAGTGAGGCGGCAGGTGGTTGGCGTGTTTGCCAAAGACTTGACTGATATTATCGCCAATGTCTTTTTGCGCCTCGGAAGTGAGCATACCTTAGTGGTGCACTCTGATGATGGCATGGACGAAATCAGTATTTGCGCGCCGACGACTATTAGTGAAATGCGTGATGGGCAAGTTGTCTCTTACCGTGTTCAGCCCGAAGATTTTGGCTTGAAACCGGCTAACGTAGAGCAAATTATCGTGCGTGACCCGGCTGAGTCTTTAGCAATAATTGAGCGTGTCTTGGCTGGAGAAAAAGGGGCCGCTCGGGATATTGTGGTTCTCAATGCTGGCGCAGGGGTTTATGTTTCTGGTTTAGCCAGCTCTTTAGCGGATGGTATTGAGATGGCCATAGCTTCGATAAATTCAGGTAAGGCCTTAGCCGCAAAACAAGGCTATATACTCGCTACTCAGCAGGCTTTGGGAGAAAATTAGATGCATCAAGTTATGTCGACAGGCTCAGATGTGCTCGATAACATCATGGCTCACAAGGCTGAAGAAGTTGTTCATGCGAAACGCCAATTTTCATTGGCTGACGTGAAAGCCAAGGCGGCAGACATGCCTGACAGTCGAGGTTTCGTCGCGGCGTTAACCTCGTCTTTGGCGTCAGGGCATTCGGCGATTATTGCTGAAGTTAAAAAGGCCAGCCCAAGCAAAGGTATTATCCGAGAAGACTTTCGCCCGTCTGATATTGCCGAAAGTTATCAAAAGCACGGTGCCAGCTGTCTATCGGTATTAACCGATCGAGAATTCTTTAAAGGCAGCGCCAAGTACTTCGCGCAGGCGCGCCAAGCCTGCACTTTGCCAATGTTACGAAAAGATTTCATGCTTGATGATTATCAAGTGTTCGAAGCTAAAGCGATGGAGGCCGATTGTATACTCTTGATCGTTGCCGCCTTGGAAGACGGTCTTATGCAAGATTTAGCGGGTAGAGCGCAAGAGCTTGATATGGACGTTTTGATCGAAGTGCATAATCAGCATGAACTTGAGCGAGGTCTTAAGTTGGCAATGCCAATGATCGGCATCAATAATCGAAATTTACGAGATTTCAGTACGTCGCTGAATACCACAATAGACTTGCTAAACTCGATACCTGACGATGTGGTGGTGGTGACCGAGAGCGGCATTCATACCGAAGACGACATTGGTCTAATGCGAGAGCATAATGTAAATAGTTTTTTAGTCGGCGAAGCGTTTATGCGTGCCGATGATCCAGGTAAACGGTTAGCTGAGTTGTTTTTTTAGGCCGATTTAGAATCAAAGTAATTAATAGAAACTACAGTAGATAATGTAATGAAAATAAGTGTAGAACTTCAACAAAACGTGAACTTCAAAGGCACCTCAGGTTCGGGGCACGAGATCATGATGGATGGCCCTCCTGAGTTTGGCGGTGAGAACTTAGGCGCGAGACCAATGGAGACTCTATTGATTGGCATGGGCGGCTGTGCATCGTTTGATGTCGTTCATATTTTGCGCAAGCGCCGTTTAACGGTTGAAAATTGCGTTGCCGAAATTGAAGCTCAACGAGCTGACACTGAACCGAAAGTGTTTACTAAAATTCATCTACATTTCAAAGTAAGTGGCCAAAAGCTAAGTGATAAAGCGGTTGGCTTAGCGGTTCAACAGTCCGCTGAAAAATATTGCTCAGCGTCTATCATGCTCGGTAAGACTGCCGACATCACCCATTCATTTGAGATTATTCAATGAGCCTTACCAGACCACAGCATGCGGGCATGCGCCACGTTGCGTTAAATGTTTTAGATCTTGCATTGGTAGAGTCGTTCTACGTTGATTTGCTTGGTTTCGAGGTCGAATGGCGGCCCGATAGCGACAATGTTTATCTTTCTAGCGGCGTCGATAATTTGGCTCTACATCGAGTGGCTGACACGGGTGTTAAGGCTCAGTCGTTGGCTCATACCGGTATTATTGTCGATAAAATCGAACAGGTTGATCAGTGGTATGATTTTTTACTCGACAATGGCGTGAAAATGATTAATCAAGCTAAGACGCACCGGGATGGCGCGCGCAGCTTTTATTGCTCTGACCCAGAAGGCGTGGTCGTGCAGTTTATCTTTCATCCGCCATTGTCGACTGGTTAGTAACTTCAATTAGCTCTTAGCCGGCTTATAGATCGCAGATCAATCGATTGGCGATCTCATTGCTTTGCCCTTTCGCCGGGCCAATCAAAAATCAGTTTGGGGCTCGGCTATCTGAATAAGATCTCAAGTTGTCCTATCGCCGCTGCTTGAGTCGAAAGGTTCTGAATTCGCACATACAATCCTCGATAAAACACTGCACTCTCAACACCGTTACCGTTACAATGCTGGGTTTAGGCCTGCCTCAAAATAGGCCAGTTAAACCATTGATAACATAGAATCATGCCTCAAGAGTACAGCCCACAAGACATTGAAGTTAGCGTCCAAGCTAATTGGGAAAAGACGCAGGTCTTCAAAGCGGTAGAAGACAGCGATAAAGAAAAATTTTATTGTTTAGAAATGTTTCCCTACCCGTCAGGCAAACTGCACATGGGGCATGTTCGTAACTACACGATTGGTGACGTAATTAGCCGTTATCAACGGTTGCTTGGTAAGAATGTGTTGCACCCGATTGGTTGGGATGCCTTTGGCTTGCCAGCTGAAAATGCAGCCATTCAAAATAAAACAGCGCCAGCGCCTTGGACAGATGACAATATTGCCGACATGCGCGGCCAGTTAAAACGGCTGGGCTTTAGTTACGATTGGAGCCGTGAGCTGGCGACCTGTAAGCCAGATTATTATAAGTGGGAGCAATGGTTCTTTACTAAATTGTATGAGCGTGGTCTGGTTTATAAAAAAGAATCTGAAGTCAATTGGGACCCTGTGGACCAAACTGTACTGGCTAACGAGCAAGTGATTGATGGCCGTGGCTGGCGTTCGGGTGCCTTGGTTGAGAAGAAAAAAATTCCTCAATGGTTTATTAAAATCACTGATTATGCAGAAGAGTTGCTTGCCGGCTTGGATGACCTCGATGGCTGGCCTGATTCAGTTAAAACCATGCAGCGTAACTGGATCGGTAAGTCGGTTGGCGCCGAAGCTGAGTTTGCCGTCGATGACTTCGACAACCTGCGTGTGTTTACCACTCGGCCAGATACGCTTATGGGGGTCACATATTTAGCTGTCGCAGCGGATCATCCCCTGGCGTTACAAGCGTCAGCGACGAATGATGACGTCGCCGCTTTTCGTGCGCAATGTGCGCAGAGTTCCACGGCTGAAGCCGACATGGAAACAATGGAGAAACGCGGCATTAGTCTTGGCGTTACAGCAAGACACCCCGTAACCGGTGATGAACTACCAGTATGGTGCGCTAACTTCGTATTAATGACTTACGGTACTGGTGCGGTAATGGCTGTGCCAGCGCATGATCAGCGAGATTATGAGTTTGCTACTAAGTATGGGATTGATATCAAGCCGGTTATCTATCCGGCCGATGGAGTGCTAGACATTGCTGATGGCGCGTACACCGAGCTTGGTGTGCTTAAGAATTCTGGCGAATTTGATGGCCAAACGTCGGAAGAAGCCAAAATCAATATCACGGCGTGGTTAGAAAAAAATAACCTTGGCGAGCAGCAAATCAATTATCGTTTGCGTGATTGGGGCGTGTCGAGGCAACGTTATTGGGGTTGCCCTATTCCCTTTGTCTATGACGCGAAGGGTGATCCCTCTCCAGCAACTGAATTCCCGGTTGAATTGCCAACCGATGTGGTGATGGATGGAGTTGGCTCGCCAATTAAAAAAATGCGTTCATTTATTGATACTGTTCACCCTGTTACCGGCGAGCCGGCTGAACGCGAAACAGATACCTTTGATACCTTTTTTGAGTCGTCTTGGTATTACGCACGTTATTGTTGCCCCGATTTAGACACGGCTATGTTGGACGAGCGGGCCGATTATTGGTTGCCCGCTGATCAATATATTGGTGGAATTGAACACGCTGTCATGCATTTATTGTACGCGAGGTTTTTTCATAAATTGATGCGTGATGTTGGTCTGATTAACTCTGATGAGCCGTTTAAACGGCTGCTAACTCAAGGTATGGTGACGGCCGAAACCTTCTTTCGGATCGCTGATGATGGCAAGCGCAGTTTCTATAATCCTAAAGAAGTCGAAGTGCAACTTGATGATCAAGGAAAGCCTAGCGGCGCTGTATTGCTTGCCGATGGCGAACCGGTTGACGTTGGCGGCGTCGAGAAAATGTCTAAGTCGAAGAATAATGGCGTAGACCCACAAAGTATGATTGATCGCTACGGTGCCGATACAGTGCGCTTGTTCACCATGTTTGCGGCTCCTCCGGAGCAATCATTAGAGTGGAATGATGATGCTATCGCCGGTGGCTCGCGGTTTTTACGCCGTGTTTGGAATCTATTTGAAAAACATAGCGACACCTTGGGCCGTATTAAATTAAAACCATTAAGTGTCATAGACAATGCAAACGCGGCGACTAAGGCATTGCGACTAATTACGCACGGCATTGTTCAACGAGTCCTGTTTGACTTTGAGCGGCAGCAGTTTAACACCGTTGTCGCTGCGGCAATGGAGCTAACCAATGCCGCTGAGAAAGCCGATTGGTCAGCAATGGGTGAGCATGCCGATGTCACATTATCTGAAATATGCACTATTTTGGTGAAAATCCTAGCGCCAATCACCCCGCATTTATGCGAACATTTGTGGGCGACATATGGAACCGAGCAATCACTAGAAAGCAGTGGTTGGATCTCGGTAGATGAATCGGCATTGGTTAAAGATGAAATTACATATGTTGTGCAAGTGAACGGTAAGCTGCGTGCAAAACTGAATGTCGCAGCGTCAATGAATAAAGCAGAGGTCGAAGCCTTAGCGGTGGCTGATGAAAATGTTCAACGCTTTCTGGACGGTGTTACCGTGCGTAAAGTTATCGTGGTGCCGAATAAGTTGGTGAATATTGTCGCGAATTAATTCCGCAACGATGCCAGCTTGCGCTAAAATCTAATTGAAACGAATAAAAACTAGGTCTGAAAATGGTCAACAACATTTTGCGCTCTGCGCTATTACTACTTTTAGCAATTTCTATATCTGCGTGTGGCTTTCACTTGCGCGGCAGTATTCCGCTGTCTGATGGCGTTAAAAACATGTTTGTTAGCGCCCCAGAAGGGCCATTTAAAGACGAGCTAGAACGTATTCTAATTCGAGCGGGTGCGACACTCTCAGCCACGGCGGCTGGTGCAGATGCCTCTCTTATTGTGACTAACGCGTCAACCAATCGAACCGTTGCGACCTTAGATGACCGTGGTAAAGCCAATAGCTATAATTTAGTGTTTAAGGTTGCCTACTCGTTAAAGGATACTGAAGGTGGTGATATTCGGCCGCCGAAAAGCTTGTCTGAATTACGCCAATATAACTTTGACCCTGAATCTGTGGTTGAAGTTGAGTCTGAAGAGGCCGAATTGCAAGAAAGTATGGAGCAAGCTGTATCGCTTCGTATCGTGCGGCAATTGTCGGTAATCACCGATTATCAGCCCAAATAGGCGCGGTTAAGCCCCGAATGCGATGCGTATCACACTTGATGAAGTAGCTGAACGCCTTAAGGCCTATGCGCCGGGTTCAGCGAATACGCCTCCGAAGGTTATTTTACTTAATGGCAATGAGCCTTTACTAGTAGAAGAGGCTTTGGATGGGGTGCGCCGAACGCTTAAAGAACAAGGTTTTACCGAGCGGCTCAAGTATCAGTTAGAAACTGGCTTTGATTGGAATCAGTTGACCGGTGTTGGCCAGGCAATGTCATTGTTTGCTGAGCAGCGGCTGATTGAGTTTCGAGTGCCTAAATCATTGGGCACGGCCGGCACAAAAGCGATCACAGAGTACTGTCAAAACCCTCCTGAAGACGACATTTTAGTCGTCATGATGCCTTCACTCGATAAGCGCCAACGCTCGGCTAAGTGGGTTAAGTCGATCGAATCAGTTGGTTGGCTCGTAGATGGTTTCGATATTAGTTTGCCGCAGTTTCCGGCCTGGTTAAAAAAACGCCTGCAATCACGAGCGCTTCGAGTCGAGGCGGGTGTTGTGGAGCTCATGACTGAGCAGCTCGAAGGGAATGTCATGGCGGCCGCTCAAGAAGTTGATAAATTACAAGTCTTAGCCAAAGATGGCGCGGTAACGCTAAAATTGGTGACTGAAAGCTTGGCTGATCAGGCTCGATTCGATGTTTATGCCCTTACTGACGGTTGTTTGATCGGCGATTTTAATCGTGTATTGCGTATTAAAAGTCGCCTGCAATCTGAAGGGGTAGAGCCGGTAATCGTGGTCTGGGCCTTAGTGCGAGAAATTAGAGTGCTCGCGGCGATATCGTCAGGCCTGCAACAAGGTCAAAATCGCGGTATGTTATTTAAACAAAATCGGATATGGAATAAACGCGAGCCTGCCGTTAATGCCGCATTAGGGCGAATTGCGCCTCATCTTTGGTATGATTTACTTGAGCAGGCCGCTCATTTAGATCAAACCGTAAAGGGTCAGCGCTATTCCGAAGTCGGTAGTCTTTGGTATCAGATTGAGCAGCTATGCTGTCGCCTGTGTGGAGTTAAACTGGCCAGCACTGTCAGTGTCTAGTATTCCATCTTATATTTTTAAGCACATTAGTAATCGAAAAAAGAGTATTTGAGTTGAACGTAAAACAATACATGCAATCCTTAGGTCAGCGCGCTCGCGCAGCGAGCCGTGCAATGGCTAGCGCCAGTCGTGGGGATAAAGACGCCGCCCTATTGGCGATCGCCAGCAAGCTTGAGAATGCTGTTGATGAGTTAATCAAGGCTAACCAAAAAGATTTAGTAGCCGGCAAAGAGAATGGTTTAGCGGCGGCATTGCTTGACCGCTTGGAGTTGGGCGAGGCCGGCATTTTCGCGATGGCTGAGGGTTGCCGGCAAGTAGCAGCGCTGCCTGACCCTATCGGTGAAGTGAGTGATATGAGCTATCGCCCATCAGGAATTCAGGTCGGTAAGATGCGTGTTCCTTTAGGCGTTATTGGCATAATCTACGAGTCTCGCCCGAACGTTACTGTCGATGCGGCGATACTGTGTTTGAAGTCTGGTAATGCCACTATATTACGTGGTGGGTCTGAAGCAATTCATTCGAATATGGCGGTGGCTAAGTGTATTGCGCAGGGCTTAGCCGAAGTCGGCTTGCCTGCCGATGCAGTGCAAGTCATTGAAATCACTGATCGCGCGGCGGTTGGCGAATTAATTACTATGCCTGAGTATGTGGATGTAATTATCCCGCGTGGCGGCAAAGGTTTGATCGAGCGTATTAGCCGAGAGGCTAGTGTGCCGGTGATTAAGCACTTGGACGGTATTTGTCATGTTTTTATTGATAAAGACGCTGATCAGCAAAAAGCCTTTGATATTGCGCTGAATGCCAAAACGCACCGCTATGGCGTATGCAACGCAATGGAAACCTTATTAGTGCATCAAAATGTCGCCAATGATGTTTTGCCGCGACTGTGCCAAGCGTATAGCGAAAAAGGGGTAGAGCTTAGAGGTTGTGAGCGCGCCCGTGGGATTGTTGCTATGCATGCCGCGACCGACGAAGATTGGGATACTGAGTACTTGGCGCCAATTTTGGCGATTAAAGTGGTCGATGGCTTTGATCAAGCGGTTCAGCATATTTCTGACCACAGCTCTGACCATACTGAGAGTATTGTTACTGAGAATTACACGACCAGTCGGAAATTCATTCAACAAGTTGATTCAAGCTCAGTGATTATCAACGCCTCAACTCGTTTTGCTGATGGTTTCGAGTATGGTTTAGGTGCTGAAATAGGCATTAGTACCGATAAGCTGCATGCTCGCGGACCGGTTGGTTTAGAGGGTTTAACATCGCAAAAATACATTGTTTATGGTGATGGCCATATTCGTGCTTAGGTTGTTTGATGTCCAAGCCAGCTAGGTTGATTGGGCTTTTTGGCGGCACCTTTGATCCGATTCATTTGGGGCATCTAAATGCTATTCAAATGCTCAACGAGCAGATGCCCTTTGATGCCGTACATTGGGTCTTGAGCGCGCGGCCGCCTCATAAAGAACGAATCAGCGCCAGCGCCGAGCATCGTTTTACGATGATGAGCCTAGCGCTTGCCCAAGGAGCTAACTACGTCGCGGATGACAGCGAAATAAAACGTCAAGCAACCTCCTATACGATCGATACTGTCGACGAGTTTCAGCTTAACTACCCAGAGGCCCAGATTTGCGTCGTTGTTGGTGGTGATAGTTTATTGAGTTTGCCGCACTGGCATCGCTACGATGAGTTGGTTGATAAAGTTAACTGGGTGGTTATGAACCGCCCTGGCTATCAACTGAATCTGCCGCATGAATTGCAGCAGCGACTAGTTTGCGACCCGCTAGAATTGCAAAATCAAGCGGTAAAAAAGAGTGGAGGCAAGATCTGGGTGTTTGAGCATACCGAATTTGCCATCTCGTCCACCGAATTACGCGCTGAACTAGCCGATTCGAGAAGCGACAACTTATTAAGCAAAGAATTCTTACCCAAAGCTGTTTTCTCCTATATTCAGGAGCAGCAACTGTATAAAATACGCCCTATGAAACCTGAACAAATAAAAGACCAAGTGGTCGACGCCCTCGAAGACATCAAAGGCGTGGACATTCGTACAATTGACATTACAGATATCTCTGACTTCGCCGATTACATGGTGGTGGCCAGTGGTACTTCCGATACGCACGTGAAAGCACTCGCACGTTCAGCGTCGACCAGCCTTCGTAAGCAAGGGGTGATCCCGCTTAACGAAGACGGCGCCGATGTTGGTGAATGGGTGTTAGTCGACTTCGGTGACGTTGTCTTGCATGTAATGCGCCCAGAAGTGCGTGAGTATTACGATCTAGAAAAACTCTGGGACGAAGATGTGCGCGCATTGATGAAAAAACATCGTGAAGAGCAAGATAGCGCATAACTGCGCTTATCCAACGACACCTTTTGAATCTTATCGAAACACCCTAATTTACTGTCTTACCCATGCGTATTAAGTTGATCGCCGTTGGAACGCGTATGCCGCACTGGGTAGAGCAGGGTTATAAGGAATATGCTCAGCGCATGCCTGCCTTGTGCCAGCTTGAGCTTGTCGAGATAGCCGCTAAGAAACGTGGTAAAAATGCCGATACTGTGCGAATTTTGCGCGATGAAGCTCAAGCGTTACAAGCGGCTATTCCTAAGGGAACGCTGGTCATTGCCTTAGATCGTAAGGGAAAGCATATCGACACTGATGCGCTTGCAAAAAATTTACAAAACTGGATTGATGAAAGTCAAGATGTGGCCATTTTAATTGGTGGCCCTGAAGGCATTGATCCAAATTATTTATCGCAGGTGCCACTAAAGTGGTCTCTTTCGGCCATGACCTTCGCGCACCCTGTGGTTCGTGTCATGCTCGCTGAGCAGCTCTATCGCGCGTGGAGCATTAATGCCAACTTACCTTATCATCGAGGAGATTAGTTTTGTCTGACCTAGCCTTACCCAAAACGGATTTAATTTTAGCCTCGGGCTCGCCTCGACGCAAAGAAATGCTTGAAGAAATGGGCGTATCATTCACCGTGCACGTCACTGACACGGACGAAAGCCGTAAAGAGAGCGAAGCCCCCGAAGACTTTGTAACTCGGCTAGCCCGAGATAAGGCACGGGCGGCCGATAGTGATTTAGCGCAAGCTGGTGTGGCGATTCTGGCCGCCGATACTATTGTTGTGCAAGGTGATGTCGTGTACGGCAAGCCAAGTAGCTATGAAAATGCCCAGCAGACATGGCACAATTTAAGCGCCAATAGACACCAAGTGATGACGGCGGTTTGTTTGCTTCACGAGGGCCGAGCGAATGTAAAGCTAGGCATTACTGAGGTTGAATTTGGTCGTATAACCGTTGAGCAAATGCAACGATACTGGGCGACCGGGGAGCCAAGCGACAAGGCTGGTGCGTATGCAATTCAAGGTTATGCTTCAGCTTGGGTTAAGCTTATTCAAGGTAGTTATAGTAATGTGGTCGGCTTACCCTTGCGAGAGGTAAATGAATTATTGGCCATTATTGACAGGAATTGGCTGTAGCTTGCGTAACTCTACAGCACTAGGCTTTAATAGCGCTCGATCTAAATAACGACTTATATAGAGATGATCATCCGCTAGAACTTGTTATTGACTAACCAAACGTATTAATAATGGCATCTAAAGACGAAATATTAATCAATGTAACGCCCCGTGAAACGCGAGTAGCGGTGGTTGAGAATGGGCGTCTACAAGAGTTGCATCTCGAGCGAACCTTGTCTCGTGGCATTGTTGGTAATATTTTTAAAGGCAAAGTGGTCCGCGTTTTGCCAGGCATGCAAGCGGCGTTTGTGGATATCGGTTTAGATAAAAATGGTTTTTTACATGCGGCCGATATTGCGCGTAACGACCCCGCTTTCGCTGGCCGGGCGATGCGTGACGTGCCAGCGATTCAAGACTTGGTGCACGAAGGAAAAAGCGTTTATGTACAAGTTCTGAAAGACCCTATCGGCTCTAAAGGTGCTCGTTTGACCATGGAACTGAGCATGCCGTCGAGGAATTTAGTCTACTTACCGAACGGATTTGATATTGGAATTTCTCAAAAAATAGAAAGTCTCGAAGAGCGCGAGCGCCTGCGCAGCCTGGTGTCTAATCAAATTGAAATGCATGATCTTAAAGGTGGTTTTATCATTCGCACCTTGGCCGAGTCTGCCAGTGATGAAGATATTGCTAACGATATGATTTTTCAACAGCGACTGTGGGGCTATGTCAGCGCGGCTATGAAGGGGGCCTTGCCAGCAACATTGATTCATGAAGATGTGCCGTTGTCGCTACGCACTATGCGCGATTTAGTGCACGACGACATGGAGAAAATCAGAATTGACTCGCGAGAAACCTTTGATAAGGCACGAGAGTTCGCCAAAGACTTTATGCCAGAATTGATCGATAAGCTCGAGTACTACCCAGGAGAGCAGCCCTTGTTTGGCTTGTATTCGATAGAACATGAAATCGAAAGCGCCATGCATCGCAAGGTGATGCTTAAATCGGGCGGCGACATGATTATTGATCAAACCGAAGCGATGACAACGATAGACGTCAATACTGGCTCTTATGTGGGGCGTCGTAACCTCGAAGAAACCTTGTTTAAAACGAATTTGGAAGCGGCGACTGAGATCGCTCATCAATTGAGATTAAGAAATTTAGGCGGCATTATTATTGTCGACTTCATTGATATGCAAAGCGCTAAGCATAAGAAACAGGTATTGGCGGCATTGGCTGCGGGCATTTTGAAGGACAGAGTCAAGATTAATGTCACTGATATCTCACCATTGGGGTTGGTCGAAATTACCCGCAAACGTACTCGAGAGAGCTTAGAGCAAGTGATGTGCGAAACATGCCCAATTTGTAATGGCCGGGGTACGGTCAAAACCATCCAAACTGTTTGCTATGAAATTTTGCGTGAGATATTACGAGAAGATCGCCAGTATAAAGCGCAAGCCTACACGGTTGTTGCTGCTCAGAAGGTCGTCGACTTATTGCTCGACGAAGAGGCCAGCAGTGTCGCTGATCTGCAGGAATTTATTGATCGCCCAATTAGTATTCAAGCCGACCCTTATTATCAACAACAACAATACGACATAGCACTTGCGTGAAGCTCTTACTTAAAATATTCCTAAGCTTAATCCTGCTCTACCTTCTATTTTGGGGTGGGGTAGCGGCTTATTTTACCTACGCCGACCGCCATAAGGGCTTACTTGAATCTAATCTCAGTAGCCTATTTAAACGAGACGTTACGATTGATAACGTTGAAACCGTTTGGCTTGGTCTGTCGCCGAGATTGAAAATCGAAGGGTTTAAAGTTGCTGGTGACATGCCTTTAGAGCCTGCTCTAGCCTTCGAGTCATTATCGGCTGTTGTTAGCCCAAGTTCGATGTTAACGCTCTGGCCGAGCTTTACAGAATTCGCTATTGAAAAGCCGTATATAGAAATAGTCTCACTCGATAATAACCAGCTGCAAATCGCTGGAATGGCACTGAATCGAAAGCGTCGTAATGCCAGCGTGCCAGGTCGTAATCTTAGTTTAAATCAGAAGGCGGTTTCGTGGTTGTTAGATCAACAAAGTGCCACATGGAATGGCGGTGAAGTTGTCTGGCGTCGCGATGAAGACCGTCTTCATCGCTATACAGAGATCGATATTGAATTTAGTCGTTTATCCGAAGATCGGGTGCTTAAGGCCTCGGTAAACACCCCTAAAGGGCTACTCGCGTTTACCTTAAAAACTAATGGCGATTTGCTTAGTGAGTCACAATGGGGAGCATCACTAGAAGTTGAAGGCGAGGGGGGTGAGCGATTACTAACCTCGAAAGACTTTTCGGTTAATGTTGATAACGGCCAAGGGCGAGTTTTACTCAAAACTCTTGATGTCGAACGTATTCGAGATTTTATTAAGCTCACGGGTTTGGCCGGTGAAGCAGGCTGGCTATTAGATGCAAAGTTGGCAGGCCGATTGCACGATGTGCACTTGGACTTCTCCGGGCCGTTGCTTAATATCAATACCTGGTCTCTCGAGGCCGCCGCGTCAGATATTGGCTTTAAGTCGATTGGGCGTGCGCCAGCGATGAATAATTTGAGTGGCGAATTAAAGGCTTCAGCGGACGGCGGCACATTTATCTTTGCGACTCGAAATTCTGAATTTAGCTGGTCGCGTTGGTACGATAAAAGCTTTCAAATTAGCCGCGCAATGGGTGAGTTTGAATGGGAGCGAGGGAGCGAGGGAGCGGTGAACTTCTCTGTTTTAAATGGGGTTTTTGAAGACCGCAATGCTCGGATCTCTAATATACATGCCAAATTCAATATCGACACCAAGGCGAGGAAGGTTTCTAATTTCGGTCAGCTGTTTAAGGTCGAATCAGTGGCCGACTTGAGGTATGACGAGGCTGGAGAATTGATCGACAGGCCTTCTGAGGCCGAAGTGCAAGTGCCGTTATCTATAGATGCAAGCGCTGAATTTGAAGTGTTTGATATGAGTAAGTTGGTTAGCTATTTGCCAAACGACCCAAAGCTTAAAAAATTTAGGACATGGTCAACCAGTGCGTTTTTGTCGGGCAAACTTACCAATGGTTTGGTCACTTATAAAGGCGAAGTGTCGAGAACGGCTTTTGCCGAGAATAAAGCAAACTTAGACGCCAGTGCTGATTTTGCCAATGTGGTCGTCGATTACGCGCCACAACAAAACTGGCCGGCGGCCAAGCGAGGCTTAGGCTCAGCGGTGCTTAAAAACGAAGAGCTGACGATCTCTCCCTCTGAACTTTGGTTAAATGGCGACCCTCTTAGCGATGCTAAATTGCAAATCACATCACTGTTTCAACGGAGTCGAGCATTAAGTGTCCGTGGAAAAACCACTACGTCACTAGTAAAGGGTATGGATTTTTTGTTCAAGGGCCCGTTAATTAAACCAGAGAACCGCGCGGCGGAATTGCCCTTCATCGTGCAGAACGGTTCAGTTGATATCGAGACGCAAGTGACGATGCTGCTCAACGACATTGCTAATACCCGTGTTAACGGCACCGCATTAGTGGTCGATGGCAGCGGTCTATTACCAGAACAGGTGCCTGTTGACGATATTAACGCCTTGATTTCGTTTACCGAACGCAGTGTCGAGTCCAGTAATGTTAGGGCTACCTTTTTAGGCGGCGAAACTCGCGGTGAAGTAGTTACGATTAAAGAAGCCCAACCTCCTGTGATGAAGTTGTTGGCAAGCGGGGCAGCTAGAGTTGATGCCTTAAAACCGTGGATCGGTGAGCACCTATTAACATGGTTTAATGGTGTGGCCCCGTGGCAAGGCTCAATTCTATTTGAAGGCGAGAGAATAGACATCGACGCGACATCTAATTTAAAGGGGATAGAAGTGACCGCGCCCGCGCCATTGTTAAAGCCCGCTGAGCAAGTCTCAAGTCTTAATTTGTCTATGGCGTTTGGCGGGGCCGAAGCAAGTCAATCGCTTTCGATCGACTATGGCGATTCAGCGAGTGCACGCTTTGAGACAAATGCCCCTGAGGTTAATACGCTAAAAACCCCTTCGTTGTTCGATAATGCGTTGATCAAAATTGGAGGTCATACTGGTGATGAGCTCCAACCCGGCATTAACTTTGAAATTCAAGATGACAGCATCAATATAGACGATTGGTTAAGTGCTGTTATCGACTTAGCATCTTATGAGCCTGAAGTGCCGACTGACAACACTGATTTTTTAGATGCAATGCGGTCAATAAATATCGTCGCTAGTAGCCCTGTTTGTTTAGGTCGAGAGTTTGGTCCAATCAATATTTCAGCGGTCTCGGTTGATGGCTTACATTGGATTGGAACGCTTGATGGTCAGAACATTGCGGGTACGCTGCAAATGCAGCCGCGCGCCGCGGTCAGTAATTATGGCTTTAAGTTATCTCATTTAACTATTGGTGAAGATTTAAACGCGGGTGCGCCATTAGATAAAATAGACTACAGCCTTAAACCAGAAGACTTTCCTTCGATTTCATTAGAGATTGAAAGTTTGCGAGTTTCCGGTAAGAGTTTGGGGGCCCTGTCGCTCACCGCGAAGCCCGAGAACGAGCAATGGTTGATTGACAAGGTAGAGCTCAGGCACAACGGCATTCTCACTAAAGCAAGTGGCCGCTGGGTTAACAATGAAGAGGTAGGCTCGATTTCAAAATTTGTTTTCAATACGGTGATTGATGAGGCCGAGGGCGCATTTAATGATATGGATTTTGATGGCTTTATTCGCAAAGGAGATGGCACAGTCAACGGTAAATTGCGTTGGATAGGCGCGCCGCATGAGTTTGAATATGGCCGCCTAAACGGTGAGTTTGATGCGTTTATTAAAGACGGAGAATTAGTTAAAATTGAACCCGGCGGTGGCAAATTGCTAGGTTTGTTTAATTTTAATGCGATTGCTCGACGGTTGGTGTTTGATTTTAGAGACGTGTTTGCATCTGGTTTGAAGTTTGATCGAATGCGATACGCAGGGGCATTCGCTGACGGAGAAGCCATACTCAGTGAAGCTTTTGTGCTTGCGCCGGCGGTGTTTGTTCGAATGGAAGGCAAAGTAGACCTAAATAAAGAATTAGTCGATTTAGAGGTCCATGTGTCGCCTGAACTAGGTGGCAATCTGGCGCTCTTAAGTGCCTTGGCGAACCCTGCCGCAGGCGCTTTCGTGTTCATCACTCAGCGAATCTTCAAAGATGAGATGCGCAATTCAAGTTTTAAAAGTTATCGCGCGCTCGGAACCTGGGAAGATTTTGAATTGGTGGAGATCAAAGACGGAGTCAGCCAAGCCGTTGATGCACCTGAGGCCTTCAAAGAGCTGAGCGAGCCTGACACTGAGCCTGAAGATGCTTCAGGCGCACAAGAGGAAGAATTGCCCGCGCCAAGCAACGAACCGGCCGTTAAACTCGAAACTCAAGAGCAAAGTATCTCTCAGGAGATTGAATCTTCTGAGTTAGCCCCCAATCTATAAGCGCAAGGCAGCCAAGTTTCTATACCTGAGCTGATCTATTTTTAGCCGATTTTTGCTACTATTGATGGCTTGCTCGTTTTAATTAAAATGCATTGTTTATCGCCGCCGAGTCGCAATGGCGATAAGTAAGTGGCAGAAATATTCCTGAGCCTGATGTTGTGTCAGGTTCTATACGCTTTGTAAAAGCGCCAATCTGGACCTTTGAAAATATGAACCAAGAACATTTATCGATCGCGCAAGCAACCTTGCTCGAGCCCACTGGCTTGTCCGATGGGCATTTGAATCAGCTTATGCAGAAACTTACCAATGTTGATGGTAGTGATTTTGCTGATTTGTATTTTCAGTACTCCAAACATGAAAGCTGGTCGCTTGATGAAGGCCAAGTTAAAACTGGTAGTTTCAATATTGACCAAGGCGTTGGATTGCGTTCGGTCGTGGGCGAGAAAACCGCATTCGCTTACAGTGAAGATCTCAATGCGGCCTCTATTTTGGCGGCCGCTGACGTGGTTTCGGCGATAGGTCGACAGGGTCAGAATGTTCAGTCAAATAAGCTGTGGCGGCCACAAGCCATTAAGCCTTTGTATTCACAATTAGACCCGGTTGCGGCCTTAGATGATGCTAGTAAAGTGGCTATCTTAGAGCAAGCAGATCGAGCTGCGCGTGATCATGACCCGAGAGTCAAAGAGGTTATGGCCAGTTTGTCGGGGGTTTATGAGGTTGTTTTAATTGTCACCAGCGATGGTCGTCAAATCCCAGATGTGCGTCCATTGGTGCGTTTGAATATCTCCGTTATTGTCGAGCAAAATGGTAAGCGAGAGCGCGGGTCAATGGGCGGCGGCGGCCGCTTAGGGTTCGATTATTTCGATACCTCGATGATCGAGCACTATGCTCACGAAGCGGTGCGCCAAGCTCTGGTTAGTCTCGAGGCGGTTGATTCGCCCGCAGGCACGATGGAAGTGGTGTTGGGTAATGGCTGGCCCGGAATTTTATTGCATGAAGCGGTGGGGCATGGCTTAGAAGGTGACTTTAATCGTAAAGGTACTTCTGCATTTTCTGGGCGAATCGGCGAGAAAGTCGCGAGCGAGTTTTGCACGGTAGTCGATGACGGCACGCTTGCCGACCGTCGTGGTTCATTGAACGTTGATGATGAGGGCAATCAAACCAAAAATACGGTTTTGATCGAAAACGGAATTCTCAAGAGCTATATGCAAGATGAACATAATGCTCGCTTGATGGGTATGGATGTTACCGGCAACGGTCGGCGTGAATCATTCGCACACCTGCCGATGCCGCGCATGACAAATACCTATATGCACGCTGGAGAACACGATCCTCAAGACATTATTAAGAGCGTAAAGAAAGGCTTGTACGCGGTTAACTTTGGCGGCGGCCAAGTTGATATCACTTCTGGTAAGTTCGTTTTCTCATCAAGCGAAGCGTACTTAATTGAAGACGGTAAGATAACCGCGCCGGTTAAAGGGGCCACCCTGATTGGCAATGGCCCAGACGCAATGCAGACTATTAGTATGGTCGGCAACGACCTGAGTCTAGATTCGGGTGTCGGTGTGTGTGGTAAAGATGGCCAAAGTGTTCCGGTTGGCGTTGGCCAGCCAACCCTAAAAATGGACGCGTTGACAGTAGGCGGGGTGCAGCTATGAGTGAATTAAACCTAGCAAACGCCGCTGAATTTGCGATCGACTACGCTAAAAAACAAGGCATCGATCAATCTGAGGTGTCGCTTCACCAAGGAACTGGCGTCTCGGTTGGGGCCCGCCAGCAAGAGCTTGAAACGGTTGAAAAGCATAACGATGCGCAATTTGTAATCAGTGTTTATAAAGACCATAAAACCGGTTCGGCGAGTAGCGCTGATATGAGTGAGCAAGGCATTCGCAGTACCGTTGACGCGGCTATTTCGATTGCCCGTTATACCGGTGCTGATGAATGTTTTGGTTTGGGCGATGCGGGTCGAATGGCGTCGTCAAAGTTAGACTTAGATTTGCACCACGCGTGGAACGCTGATGAGGCTCAGATGCTCGATATCGCGATGCGTTGCGAGCAAGCAGCGCTTGAGTCTAGCGACCTCATTACAAACTCAGAAGGCGCATCGGTTAACTCTTATTCTGGCTCTGCCGTCTACGCTAATTCTCACGGCTTTTTAAGTGAGAGTTTAGGCAGTCAGCACAGTATATCGTGCTCTGTCATCGGCTCCGATGATGGAGGCATGCAACGCGATTACTGGTATGACAGTAATCGCAACGCGTCTAATCTTGACTCGGCTGAAGAGATTGGCCAAGTCGCGGCACGAAGGACCGTCGCGCGTTTAGGCGCGCGCCAAATCGCGTCATGCGAAGCTACAGTGATGTACGATTCAGCAATGGCTAAGAGTTTAATCAGCCATTTAATTGGTGCGATTAAAGGCGGGTCCATTTATAAGAAAGCCAGCTTTATGCTGGATAAAGTTGGTGAAGAAGTGTTGCCGAGCTTTATGACGATTGCCGAGAACCCTCACAAGCCTGGAGCATCAAGCAGTGCTTGGCATGATAACGAAGGGCTGGCAACGCCCGAGTATCGAGCGATTGTCGAGGCTGGCCGCTTAGAGAGCTACGTTTTAGGCTCTTATACAGCGCGCAAGCTTGGGCTTGAGTCCACCGCAAATTCGGGCGGAGTGCGTAACCTGAGCGTGACTAATACCGGGCAAACAACGCAGCAGCTGCTGCAAGAAATGGGCACTGGTTTATTGGTTACTGAGCTAATCGGGTCTGGCATTAATATGGTTACGGGTGACTACTCTCGCGGGGCCGCCGGCTTCTGGATAGAAAATGGTGAAATCCAATACCCTGTTGAAGAAATTACTGTCGCTGGCAATTTACTAGACATGTACCGCAATATTGTCTCAATTGGTAACGACTACGATAATCGTGGAAGTACAGAATGTGGATCAATCGTCATTGATAATATGACGATTGCCGGCAGTTAGCGGTATAATGCCGCGCTGTTTTTAACGCTTAAGCACGTCTAAATATATGGGGAATGTCTCGTTTAAGGCGGCGTTTGCCGCTTTAGTTAATATTTAACGTATAACAATTTTCGAAGAAATTTTAAGAAAATGCCTATTTATCAATATCAATGTACCGATTGCGGCCATGCCTTAGAGGCGTTGCAAAAGATGAGCGATCCTAAGTTAGTGGATTGCCCAAAGTGCCAAGCACCGGCTCTGAAGAAACAGCTAACCGCCGCGGCTTTTAAGTTAAAAGGCACTGGCTGGTACGAGACTGACTTCAAAAATTCAGGTAAAAAACCAGTTGAGTCAACACCGGCAGCAAAATCAACACCTGTGGCTGACTCGAAATCCACCGTTTCAGCGGATTAGGTCATATCAATGGCGCGTTTAAGACGATATTTTGTAGCGGGTCTATTAGTCTGGTTACCTTTAGTGGCGACCTATGTTGTATTGTCGTTTTCGATCAGACTTATTGATCGAAGTTTATTGCTGCTGCCGCCCGCTGTTCGCCCTGAAAATTTAATTGGTTTTAAAATTCCAGGTCTAGGCGTGATTCTGACGTTGTTGCTAGTGTTAGTCACAGGGTTGGTTGTTGCTAATTTCTTTGGCCGCAGAATCGTTAGTATTTGGGAATCTCTGTTATCACGAATTCCCTTGGTTCGTACAGTCTATGGTGCGGTGAAGCAGATTACGGCGAGTTTATTTTCCGATGCCAGCCAATCGTTTCGCGAAATGGTTTTGGTTGAATATCCGCGTAAAGGTATATGGGTATTGGCGTTCGTAACCGGCGATACACCGAAAAAATTTCAAGAAGTAGCGGGTCAAGACCTGATCAATATCTATGTACCAACCACGCCTAACCCCACTTCTGGGGTTTATATAATGGTGCCCAGAACTGACGTCAAGCGGCTGGATGTTCCGGTCGAAATTGGTCTGAAAATGATTTTATCTGCGGGCGTTATTAATCCCCTAGATGACCCTGAAGAGGCTAAGAAAATGGCGGATGAACTGAACAAGAAAAAACAAGCTCAGGCAAAGCAAAAGGCTAAGTCTGAAAAGAAATAGTACCCTACTTACTGACTTAGAAAGCTAAAATCAGTAGTTTAAGTGGCATTAAATTTGCCCATAAAAGCAATCGCATTAAGAGAAAAAAATGAAAGCACTACGTAGTCATAATTGTGGCGAAATTAATGAAAGCCTAATTGATCAAGTTATTACCGTTGCCGGTTGGGCGCAGCGCCGCCGAGACCATGGCGGTGTGATTTTTATCGACTTACGTGATGCGTCTGCGTTACTCCAAGTGGTGGTTGACCCTGATGCCGTTGAGGCGTTTGCAATTGCCGATACGGTTCGCAATGAGCATGTATTGCAAGTCACGGCCAAAGTTCGCGCCCGCCCTGAGGGAACCACTAATGCCGACCTGCCGACGGGTATGGTAGAAGTGTATGCGACTGAAATTCAAGTACTTAATCGCTCAGATCCGATTCCATTTCAGTTAGACGACGATGACATGAGTGAAGCGGTTCGCTTGAAGTATCGCTACCTCGACTTGCGTCGCGATAAAATGCAAAAGATTTTTCGTTTGCGCAGCGGTGTGACTAAGTACTTTCGTGATTTTCTAGAAGCCGAAAGCTTTTGTGATATTGAGACACCGATCTTAACCAAATCAACGCCAGAGGGTGCGCGTGACTATTTGGTGCCAAGCCGTGTTCATGCCGGTGATTTTTTCGCTCTGCCGCAGTCGCCTCAGTTGTTTAAGCAATTGTTAATGGTGGCTGGTTTCGAGCGTTATTATCAAATAGCGCGCTGTTTCCGCGACGAAGACTTGCGCGCAGACCGTCAGCCTGAATTTACTCAGCTTGACGTCGAAACCTCGTTTATGAATGAAGAAGAAATCATGAACATGATGGAGGGGATGATTCGTGGCTTATTTAAAGCCAAGTTAGATGTCGACCTGCCGGCCGAATTTCCGCGTATGACTTATGCTGATTCAATCGAAGAGTATGGTATCGATCGTCCGGACTTACGTATTCCGTTGAAATTAGTGTCGGTTACTGATTTGATGAAAGGTGTCGATTTTAAGGTGTTTTCAGTTCCTGCTAATTCGGATGATGGTCGTATCGCCGCATTGCGTATTCCAGGCGGTGCGTCGAAGTTGAGTCGTAAGCAAATCGATCTATACACTGAGTTTGTCGGCAACTACGGTGCTCGTGGCTTAGCCTACATTAAGGTTAACGATTTGTCGGCTGGCAACGAAGGCTTACAATCGCCAATCGTTAAAAACTTGCCTGCTGATGTGCTTGCCCAAGTAATGACTCGCATTGGAGCTGAAGATGGTGACTTAGTCTTCTTTGGCGCCGACCGCGCTAAGGTGGTTAATGACTCGCTCGCAGCATTGCGGGTTAAGGTCGGCACTGACTTAGACATGATCGAAGCTAAGTGGTCGCCAATGTGGGTGGTCGATTTTCCAATGTTCGAAAAAGACGAAGAAAGTGGCCACTGGACCTCGTTGCATCACCCGTTTACGGCGCCCAAGTTAGATCAAATAGAAGAATTGGTGACCAATCCAGGGAATGTCTTGTCGCGTGCTTATGACATGGTACTTAATGGTACTGAGCTTGGTGGTGGTTCAATTCGTATTCACCAAACCGAAGTACAAAAGCAAGCGTTCACCGCACTAGGCATCGACGACAATGAAGCTGAAGAAAAATTTGGCTTCTTGCTAGACGCGCTTCGATTTGGCGCTCCGCCGCACGGTGGTATTGCGTTCGGTATTGATCGTATTGTTGCGATGATGTCTGAAGTTGATTCTATTCGTGATGTGATTGCGTTTCCAAAAACGCAGAAAGCTTCATGCTTACTAACTCAAGCACCCAGTGATGTTGATAAGACGCAATTACGTGACTTGCATATCCGCTTAAGCCCTGCAGCTCAGGCGGCAAAGCAAGCGGAAGAAGAACAAGGCCAATAGTAAGCTAGTTAAGGGGCTGTTTGGAACGGCGGTGTTTAGCATAAGCATGCTTCGTAAATTAGGACAAAACAGGCAAGAGTGAGTGCAAAAAATAGGCGAAATCACTTCCAATAACGAAGTGCTGATTCAAACTGATGTGTCATTACAGGCGCACAACAGTTTGGCTGTGCCAGCTAAGGCCGCCTATTTTAGTCGATGTAGCTCCGTGCCGCAGTTGCTCGGCAGCCTTGATTTTGCCAAAAGTAATGGATTATCAGTACTGGTGTTGGGAGAAGGGAGTAACATTGTCTTATCGGGTGACTATGACGGCATGGTTGTTCTAAACCGCCTAACCGGAATTGAACTAGTAAGCGAGAATTCTGAGTCAGTTGTCGTCGATGTCGCCGCTGGTGAGAATTGGCATGACTTTGTTGGTTATGCATTAGAGCGAGCTTGGTTTGGCCTTGAAAACCTAGCGCTTATCCCCGGCTTGGTAGGCGCCGCACCAATTCAAAATATCGGAGCCTACGGTGTCGAGGTTAAAGACTCTATTGAAGCGGTTCATGTCTTAGACATTGAATCGGGTCAAGTAAGAATCTTAAGTAATTCCGACTGTCAGTTCGCATATCGAGACAGTATTTTCAAGCACGCTTTGTCGGCTAAATACGTTATTACCTCAGTGGTGTTTCGCTTACTAAAAACAGCGCAACTTACCCTGACATATCCTGCCTTGGCTGCAAATCTGACCGCCTCAGCCTGCCCGATCGATGTTTATAATGCCGTATGCCAGATAAGGGCGTCAAAGCTTCCAATGCCCGACGACATCCCAAACGCGGGTAGTTTTTTTAAAAATCCGGTTGTCGACCAAGATAAACATCGTCAATTGACAGCATTGTTTCCCTCGATCGTTGCTTTTCCGCTCGACGGCGGTAGCGCTAAACTCGCCGCCGCGTGGTTGATCGAGCAATGTGGCTGGAAAGACAAATCAGTGGATGCGGTCTATGTGCATCGTGATCAAGCATTAGTGATTGTGAATCCTAACTTTAAGAGTGGCAACTCAATTTTAAAAATGGCCGCGGCGATTCAAGCTGATGTTAAATCAACTTATGACGTTGTATTGGAAATCGAGCCTAGAGTCTATTAGCACTCCTTAGTTTTCAAGTACCTAGTAAAAAGTTCACATTCCTAGCAAAAAGATAGATATCGCCTAACATGGTACGATGTTGTTATCGCTCAAAATCGTGGTTTAAACCGTTATTTCTTCAGGTCCTAAGAGAATTAATCCGCAATGAGGTTAATTTTTTGTAATGCTGAAACTTAAGGTGGCACGGTCAGTACTAAGGTTAGAGGAACATCATTTGAAAAGGCTGGCTCATTAATGACACTAAGTATTAATAGATCGACTCGTTACGCACATGTCTTCGGATTCAAGGGTAGGCCTGCGAGCTTGCTCTTTACCTCGTTGTTGTTGCTCTCAATGGCAAACTCATATGCCCAAAGCAATGCGGGTAATGCAAACGCTGTTGAGAACAATGGTACCCAAAAAGCGCTCGATGAAAAGAGTGGTTGGGCGTTGACCACAAATGATGTACCTAAACCGGCCGTTAATGAAAATGATGTATCTGAACTTACCAGTGGCGCAGAGCCGGTAACCTTAGACACGACAGCTGAGGCCAGCGAGACTAACGCGCTCGAAGACAAAGACGCTTCTGTGATAGCGGCGGCGCCCGAAAAAGACAAGCGAATAGATATCAGCGAGCTTGCCGAGGCGCCTGTAGAGAACATAGGTGGGCTTGATCTTTATTTTATAAGTGTCGGCGCCGAGCCGATTGATGTGCCGATTATTGATGTTCGCCCGACCGCAATTTTGAGCCCAGAGTTACGCGAGAGTATTGAGCGTCAGTTTCAAGAAATTCAAAGCCTAAAAGAAACCGAAGAAGCGTTTAGCGAACAATTAGGCGAGTCTTTTTTGTCTTATGGGCGAAGCCTGATGCAATCAGGTCGAGTCGACGAAGCTCGAAAAATGCTTATTCAAGCCTTGCACATCGCTAAAATTAATAATGGCGTAAATAGCATTGAACAACGCCCGATTCTGCGTGAATTATTCGAAATGAATTACGCATTAGGCAATATAGAAGAAACTGAGCAGCAGTTACGTCAAATCATCAAGTTAGAAAAGAGAAAGCCAAACTTCGACGATGCGTATTCGTTTGATATGGTCGTGCGGTTAGGCAATCAGTATTTAGACCTATATTTAAATAACCCGACTGTCAGTGAGCTAAGCATTATTCATCTCGATCAAGCAATACGATATTTCAGTTATGCGGTTAACCGCTATGGTGACCGGCCTCTGAGCGAACTTTTATTGCCTTACGGTGAACTTGCTCTGTCGCATCATCTAAAAAGCCGCATCGATGTTGGTATTGACCGCTCCTTTAGAACGAGCCCACGTGAGCAACCTTTTGGCGGCTTAAACCGATCGGATTCAAGGCAACAATCAAGACTTGGTTCTCGCCAAGGCTCACAATTTAATTCATCATATCGAGGCGAACGTGTCTTATTAGCCTATCTGCGCAAGGCCAAAGGTGAGCAAGATCTCATTAATACTCTTCAAGCCTTACTCGCTTTGGGTGACCTGAATTTGTTGTCGGGCCGGGTTGGCGATGCTAATCGGTATTATGATTTAGCATGGTCGGGTGCGCAGCATTTGCCGGCTACTCACCCTATCGTTGAAAGCTTTAACATGCCGGTAAAGCTACCCGCATTCACATCTTCGATTGTGCGTAAGCCGGTGGTTTCGGCGCGTAAGATTGAGTTGATTCCATTGACTATTACTATTGACGATGACGGGCGAGTTCGAAAAGTGTCTCGTGATGCATTGGTTGAGACCACAACGGCGTTGACCAATCGAGCTAGGCGTATTGCCAGACGTATTAAATTCAGGCCTATTATTGAAAATGGCAAGCTGATTCCAATAAGTGATTATCGTTATGAAGTCGAAGTGTCGGTGCGAAAACCCAAAGCCCCAGTTGCGTCTAAGGACTCAGCCGATAACAAACCGGAGACTCTCTAGTGCAAGACTTTATTAAAACTCGATTGAATTTGATGGCCTTGTCATCAGACTTGTCAGTGCCATTTAAACGCCTAAGCTTAGTGATAGCGCTTGCATCCATAATGACGGCCTGTGTTAGCCCCCCAGGCGGTGGTGGTGCCGGTGGCCCTAGCGGACCGAGTATTCCATCGTTACCCACGCCACCAAGTGGCGGCGGCAGCGGTGCACCTTCGCTGCCAACCCCGCCAGCGCCACCTAGCAAGCCATCGTCCGGCAGCGAAAGCGGCGAAAGCGGCGAA
>JALZVW010000020.1 GCA_023301745.1 Arenicella sp. | reverse complement strand
GGCGTTAGGCATATCATGAGCATCAGAATCTTTCGAAATACAGACCTACCTGCAATTTACGAGATATATGCGAATTCAAAATTGGACGAATTACGTTTCGAAGAGCATGAGTATGAATTGGTGCCTCTTAATGAAGATGAACGGCGATTTTCTGAACTAAAAGAATCCGATATATATATTTATGAGGAAGGTAATGTTGTTGGTTACTGCGCCAGTTACGGTTCTGAAATAAGAGCGATATATGTTCACTCAAAAGAGCGTGGCAAGGGCATTGGCAAAAACATGCTTGAATTCTTATTGTCTAATCTTGATGGTGATGTGTCTCTAAACGTTGCTAAAAGCAACCATCCGGCAAAAAAACTATATGGTAAGTATGGTTTTGAAGTTGTAAATGAATTTACAACTTCGTATAACGGCATAGAAGCGATTGCGAATAAAATGGTGCGAAAAAATAATGACTACAAGTTCCAAAACTGTCGCTCACTGCGTTCGCTTGGACGCGCAGAAAAAGCGCGCCCGTTTGAAAGGCGTTAGGCATATCTAGAATTCTCATGAAAAAGATTGCAACAATAATTCTTTCAATCGCCGCTATTCAATATGGTTTCGTCCCGCCATTTGTCGATTTCACTGTATCGCATGTTTTCCATCCTGATTGGACCCCTCATGCAAAATTTCACATGGTTTGGCTTTTGGCTGTTGGGATACTTATGGCCATATATGTTCTTGTCTCGCTTTGGGTAAAACCCAATGACCAGAAGAGCAAAAATGCATCTGTCATTGGCTGCATAATATTAGCGGGATTTTTCTCTTCAGCTCTTTTTCAAAGTACTTATGGTGGCTCACTATCTGATCTAGAACAACCGATTCAAATTCTGGGTGTTGATGGGAATATCGCAGCATTTACAATAGCTGCGGTACTGCAAATTATAGGCACAGCAATTCTATGGTATCCAAAGCGGGGTATAAAAAATGCCTAACAAGTTTGCAAAGTTTGCTTCGTTCGTTTCACTCACTGCGCGGGACGGCGATAAAGCGCGCCGCCCCTTGCAAGGCTATATGTATCTTAAATGAACGCTGTATTTAAACTCACAAAGTGGTTATCAGTAATAATAATATTTTTATCTTCGTTCTGGGTAGGTTTTCTATCGTATTTTTCATATGCATTTACTGATGGGGCAGATGAAAAAATATTTAATGGTGATGTAAAAGTATCTTTAGCGACAGAAGTTTTATCTCACAACTGGTTTATGTTGGTAATTGTTTCAATACTTATTTTTTTAACTGGCATTTATCTTGTATTAAAAATTAGAGGCCATTTAGCTTTATACCTAATGTTGGCACTATCATCGTCTACACTGGCTTTTACTCTTAATGTTTTGGTTATATCGGCAGGATTTGAACTATCATGAAAAAACATATGACAAGGTAAAACACTGCCATTCGCTTCGCTCGGACGACCACTCGGAGCTTGGCGTTATGAGTGCGGGAGGCATTAATGTTCAAAAATATATTTAGAAAAAACAAGCCTGATTTAGCACAGAGATGTGCAGACTATCTTAATCAGGGTCCTCCGCAACATATGACAGATTATGTTCCTGATTCTCTTACAGAGATAATTATTTCTTACGGTGCTCGGAGAGAACCCCTAAATGATGAATTAATTGAAATTGCTAGTTTGATACTAGTGGAGTCAGAAGATATAAATGACATCGAAGATTTAGATATTCGTAAGTATGTGTTGAACGGATCTAAGCTTGTTCAAGGTGTTTTAGAGAGTCAATGACAAAGACTCATACAAGTATGCTGCGTTCGTTCCACTCACTGCGGGGGAGCACTAGCTAGTTATGAGAAGAACTTGCGAAAATTGTGGTCAGGCGTCGCTTTCTAAAATATTTCATATTTATAAAGATTTTAGATGTACAAACTGCTTTGCCGAATATAAATTTTCTGAGTTTTGGAGCTTCCTATCATACTTGGGGTTCGAAACGTTGTTTTGGCTGGGAATCATTCTGGGTTTATACTTAAAAAGTTGGTTGGCATTTATACTCGTATCAATAGTTACCGTTTTTGTCTGTGAATTTTTCCGTTATAAATACTCAAAATTAAAACTTATTGGTTTCTATGCAAAGCTCAAAGAAAAAGGCTTATAAGAATGAGCGCACTCGGCTAGGTAGCGGCGTGCAATTTGAAATTAATTCAATTGATCACACACCGATTACAGGTCGAGAGTGAACAGATCTTCTTAAAACGGTTTATGTCGATGATGGTTTTACGTCTCCTGAGTTAGCGCAGCGACTTTTTGAACCATCTGCTGTCAGAAAAATGGGGAGTCGTTAATTGAGTCGGCACACATTTTAAAGTGGTGAGACAACGACAAGTTTGTATTGATTTACCAAGCATCTCATCTATATCATTTAGTTCCTAAGCGGCTTGGTGACGTTGCAGAGAAATTGACAGAAACCCTCGCTAAGAACGTTGGGGCTAAGTCGTAAAAAAACTCAAGAACGATTACTTTAAGTTCCAGCGACCTTGAAAATTCTGAGTCGTTGTTCATAAATTCACATTGACTAAGTTCATATGCAAACTGAAATCACAGTTCTATACGACCGAGACACGATAATAAGAGGCGGTAAAACGTATATCTTGAAAAAACATCTTCCAGACTTATTGCTAAGCCCTTTGGCGCTATTAGCTGTCTTGTTTTGGGGTTATAAAACGGGTGCCAATAACATCCTCTTTGGTGTGGCATTGACATTTTTTGCTATCTATTTCTGTGGAGCAATGTATCTGTATTTTTTAAAGCCTATTCAGAGCGCCAATCACTGGGAAAAAGTAGGCCTAAAGCAAGCAACGTTTAAGGTCACGCAAAGCGGTATTGAATCTGAGTCAAGCGTTGGAAAATCTGAGTTCGAATGGGCTAGCATTGAAAAGCATTGGCTTACCCAAGAGTTCTTAATTCTCATCTATACATCGGGTATGCACTCGTCTATTCCCATCAGCGGTTTTAGTCAGGAGTTGATATCATTTATTACGTCAAAAATTGAAAATACCAAAGTATAAAATTAACCAGCTCAAAATTTCCGCCTTTTGGGGTGCGCGTATTCGCGACTTACTCGCCTTGAAAATATTACTTGGTAGCTAAATATGAATGACGCTCAAAATGTTTTCGGTGAACCGCAAGCCGGGTCTAAACAAAAAGTTAAATCGTTTATGGTGCCGTGGGTCATCGAGTTTATTCAACATTCTCCGTTTTTGGTGATGTCGTCAAGTAATCAACAAGGCGAATGTGATGCGTCGCCGCGAGGGGGGCAACCAGGGTTTGTAAAAGTACTCGATGAACGAACCTTGCTGATCCCCGATGTTACCGGCAATAAGCTTTTCCAGTCATATGAGAACTTTGAGTCAAACCCGAACGTGGGCTTGATGTTTGTTATTCCTGCAGTTACCGCAATCGCGCGAGTTAATGGCGCTGTCGAAATTTTAAGAAAGGGAGACGCGGGTTTTGATAGTTTGGCTTTAGATGTTTTTAGCACAGATGAGAACGCCAAGTTGCTTCAAGCGATACGGGTGAATGTTACACAGTCGTATAGCCATTGTCCGAGAGCCATTGGCTTTTCGAAATTATGGAATGCCGATACGATCAGAAAAAATGAAAAGCACTCGCCTATATCCAAATGGAAGCCAGGCACATGATGGTTAATCGTTTTAGTCTCATAAGCTTGCTGAACCTCGATAAGGTTTAAAAATGGAATACGGCACTTTTCGTCAATACTTTTTTGCCACGTCGGCTTTGTTTTTCGTGATTGCCGGGCTTCATCATCTCTATGAATTTTTTGTCCCAGAGCTTCGGCCAGAATACCCACCCTTGAGGCATATAATATTTGTGGTGCTAAACTTAGGTTTAGCATTTATGATGATAAAAAGAACAAAATATTTTGTGCCAATATTACTTTTGATATCGTTGCGGCAGCTTTATGGGCATGGGGGTAGCTTGCTTAGTAGTTTATATAATGGCAGCAATGTGCTCTACACCGATGTCGTTATCGTGTTCTTTGTTCCATTGATACTCTCGGCCTACATTTATGATGTGTGTTCAGGGCGTTGATACTGACTGAGCCTTTAAATCAACGACGGTGATTTGGATAATGAGTTTTTTATTTTCGGCTACCGGCATTGTTGATGGTAGCCCAAACCTTAATGTGCCTGTAAAAAGCGCAACATAATAAATGAGACAAACTATGGATCATAATACTATGGATGATAATGTTTATACGCCGCCCAAATCAGATCTAGGGCCACCGTCAATCGATGATGGTAATTTAGCCACTAGGGGCAGCCGTTTAGTGGCCGCTCTTCTTGATGCGTTAATGGTTTTACCTATAACCGGCCCATTAGTGTATTTTACTGGAGGCTTTGATGGCATCACCACAGGGGTGCAACCTTCGATTTCATATACCATCATCATGACGGCCATTGGCATACTTGTTTTTTTACTTATTCACGGTTACTTTTTAATCTCAAACGGCCAAACACTCGGCAAGAAAGCGCTCGGAATAAAGATTGTGACTCACGATAATCAACATGCCTCTGTAATGACTTTAGCGAAAAGGTATGGTTTTTATTGGTTGATCCCTCAGATACCGGTAGTGGGTATTCTATTGAACTTTGTTAATCTGTTGCTTATTTTTGGTAAGCCCAAAAAATGCATACACGACTATGTCGGTGGCACTATAGTGATTAAAGCCAGCCCGCAAGCTTGATCCGCGAAGGTCGCCGCAACCATCTTATTTTATGAAAAGTAACCACTATAAAAAAGTGTCTTTGGGCTTTTTCCCGACGCCAGTGGTCGAGCTAAAGCGGCTTAGCCAAGAGCTTGGCGGCCCAACCTTATTTATTAAACGTGATGACAATACTGGGCTTGGTTTAGGCGGTAATAAAACACGAAAGCTTGAATACATACTTGGTGATGCGCTTGGACAAGGAGCCGATACTATTATCACCGCCGGTGCGATGCAATCTAATCATTGCCGTCAAACGGCCGCGGCTGCCGCTAGCCTTGGCTTGGAATGCCACCTTGTATTGGGTGGCGACGAACCCGAGACGGTTAATGGTAATTTGTTACTTGATCAAATATTTGGTAGTCATATTCACTGGGCTGGCGACAATCGAAAAGGCGAAGATATTCCTAATATAGTCGCGCAGCTTACCAACGCCGGCAAGCGCGTTTATGTGGTGCCATATGGGGGTTCTAATGCATTGGGCGCGTTGGCATTTTTAGAGGCGATGAATGAACTTCAAAAGCAGCTAAAAATTTTTGAAAAGCCATTGACCCACATTGTGTTTGCATCGAGTTCAGGCGGCACCCACTCGGGCATTTTACTAGGCAAACTTGCGTTTAATATGGCCGCCGAAATTCTGGGCATCAACATTGATAAGGATGGCGTCAATGGGGTTTCGCTAGAGCAGGTTATTTTATCCCTGGCCAACGAGGCCGCTGAGATGGCCGGCCTAGACCAACGTGTACTCATTAATGATGTGCGGCTAAATTCTGATTATGTCGGTGATGGTTACGCAGTGATTGGCGCGTTGGAGAAACAAGCAATTTCTTTGCTGGCGCGCACAGAAGGCATTTTACTAGACCCTATTTATACGGCGCGCGCAATGGGTGGTTTGGTCGACATGATTCGGGCCGAGAAATTTAATAAAAATGATCGAGTGCTATTTTGGCATACCGGCGGCACCCCGGCGTTGTTCGCTTATTCTGATGAAGTAAGTTGTGGTTCTTAAAATCCGTCGGTGGAAACACCGTGCATGTTCAAGTCCGGCCCCGGGCACCATTTCTTTTCTCTATCTTCGCCTAACTTTTTTGAGCTGAAACTAAAATAACCATTGCCTTATAGTTACTTTAGCGCTGGGCGCCTTGGTGAGCCAACTAGTTAGCTCATATACCTGTGCTAAAAAGCACGGCTATATATATATTTCTCTGAAGCTATAATAACTAGCTGCCTGTACTTACTAATATTATTTCGGTTTTTACAACTGCAATTTAGGTTGTTTTCGGATAATGAAGTCAGATTTTTTACTTAGCGAACTAAGTTGAAAAACTTACTAACGGTTAAGTTATACATGGCGCAAGAACTTAATGGTTTTCATACTGTCATTATTCTTACTATTTATAATAATTGGGTATTCGCCCTTAATATAGATATTTGAAAAAGCCAGCTGAGAGCTAGACATACAATCGATCAGGTTCAATTCTATGGGCAACAACTACTCAAAGGCGGCACTTATCTGGGCATGCCTAACTTTACTTTTGATACCGTCTTCTGTTACTTATGCGCAGCTTAGCCAAGAGCGCTCAGCTGCGGTATCAGCTATTATTAGTATTTTACTACTCAGTGATGAAGAGCCCGCTATTGTTCCGCCTATTGAAACCCCAGATGGTGAGGGGGTTACAATAGACCTTAATGAGCTTATAGATGGTAGTTTTCAAGTAAGGTCTGATAATCAATTTTTTGTAGAATTCGGCCTTCAATCAAGTGAGGTAGAGTTTTGTTTCGACTTATCTAGTGGAGCCAATATCGGCGCTAATGACATCAGCGTGATTTTCAATGAAACCACACTAAAAGCAATTGACGGCAAAGATAATTGCTACCAGTTTTCTACCTCAGATCAACGTGATACTAACTTTATAGTTATTAAAGTTAACTCGCCAAATCTAACCATCACTATAGACCGACTTGAACTTACCTCAACTAATCAGCGCTTCGTCAACCTAAATCGTTTAACGCGTGGCGAATGGAATCAGCGCGCAGTCCGTAAGGTTTTGAAAATATTTGCCTTTGGCGGGCACGCTCTGGATGCTCAGATTCAAGAATGGGCTGATATGGATGCGGTTGACGCTATTGAAGAAATGCTTACTTTTGAAAAGCAAAATTCTAAGCTTTCCCCAGTAGCCGCTTCTGATCTATATCAAGCTACGGCTCAAAATGCAGACTTAGCTCTTTTCACCAACTGGGTGAATTTTTTAGTTGATACAAGTTCAGATATACCTATTCCGACAATTAGCCGAGATAGGTTTGGTTTTAATGTCGGTCAGTTTAATCAAGCTTTTGATCGCATGGTCACAGTCAGGGGGCTTAACCCGTTCCGCCAACGTATTGGTTTTTGGGAAACAAATTTTCATCTAGCCGTGAACCGAGACGTTGGTGTCTCAGATGCTCAGGTAGCACGCTATTTTGATGTGATAATGCAGGCACATGAAGATGGGTTGCCTTACCACCAGGTAATCGGTGAAGCGGCCAAATCAGCGGCTGTTGCTGTTCAATATGGTCATCAGTTCAATGAATGGGATGAGGAATCGGGGGAGTGCTTGTGTAACGATGATTTTGCACGCGAACTCCATCAGCTCTTCTACGGTATTTTTGGTGTCGATGACCCTGAGATGCACGAACAGGAAACAATTCCTCAAACGGGACAAATGCTTACAGACATGCGTCTACTAGATGACAATAGTGTGGACGATGATATTGTTGTCAACTTTGGTACAGAGCGTCATCACCTTGAGCCAGTTAATATTTTTTCGCAGTCCATTAGCGGAGCCAATGCGGCGGCAAAGATCAATAATTTGATGCCAATTTCAATGCAACAACCTGAAAGTTTGAATAATCTGCCGGTGATGATTATTTCGGTATTAGCGGACGATAATCTGGGTGACTCACAGCGTAATCAACTACGTAGGTCATGGGCATCGCTGGGCGTAAATAGAAATCTTTTAGATTTTATTCATGCATACGCAATTTCAGATCTATTGCACAGTCCCAATCAGCGCAAGTTTTTTAACTCTCATCAGCGTTCTTTGTATTTGGCTAATAAAAACAATATTGAAAATATTGAGGCTTATATCGGCGGTAACTCTTTCGATGGCGCTAGCCGTATTGGTCGTACAGTGGCTGATGTGATTGAAGAAGATGCGGCCGGCGAGTTTTTCAGCCCGTTAAATAATGTATTCGGCCATCAAACGGGTAATGCCGCATCTGATTCGGCGCTAGTGTTTGAAAATCACTTTAGACGTCAAACCGCTTCTGAGCAGCTGATGCGCGAGGCGGCAAGCTGCGAGGATTGTGACGGTTCGGCAGGTAGTGCTTGGGAAAAAGACTGGGCGTCAGTATTGCCCAGACGAGATGATGGCAATTTCTATGTTGCTGAAGTGGCTGAGTGGTTATGGCTTCATGCGGTTGGCCATCTCGATAATTACAATGAGCTGGAACGAGCTCACCTTTACGCGCTTTTAGGGACCGCCCGAATGGAGCCGCTTGGTACTGGTAATAATGACGATATTATTGAAGATCATGGCGCATTGGCCTTAGATTTCAATCTAGTGATGTGTGTCATAGAGGATCATCGGCGTGACCCTAGGTTTAACGAGACTCCAGCAGGATCAACCATACTCGAAATATTAACGACACCCCGTTGGAATAGATTTTGCCGTGATAACAACAATGGTAGCGAATTTGAGCAATTTGAACTCGATGTTACTAACAAAGCCTACACCGAACAAGAAATTGCTAGCGATGCTGAGATTCAATCAATATTGAACTTGCTTGGCGATGTTCGCTTGGAGATTGAAGGTGGGACACCTATTGGTGAAACACCGGAAAATGAAATACAAGCGCTACAGCAAAGCCTGCGCCTGAATACCCTCGCGCGAATCAACGCGGCGCTGGGTTTTGTTTTCAACACACCTTTTATTTTTGCGGAAGGCCAATAATGAGTAAATACAATCTAAGTAGACGCCGCTTTATCGAAGGCTCACTTGCCTCGGCATTGTTGTACGGCGCTGGAAGTTTGCCTGTATTCAAACAAAATGCCTGGGGTATGGCTGAACCTTTAAATAATCGTGTTTTAATTGATTTATTTTTGAATGGCGCCCCAGATTTTAGGCATCTAGTTGTGCCGGCGTTTGATTCAACTCCGGGAAGCTTTGGCGCGAAATATTGGGCAAATCGCGAACGCTCGCACAATCTAGACGCTGATGGCATTGCTGGGCTGCAACGAACACAACAAAGTCGCTGGGAAGAAGATTTTTTTCCAATCACCGTGGGTGGCAGTGGGTGGTCTAACAACGTAGTGGATGCGAGCAACCTAAACGGCGGAGTTACCTTCGGTATATGGAAAGAGGCCGGTTGGCTGATTAAGATGTTTCAAGAAGGTAATGTTGCGATGATCTTTAATGCGGTTGGCAGTACCAACCGTGCACATGACCTTTCTCAGTTGATGGCGTATCAAGGTGACTTGAGTATAGATTTGGACGATGGAGGTCGATCCGGCTGGGGCGGACGCTTAGCGCGTGCCGCTGGCGGCAGAGCTATTGCCTTAGAAGATACCTCATCCCCTTTTACATTTGGGCCAGTAGGCCAGCCGGGCGTTAATGGCTACAACCCTAATGCGATTGATAATAGTCAGTTATTAACCGTTTCTGACTCGCGAGATTTCGGGCTTGTCGAATCCGAGCTCAACGGCAACCCGTTTATTAGAGGACAATACGATGAGAAAATGGGCCGTGCTGCGGGCAATTACTATGCTGCACTAAGGCAAGAAAATATCGGCAATACTTATCAAAAATTCTTAGATCACGAATTTAACATACGCGCATTCGGTGGTGAAATTCAACAGCGCTTATCGCAAGTGCCTGTGCCGCAATTAATCGAATCTTTAATGGAAGGTGCAAACGGTATTAACCCAGGGCCAAATAATAATCCAATAGAACGAGAGGTTTTAAGCATTACACGATTTGGCCGTCAAATATTGAGTGCCTATGACATGATTGCACTTAACGATTTATCGACAGGCGTTAATGGCAATGGCGTCGCCTTAAACCCTCGGGTGTTATCAATGGGGTATGGGCGATGGGATAGTCATGCTGGGCAGCGTTTGGTGGATCCTTCGCTGGTAGCCGACCCAAACAATCCAAGGGTGAATCGTGGTATTGAAAATGGATTAAAAGATATTTTTGGGGGCCCATCTGTAGCAGAGCAAAATGTACCTCATGGTGGCTTATCAGCTCTGTGGGAAAGTATAAATGGATTAAATCGCCAGAATGTGGCGTTTACTATTTATGGCGAATTTGGCCGCCAGATTCGAGATAATGGTCGCGGTGGTACTGATCACGGCAGTGGAACTATGATGATGGTTATTGGCGAAAACGTAAGAGGTGGCGTCTATGGTGAAATTTTTCCCCAAGAAGAAATACCAAGATACGACGAAGCGCCAAATCGTACTCCAGAGATAGAAGGCCGCTCCGAGTTCGATACCTTTTTTAGTAAAGTCTGTGATTGGGTCAGCCCAGATTCAGGCTCGATTATTTTTCCGCGCACAGCGACTGACTTTTCTGGTCAGAAGCCATTGGAAGAAGTTAATGGCATGTTTGATAATCTATTTTCCTAAGCAATTTTTCTAGCTAGCGAACAGACGTCTAAAGTATGAAAAATTTGAAAAAAGTCAGTGTGCTTCTTAATACCGTAGTAATTGGCCTTTTTGTTTATACAAGTGCTTCAGCGTTACCCAATATATTAGATGAATGGCGTGATAGGTACCCAGATTCAAATTCTGACCTTGTAGAGTGTCAGCTCTGCCATCAAAATCCTGGTGGTAGCTCTCCTTGGAACACCTATGGAAATGCTCTGAATGAACGAATAGCAAACCCGTTTAATTCTGACCAAGTAATTCTTGCTTTTCGTCTACTTGAACGTTCCGATGAAGATGGCGACGGCGTATCTAACTTAGACGAAATTAATGATGGTTTCCAGCCTGGGTGGACGCAAGGCGACAATAATGACGTCTTCAATACAGATAGCGATATAGTCGATACCGTCGCGCCACCAAGTCTAATACCATTGGCGGCCATTGATCACCCTGAAGCGCTTGATGATCCTGTAGCGGATATTCTGATTGGCAATCTAGATGTAAACTTAGTGGAGGTCGCGAGTGGTTTTGATCAGCCGCTTAAAGCGGTTACCGCGCCGGGTATCAACGGCAGTATTTTTGTGGTTGAACAAGCTGGGCGTGTTGTGCGGGTAGACCTCACAAGCTTTGAGAAGACCGTGTTCTTAGATGCACAATCAAACGTATTTGGTGAAGCAAGTGAGCGTGGTTTGTTAGGCTTAGCATTTCACCCTCAGTATCAAACCAACGGCCTGTTTTATACCTACCAATCTGAGCGACCAGCAGATCACCCACAAACCGATTTCCCTTTAAATGATAGAGACCACGTGAGTGTAATTGTCGAATACCGTGTCAGTGATGCTTCTTGTAATGCTACTCCAAGCAGGCAGCGTACGGTACTTACCATAGACCAACCTCGCAACAATCATAACGCTGGAGACATAGTCTTTGGCGATGACGATATGCTCTATATCGCGCTAGGTGACGGTGGTGGGGCAAGCGACGAGGGAACGGGTAATGACCCAACGGGGAACGGCCGCGATAACACGACTATATTGGGTTCAATTCTTCGAATTGATATTAACGGCCGCGATTCAAAT
>JALZVW010000019.1 GCA_023301745.1 Arenicella sp. | reverse complement strand
CGTCTATCAACGCACAGAGGTAACGTCTAAATATATTTGGGTACATAACAATTTATTTTAGCTTATAAGGCGCGAGGCTCTTTACCGATAAGTGGTAGAGGCAGGTGATTACGGTCCAGTGAATTAGATTAATAGATCTAATTCAAGCCACTCATAAATATTTTGAGTTCGCTTTGAATGCGCTCAGGAATTTCAAATTGTGCCGAGTGACCAGCGTTCTCTAATATAACTAAACGCGCGTTAGCTAAATGGCTGGTGTATGACTGACCGTATTCAATGGGCACAATAGGGTCATGCTTGCCCCAAAGCACTAATGACGGAGCGCTAATTGATTGGGCTTGCTCGTTGATTCTGAAGTCAGTGCCGGTTTCCACTTGCTTGATTAGGCCGTTCATAAACTCAATGGTTGGGTTTAGTTCGTTCACTAGGTGTTGTAATACTGGCTTGGGGTAGGCCGGCGGCGTTACGAAGGCACTTTCAAAGAAGTTTTCTAAAAACTGGACATCAATTTTCTCGGGAAAATAAACGTAAACAGATTCGTTTTCCAGTTGTATGCCTGTGGCGTTGAGTACAATGAGACCGTTTGTATTCATGGGGTAGCGGGCGGCAAACGACGTGGCTGTATGGCCGCCCATTGAATTACCGCCAATCACCAATTGAGAAATGCCTAAGGCGTCACTTAACTGCTTCACGAAATTTGCTTGCCCGGCGATACTGTAATCGCGGCCTTCTTCTTTCTTGTTCTCACCATGCGCTTGAAGATCTGGAAGTACGATATGGTAACTTGCTGTGAGTTCTCTGATTGACGTTACAAATGAGTTTTTGTCGTCGTTCAAACCATGAAGTAACACGAGTGTCGGTTTTGATGAATCACCACCTTCATAATAGTGGGCAGTATAACCGTCAATCTCAACTGATTTTTTTGTCAGCCCAGCACCACTGGCTGACAAAGATTGAACGGCACCGATCATCAGGCCTGGGTAGATAAAGTAAATTACACCGACCACTAGAATAGAGATGAAAAATAGTCCACCGAAGGCTTTAAGTACAGTTTTCATTGAGAACTCGTTATCGTGATTTGTCGCATAGCGGCTTATTGTTGGCTGGCTTCGCGAATCGCTTTGAATTCGCTGCCGGTGCTCCACTTAGGCCAGTCATTGCTATTGCTGATCGCGATGCCTATTCTGAAATGCGCGTATAGGTCCTGCATAATGCCGCCGTTGTCCCACTCTGGGTGTACTTCATCAGCGGCTTTATGATATCGCTCAGCTAAGTAAAGCTCGGCTTGTGCTTCTCCATAACCTTCAGGCTTGCCGCGAACCGTCATGCCTGATTCGGCATACAACATTGGCACACCTTTCTTAGCGAGATTGAAATGATCAGATCGATAGAAATAGCCTTTCTCTGGTGATGGCTCTTGAACTAATACTCGGCCTTGTTCGGTTGACACCGTTTTCAGGTAATCATCCATCTGCGAGTTACCATAGCCAACCACTACAATGTCATCAGTGGCTCCAGCGGTCGACATAGCGTCAATATTGATACCTGCGACGGTTTTATTCATTGGGAATGCAGGGTCTTCTGCGTACTGTTTTGAACCGAGTAAACCAGACTCTTCGGCGGTGACGACTAGAAACATTACTGAGCGTTCGGGTGCGTTTGGTAGCGCTTTAAACGCTTGAGCCATTTCAAGCAAGCCCGCAGTACCGGTCGCGTTGTCTTGTGCACCGTTGAAGATGGCGTCTTCGCCTGCCGCAACCGATTTAACTCCCAAGTGATCCCAATGTGCGGTGTAAATGAACGCTTCGTCAGGCCTGACACTACCTTCAATATAAGCACCAACATTGTATGAGTCGGACTTACGACTGGTGGTTTCTAATCGGCTGCTGACTTTACTGGTCATCGACACTGGCTTGAAGCCTTGCTGCCCAGCTTTGGTAACCATTTCAGAATAATCCAAGCCATTCTTAGTAAACAGGGCTTGTGCTGCTGGTTTGGTGATCCAAGACTCGACGCTTAAGTTCCCGACATTGCCATCGGCGGCAAAGAGGGTGTACTGCGGGCCTGACCAGCTGCCACTGACAACTTCCCATGGATAGCCAGCGGCTTTATCTTCGTGAACGATTATTGCACCAGCGGCGCCTTGACGGGCGGCCTCTTCATATTTGTATGTCCAACGGCCATAGTAGGTCATGGTGTTGCCTTTGAATAACTCGCCAGCAGGTGAGCGAAAACCAGGGTCATTAACCAAAATCACGGCGGTTTTCCCGGCCATATCGATGCCGTCATAATCATTCCAATCGTATTCAGGGGCGACTACGCCATAGCCTACGAAAACCAATTCTGAGTCTTTGATTTCTGACGACTTACCGCTGCGTGAGGTAAATGCCACTGAATTCTCTTTATAGGCCAGAGAGTCATTTGACCCGTCTTGGTGACTAAAAAGGAGTGGAGGCTCATTGCTAATATTTAACTCCATTAGAGGCACCGCCTGCCGGTAGCTCTCGCCAAAGGCCGGCTTGAGCCCAAGCTTAGCAAACTCAGTTTCTAGATAGCTCACGGTTTTCTCGCCACCGGCTGTCGCTGGCGCACGGCCTTCAAACTCATCGGATGCAATGATGTTGAGGTGTCGCATAAAGCCAACTTCGTCAATCTCTTTAGCGGCGTTGTCGATCGTGCTCGCATTGATTGGCGTGCCCGACACAGGCGTATCTTGGTTAATGGCAGGAGCCTTGTCAGTCGGCGCTTTTTCTTGTTGTTCGCATGCTTGAAGTACAAGCATGCTGGTGACTAAGGCAATCGAGCGCCATTGAGTTAGGTTATTCATTGATATTACCTTTGCTGTGGTTCTGTTAATTTTTTGTTGGCTTAGTCATTTCAATTTTAGTCATTACAACTTTAGCCATTTCAACGTTAGTCTCTTACGAGGTCGCCGTTTTGGCCGCCTTCTTAGTGCTGGCTTTTTTACTCACCTTTTTCTTAGATACGGTTTTCTTCACTGCTTTTTTGCTGGTCTTTTTCTTGCTAGGTGCTTTGCCCTTCACCTGTTTTGCGCTCGTGACCGGCTTAGCGACAGATTCTGAGGTAGCTACCTGAAGCTCGTTAAAACTATCTCGCATACACTCCATAAAGAAATCAACGTCGGGCATGGTTCGTCTGCAAGAGGTGGCGCTGAATGAGATGCGGCCATTTTGGCTAGTAACGGCAATAAATAAACCCATGCGATCAGACAGCGGGCCTAAGCCCATTTGAGTCACTAACTTGGCACCGTTCATGTAAACCGGCACCTGTGGTCCTGGCACGTTAGAGATACAAACGTTGGTCATTCGGCCGGCCATTTCTGAACGCATCATCAACCGCGCTGCCAGTAATTGCGTACTGGCAGGAATGTGTCGAGTAACATCGGTCATTAAGCGAGCTGAAATGCCTTTGCGTGCCGCTTTCTGTTCTTTTGTCTCGGCTTGTATCGCGATTAGGCGTTCAAGCGGGTCGGCAATGTTGGTGTGCAATAATGGCGACATGGTGCTGATGTTGTTGCCCGGTTGCTGGGTTTCTTGAAGGCTGCCTTTTGGGGCTCGCACATTCACAGGCACAAAAGATCGTAAACTTTCGCTTGGTAGTTCTTTGTGGTGGCCTAAGTACTTGCGCAGAGCACCGGAGCAAACGGCCAGCACTATATCGTTAATAGTCGCGCCTTCAGCGGCGGCTCTTATTGGTTTAAAGTCGGCGAGCGAGAAGGCGGTCGAGTCAAACACACGATGCGGCGACGTCTCAAGATTGAATCGTGTCAGAGGCACCGTTACTTTGGCTTCTCGTTGCTTTTCAACAAAACTGTTCTTGGCCGTTTGTACCATATTCGGCGCATACTTCATTAACGACTCGGCTACCTTCACTGGCGAACGTAAGCCGTTGAGTAGACCTCGAGCAGACATTTGAAATGGGGTTGGCTTTTCATTGCGCGCCGAATTTACGCGCTGCTTTGCTGGCATTACCGGCGTGCCTTTTTGGTCGATATCCATCAAACCACCAAAGAAATTGACGATCGCCATACCGTCAGCCGCGGCGTGGTGAATTTTTGTTGCGATAGCGTATGAGCCTTTCGGAATCCCTGGTACGTTATCAATACCTTCAATTACATACATTTCCCAAGGAGCTCTTTGCATGTCAAGCGGTCGAGAATGAAAGCGTGCTAAATGAATACAAAGCTGACGCCAATCGGCAGGGTGAGGTAGGCGGCCATGGCCAATGTGATATTCGATGTCGAAGTGTTCGTCATCAATCCAATAGGGGTAATCTAGCTCTAAGGGGACGTGGTAAATACGTCGTTTGTAGATTGGCGAGGTATGCACACGGCTACGAACGTGTTCTATAATTTGCTTAAACCGAACCGTGCCTTGCGGCGCTGTTGATGGGTCAAAAATGGCCACTGAAGTAACCTGAGAAAGGCTCTTATTGGTTTCCATGTAAAGAAATTGTGCGTCTTGGGCTGATAGCTGTTGCATTAGAATTTTACAAGTCTGGTAAGGCCCGAGGCCACGATCTAATAATCTTACTCCAAAACGCTCATTGACTGACAGCCTTGATGTGGTTTGAATCTAATTTTCTTGATAATTTAGGCGTTGGTTCACGCAACGAGGCAAATATTTTAGCCTTGGTTCGGTCTTTCTTGTAAATAACGGGCTTTGCGGTAGTATTGGATCACAGTCGTTAAAACATATTAATACCTTTGGTGTAAGTCGCCGTTAAAAGCTTAGGTCGTCAAATCTTCGGTCGTCAAAGTTTAGATGGTTTAAATAATGTAAGCCTAACACCCCTAAAACAGTAAGTACTCCGAGTGCCCGCATGGATTTATACAGTAGAGTTACAAAAGAGGTTGATGCCCTTCCAAACGGGCCTCAAGTGGGCGCATTTTTTGACTTTGACGGTACCGTGATCTACGGGTATTCGGCCACAACTTACCTGCGTGAACAAATTAAGCGCGGTGATGTCTCCCCTCGGCAACTAGTCGAGCTGACCAAAACCATGACCCAGTTCGGCATGGGCAACATGGGGTTCTCGGCGATGATGACCATCGCGTCGCAATATCTTCGTGGAATCTCTGAAGAAGATTATCTCGAGTTCGCCGAAAAACTTTACTCTAAGCATATTGCCAAACTTATTTACCCTGAATCTCGTGCGCTGATTGAAGCTCATCTTAGAAAGGGGCACACAGTTGCGTTGATTACCGCGGCCACGCCTTACCAAGTTATGCCGGCGGCTCGTGATCTTGGCATTGAGAATGTTAAGTGTTCTAAGCTAGAAGTAGTCGCTGGTAAGTTTACCGGCTCGGTGGTTAAACCGACTTGCTATGGTATGGGCAAGGTTGATGCGGCTGAACAATTAGCTGAACAATATAACTTAGATATTAACCAGAGCTATTTCTACTCAGACAGTGATGAAGATATTCAATTATTGGAGTTTGTCGGCCACCCTCGGCCACTAAACCCGAATAAACGTTTGCGTAGAGTTGCCAGCGGCCGAGGATGGCCGGTGCAAGATTTCAAAAGCCGTGGTAAAGCATCGGTGTTTGACTATGTTAAAACCGCCGCGACACAGGTCAGCATGCTGACTTCATTTGTTGCTGGTTTGCCGATCTATGCATTGACGGGTTCGTTGAATAAAACGCGTAATTTTTCTACGTCATTATTCGCCGACACAGCCTGTGCGTTGACGGGCATTGAGCTCGATGTCGAAGGTGAAGAAAATGCCTGGGCTAATCGTCCTTGCGTATTCGTTTTTAATCATCAAAGCCAAGCCGATGTTGTGATTATTCCCGCATTGTTGCGGCGTGATTTAGCGGGTATTGGTAAGAAAGAAATTGGTGATGTGCCTGTATTAGGCAAACTAATGCAGGTTGCTGGAACGGTTCTAATTGACCGCGAGAATGCCGCTTCGGCACTCGAATCTATGAAGCCTCTTGTTGATGTGTTGCAGAAAGAAGGGCGCAGTGTTTGCGTGGCTCCCGAAGGGACGCGCTCTACATCTACCAACCTTGGTCGGTTTAAAAAAGGTGCATTTCATTTAGCGATGCAAGCCGGTGTGCCCGTGGTGCCGATCGTGATTCATAATGCGATCGATGTCGCCCCCCGTGGGCAATATGTGTTTAGGCCAGCGACGGTTAAGATTTCGGTCTTGCCGGCCGTCGACACATCGCATTGGCGAGCGGTAACAATGAATCAGCATGTCGCCGATGTGCGAGATATGTTTCTCGAAGAACTAGACCAAATGCAGTTTCAGATATCGGATCAAGAACGAGAGAAAACTGAGGCTCGTTTGAAAAGCTTAAAGCAAAAAGAAGCGGCGGCAAAGCAAAAAAAATCGACATTAAATCGAGTCGAAAAGGCCAAGGCCGTAGTCGTCGACAATATAAGGCTTGGGCCAAAAAAAATCGCGGTAGCTAAAAACACAAAACCAGCTTCATCGGCGGTTAATAGCGGTGTTCAACAACGCAAACCAGTGGCCGCTAAGAAGCAAGAAATCATTGAAGGCAGTGCTCAGAAGAAGACCAAACCAATAAAGAAAAAGGTTAAGGTGGTTGAATCTAAACGTGTGCCTCGTAGGCGTGCACGTAAAACGAGCGCACCTAAAGTGTCAGCCAAAACCTTGGATAGCGAAGCCTAAGAAAAATAATGACAACTAACCCCTGGAAGCACATTAACTCCGAACGAGTTCTCTTTATCATTGATGCGGAGCACGATGTCGAAGAGCACTTGCTTCTTCAGTGGTTGAATAACACCAGAGCTCAAACTGATTTTTCAGGCTCGGTTAGTCATTGTGT
>JALZVW010000018.1 GCA_023301745.1 Arenicella sp. | reverse complement strand
CCTGAGCAACTCGCAGACATTAACCCTGAGCAACTCGCAGACATTAACCCTGAGCAACTCGCAGACATTAACGAAGTTGTATTAACTCAAACTGTAGCTGTCGCTACTACCGAGAGTAACAACCAACCTCAACCGAGCCAAATCATGCCATCGAATTCTATTATAGAAGTAGCCGTTCCGGACATCGGCGCAGACAGCGCAAAAGTCATCGAGATACTTGTAAATGTAGGAGACGCCGTCTCTGCTGAAGACCCATTGATCACCTTAGAAAGTGACAAAGCCAGCATGGATGTACCGTCCCCGTATGATGGTGTCGTGAAAGCGATTTCAGTCTCCGTTGACCAAGACATCAGTGAGGGCACTCTGATACTCGAACTTGAGTCACAAGCGACTGAACAAAGTAGTTCGACTGATGATGACTCTGTGGCACAAAAAATACAGCCAGAGACACCTGAGCCGGCCGTAAGCACGACTGACGAGCCGACTAGTGACGATGCGCCAAGCTCAATAGTCGACGTTCGAATACCCGACATAGGTGGCGATTCAGCCAAAGTCATAGAAATTTTAGTCAAGATTGGCGATACGGTCGATATTGAAGACGCTCTCATGACACTCGAAAGCGATAAAGCATCAATGGATGTCCCGAGCTCGTCAGCCGGCGTTATTCAAAGCATCGACGTCAGTGTCGATCAAGACGTTAATGAAGGCACCTTAGTGGTCACCGTTTTGTCTTCGTCAAACAATGATGAGAGTGTAAATGCCACACCTCAAGCCGCTGTAGAAACCCCCTCTGCGCCGCAAGCGACTGTGGCTAGCGTGCCGCCGCAAGCAACACCTCAGAAAACGAGCAGCCCCGCACCAGCGCCAACGAGTGCGAGCGACAAATCGCACGCATCTCCATCGATCCGGCGCTTTGCGCGTGAACTCGGTGTCGAGCTCAGTAGTGTTTCAGGCTCTGGCCGAAAAAGCCGCATAACCCACGACGACATCAAAGGTTTTGTTAAAAGCGCACTGAATAGCCCAAGCCAAACAGCGCAAGCGCAAGCTAGTGGATCGGGCATTCCACCGGTTCCGGCTCAAGACTTTACTAAATTTGGCGAAGTCGATGTTCAGCCACTCAATAAAATAAAACGTTTGACGGCTGCAAACCTTCACCGCTCATGGCTTAACGTGCCTCATGTCACGCATAGTGATGAGTCCAATATCAGTGATTTGGAGTCGTTCAGAAAACAGCTTAATGCGCAGTATGCGAAGCAGAAACGCGATATCAAGTTGTCGCCACTGGCTTTTATCGTAAAGGCGGTCGTAAACGGTTTACAGCTATACCCTCAGTTCAATAGCTCACTAGAGCCCGGTGGCGAAAACTTAATCTACAAGAAGTATTTTAATATTGGAATCGCCGTAGAAACACCCAATGGTCTTGTCGTTCCAGTGATAAAGGATGCCGACAAAAAGTCAGTTGCCGAGATCGCTAAAGAAATGGGTGATTTGGCTGCGAAGGCTCGAGATAAAAAACTAACAATGAACGACATGAGTGGTGCCTGCATGACTATCTCCAGCCTTGGCGGCATCGGCGGTACCGGCTTCACCCCAATCGTAAACGCTCCAGAAGTTGCTATTTTAGGTGTCTCAAGAAGCAAAATGCAGCCAGTGTGGAATGGTTCGGAATTCATACCAGGCATGATATTACCGTTGAGCTTATCGTATGATCACCGAGTCATTGATGGCGCTGAAGCGGCTCGGTTTACTCGCCATATCGCCGCCGTACTTGAAGACGTTCGTCTTTTAACTGTTTAGGAGGGTTTATGAGCAATTCGATTGAAATAAAAGTACCTGATTTAGGCGGCGCAACCGACGTAGAAGTAATTGAAGTGCTGGTCAGCATTGGTGACAGCATCAATGTCGAAGACTCTTTAATTACCGTGGAAAGCGACAAAGCATCGATGGATATTCCGGCACCCGCAAGCGGAGTGGTCACTGATATTAAAGTGACCTTGGGCGACACCATCAATGAGGGTGACTTGATTGTGAGTGTTGACGCTCAGGCGCCACAAGAATCCCAGCCAAGCCCCGCTAGCACCAATATTGACAGCAAAGAACACGCCCCTGCCCCCATTGCAGCGGTGGTTAGCGGTGATAGCGATAGCCATGCGCCACTCGTGGTGATCGGTTCTGGCCCAGGCGGCTACACCGCCGCATTTAGGGCCGCTGATATGGGCCTTGATGTCACCTTGATCGAAAAATACGACACCCTAGGGGGTGTCTGTTTAAATGTTGGGTGCATACCATCAAAAGCACTACTTCACTCAGCCGCCGTCATCTCAGAAGCCCGAGAAATAGAAAAACATGGCATTAGCTTCGGCAAACCGACCATTGACCTAAATAAGCTCCGAAGTTTCAAAGAGTCGGTCATCGCCAAACTCACTGGCGGCTTAGCCGGTATGGCTAAAGCACGTAAAGTAAAGGTTGTTAACGGCTACGCGAAATTCACCTCAGCGAATACGCTGGCAATCGAGAACAATGGCCAGACATCAACGCTCTCGTTTGATAAAGCGATTATCGCGGCAGGATCGCGAGTAACAATACTTCCAATGTTTGAAACAGATGACCCTCGGGTCATCGACTCAACCGGCGCACTCGAGCTCAAAGAAATCCCTAAATCAATGCTCATCGTCGGTGGTGGAATCATTGGTCTCGAAATGGCGACGGTCTACAGCGAACTCGGCACTGAGGTTACTATTGTTGAATTCATGCCTCAAATCATTCCTGGAGCGGATAAAGATTTGGTCGCTCCACTGCAAAAGCGAATGAAAGGCTTAGTCAAAGAAATCATGACTAATACCAAAGTAGAAAGTATCGAGCTACAAGATAGCGGTATCAAGGTCAACTTTGGCTCAGCTAATAGCGCCACAGCGCCTGACTCGCAAATATTTGACTATGTACTAGTCGCGACAGGTCGTCGCCCAAATGGTGACCTTATTGACGCTGATAAAGCGGGGGTCAATGTAGACGAGCGTGGGTTCATCGCGACCGACAAGCAAATGCGCACTAATGTCGAACACATACACGCCATTGGCGACCTAGTGGGTCAACCAATGCTAGCTCATAAAGCAACACACGAAGCAAAAGTAGCCGCAGAAGTGTGTGCCGGCGAGAAAAGTGGCTTCGAGGCGAGCGTGATACCGTCAGTGGCCTATACCGACCCGGAAATAGCGTGGGTAGGTTTAACCGAGACTGAGGCAAAAGCGCAAAGCATTGAATACGAAACAGGTGTCTTCCCATGGGCGGCGTCTGGGCGAGCAATTGGCAATGATCGAACCGAAGGCAAAACGAAATTACTTTTTGACCCGAAGACACATCGAGTGCTTGGCGGTGGAATCGTGGGCCCGAGCGCCGGCGACTTGATTTCTGAGGTAGCATTAGCGATTGAAATGGGCGCCGATGCAAGCGATATTGGTCTGACGATTCACCCTCACCCAACACTATCTGAGACGGTTGCAATGGCGGCAGAAGTCTACGAAGGAACAATCACAGACCTATATATCCCAAAAAAGGGCAAATAAGACAAAGATTTCAACAAAAATTAACCTTTTGTTACTAAAAGGCTTACCGATTCGGCCTTTGTCTGTTAAATTCTTCTTCCATGATGTTGTTAAGCGTTACGCGAGATGACAATAGATGCTATGAAGTTAGTGAAAGACAGCTGGAATGTTTAATCTAAGTAGGTCCGAATAGCATTTATATAAACAACAGCGACATCATGAAGTTAATCAGCACTGTAATGCATTGGGTTTTACAGGCACCGGCACCCTAATGCCAAGATTAAGACTAGGAGTTGAAAATGGGTAAACTAGTAAGCCTCGATGAGGTAAACGCTTCAGTACTACCAGCCAAAGTATTGGTATTGCTGTCGAAATACGCACAAGCAATGCGCAAACATACCGGGTTGGTAATCAAAATTAGTTCGTTGAATGTTTTCAAACATGTTCACAATACCAATAAATTAACTGACCACATACAAATTCGCCAACTGCACCGAGAGCTTCGATTAGAAGTTAATAACCATTTGCGCGAAGGCACCATGCAAACCAACAAACAAAGAGAGCAAGGTGTTTTACGTGGAAAAGATGGTGAACTGCTTATTTCACCAAACAATAGCAGTCTAAACTCGAATAATTTGGAAATTGAAAGCTCGCTTTCAATCAACTTTTAATTCACTTTAAGAGAAGCTTTTAAGCGGGCTATGAAACGTAGCTCGCTCTTTAATTATTTCGTTTTTGATCATGGCTCAGTTCAATTATAACGACCGCTCCCCTTTTATTACTGATTGTATCTCTATTACTTAATGTATCGAATAAAAAGTCTTAATAAGACCTTACTACATCAGTTGAACTGGATTTGAGTACCTAAATCCAATTTCTTTCAAGGACGATCTGATAGAGAAAAATCAGTACTTATCAATATTTGCTGCATCAATACTGAACCCACTTAAGCTTCTTGCTATGGCGGGCGCTATCTAGGTGGCTTATGACTCACCTAATCAGGCCTTAGTGAAAATGTCCGTTAGCTGGCAGCATATCTAGAAAATCATCGTCTGACATAAACTGCCCTTCATTAGCCACAGGTTTAAGCGGTATGTCTCTTACCACGCGACTACTGGCGTTCGCTAAATGGCCGAACCACGGGTAGCCTGCCTCGGTCATAATAGAGATTATAGTCTCTCGGCTGCTGTGACTTTCTGTCTCACGATAAAGTTGAAGTAAGTTGTTACGCAATTCATCGACGTCACCGCTTAGGAAATCGCCGTTATTGTTTGTCTCTATTTCACTTAGATCGAAAAGTAATTCAGTAACTCGAGGAGTAATTTTCATCAATAGATCCCAATTCAAAATGTTAAATTTTCAAGCTGGAAAGAGTTACTTAACAACTTGATCAGTATTTCATGCTAATAATGCCCGAAAGAACAGCTAAACACTGTCAAATATTTATAAACCTTACTCTTATATATGACATAAGATAAAATCTACGGTTTCATTAAGAACTTAGCGAATATATTACGGCCGTTTCAAAGCAGTTCACTTTTGTTTACAAGGGTCATAAAACACTTGCTGAGTCACAAAAGCCAATGAAAGTGTATCGAATGCCGTTTTCGCAGCATCATCATTGGTAAACAGCCAAATTCTTTTAGCTCAACTACCCTAACACTCTTAATTTTATTTTCAAATATGACAATCATTGTCACGACGATGAGCGATAACTTTCAATAAGCCAATCATTGTCACGAACAGTGACCGCTGACTTTCCATAAGCGCAATCATTGTCACACCCAGTAGACTATGGCTCTCGCGTGCATCTTGACCTAGTAATATGGGGTCTTTAAAAAGGAATTTGCCAGCTAGCTTGGCTTTTGAGCATGAACCAAATAAAAAAATATTAGCGTTTGCCCTTTAATAAAATCGACATTTAATGCCGATTTACAATTGTGTCTCTATTAATTTGCTCGGTGACAATTCCTGACACCGAGCTTAAACCGCGCTAACGCACCGAAATCGCTTACTCTACGGGCTATTTCGTAGAAATTTAAGGCAATGACACTTTTAGTCAAAAAATCGATATGAATGATCCAAGCAGCCTCGGAACCAGTATTTAAGTGGTTGAACCGACCGGTCCGGGGCTCGATCAGGCAATTGAACGAGCAAACCATTAGCAACTACCACTTGGACCTTAAAGACGATATCACTCATACCCCGGCCTTGGCCCACTTCATAAACTGAGCCAAGCTAATCCGGCTGCAGTATGTGCCTTAATAGACTGACTTACGGCCCCACTGATCACCGGCTTTGCGCCGTTAACAGCATTTAAAGGCCGCTGCTAAAGCTAATATAAAGAAGATAATAGCGTCGAGGCGGCTGACCAATATCTTCATGCCTATTATTTGATGTAAACGTTATCTGAAAATCAAACACACTGGAATTTTCAATAAGTTAGCGGGGACACCCTATTAGACGCATACCCATGATATATTCTGGTATTAATTAAGTGGAAAAAATCCATGGCAAGTTACGCCACAAACTTGTCGACAAAAGAATTAGAAAAGCAATTTATGTCTCAGCAATTTATGCTCTTAGAGTCAAACCCGAAAATGGGCTTAAAAGACGGTATATACCAAGATATAACCGAACCCTTTCGCGACTCAATCGTCTGTAAGCATCTAAAAACAGCGGTACTAGATGTGTTCGCTAAGGTTGACGATAAATCATTGTTTTCGCTAGATATTGCCGCACTGTGCTCAAACGAGCCGTTAAACTCGGCCTTAGCACCCGGTCAATTTCGTATATTGGAGAGTCTTGACCTGGGTCAGGTGAATAAGGTTCTGGATTTATCCGAAGACTTTGGGGGCGTCTCACACTTTCTTGCAGACCACGTTGGCCAAATTGAGTCAGTGAAGATTGACTCAGGCCTCGCGCATATTGCTACCAATCGGTGTGCCAATAAGCATAATGTTTGCCACATATCCGCCGATATAGAAACGCTTTCTTACCCGAGCAATCACTATGACTTAATCGTTATTGGGCAGCTCGAATCTCTCTCGCTTAAGATAGAATCACTGACCACGCTATTAAACAAGCTTCAGGACGCCTTAAGCGACCATGGAGTCCTCGTAATAAGTGCGATTAATCGCGACAGAATTAGTAAGTGGCTAGACGCCCGAAGCATAAACTCAGACGACGCGGTTGAATTTTCAGACCTTTATAGAAGCAAGAAGCGGTCTGAATTCGCCGATGAGTTTAACCGTAAGGAGTTGAGAGATACCCTACTAAGAAGCAATTTCTCGGCTGTCGATATTCACGCAAATTTTTCTCAGGCACATAATTATAAAGCGCTTTTCTCAGAAGACTATCTAACCGCCAGCGTTAATGGCCTTAACCACTTTTATAACTTAAGGTCTCTCGATAACTCAAATATTAACGAATACCTACTCTATAAACGACTGGTTGATGAACAACATAACTTGGTTGACTGCGCCAGCCGATTTGTCGCCATCGCCGGCCGTAGCGCCCAGTCCGTGCGAAAAGTTTATGACAATGACTTCACTCATTTTCCGAACTCGAAGAATAAGCCGCCGTGGCAAAAGACAACATCACGAGCTAGATCAGCTCATAGCGTCGAAAAGACCAGTTCCTTCGATACAGATAATCGTCAATCACGATCAATAAGCGATGGTTTGCCTTACCAACCCTTCTCTAAAGGGAAGTTATTAATCGGCGATTGGCTAGATGCATTATTAGATCAAGATTATCGTCACTTTGAGAACCTTGTTCAAGAATACCAAGACTGGCTGAACTCTGACCAACTGCGCGCTAAAATACAAAAACAGGTTTTTGACATAAGCCCGTCAAATGTCATGGTAAATAAACGTGGTGGCGAGCGCCAGTATCAACTCATTGGCAGCGAGCGAGCATTCACTGAAAAAGCGAAGACATCGGTGACTCCGGAGTTTTTATTGTTTAGCGCTTTATTCAATTTTGCACACGATAATAAATCGTTACTAACAAATTACGCTACCGCCAACGACATCCATTCAATCGGCATGTTCATACTTGAACATATGCCGACGGTATTTCAAATAGATGATCTTGCGCCGTTG
>JALZVW010000017.1 GCA_023301745.1 Arenicella sp. | reverse complement strand
CTTAACTTGTCGACCGATGATTTCACTTTGAAATTCGAAAAACGTTTTTTAGAGGAAGCCTTAGATAAGCGAATTACATTTGCCAAATCACACTTAGGTGCGCAAGGCTTCAATATTTTCTTTAAATGCGCACTCGACTCCATCCTAGATGATATACGCCAAGACCTAAGCGAGTTTGGTGTTGACTATGACACTTGGTTTTCAGAGCGATCATTATTTGACGATGGTAAAATCACCAACGCGATCGACAAGTTAAAAGCCTCGGGCGATGTCTATGAAAAAGGCGGTGCTTGGTGGTTTAAGACCACGGCTTATGGCGATGAAAAAGATCGCGTGGTCGTTCGAGATAATGGCCAACCGACTTATTTTGCCTCCGACATCGCCTATCATGCCGACAAACTAGAGCGCGGTTTCGACTTAATTATAGATGTTTGGGGCTCCGATCATCATGGCTACATCCCACGTGTAAAGGCATCACTTGAATCGCTTGGCTTAGACAAAGAAAAACTCAAAGTCATTCTGGTTCAATTCGCTGTACTTTATCGTGGCGGTGAAAAAATAGGCATGTCCACTCGCAGCGGTGAATTCGTAACCTTGAGAGAACTGCGCGACGAGGTAGGCTCTGATGCTGCACGTTTTTTCTACGCACAGCGAAAATCTGAGCAACATATGGATTTCGACCTAGATCTAGCAAAATCTCAAAGCAAAGATAATCCAATGTATTATGTGCAATATGCACACGCCCGCATTTGCCGTATTTTTGATACCGCCGATGAGCGAGGAATTGACACCACTTCGATTGCGAATGCCGATTTCAGTCAACTAAACAGCGATCAGGAAAACAGTTTACTAAGTTTGCTTGAGCGATTTCCAGAGTTAGTGCAAACAGCGGCGACAAATTATGAACCGCACCAAATCACTTACTACCTGCGTGATTTGGCAACCGCGCTTCAATCTTATTATGCCTCAACTAAAATTCTTGATGCCGACGCCCTACAACGGGACGCTATGCTAGCGCTATGCGCCGCGACCAGACAGACCCTAAAAAACGGTTTAAGTATCATCGGTGTTGGCGCGCCTGAGTCAATGTAGAACCTCATGACCCAAGCAAGACGAATTAAGTCCAAGCCTAAAAAGAAATCTAAAAAGGCAAAAGTAAATCGCAATATTCCTTGGGGTCTAATGCTGGTCATTTTAGTGTCCGGCGTGGTACTCGGGGCCCTGCTAAATGGTGCTCGCTCTGGTGACTCTCAATTTGGCGCTGGCCTAAAAGCAATATTTGAGCCCACCGAAACCGTCACAGATGCCGAAGACAAAGCAATTGAAGCGCTGATTAAGAATAAAAGCACTGAGAAAGAGTTCGACTTCTATACCGTGCTACCCGACATCGAGCAAATCATGCCCGATGATTTACCGGGAGCATCTCCCGCGCAGACCAACAGCAATTATGACTATTATCTTCAGGCCGCATCATTCCGATCTAATGCAGATGCCGAAAAATTACGTGCTCGCTTAGCGTTAAAAGGCTTTAAATCGATTACTCAAGCACGAACTTCAGAAGAAAAAGGAACGCTTTACCGCGTTCGATTAGGCCCCTATGCTGACAAACGCAAAGCTAAAACCGCAAAGAACAAATTGCAGAGACTCGGCGTGCGGCCTTTTGTTTTTACTGTTAAAAAAGGCACTTAGACTAGGCTATTTGAAGTGAAGAAACGCTTCCACAAAGTACATATCGAAATCAGCAATATTTGCAATTTACAGTGCAGTTTTTGCCCTGCGGTGATTCGCGATAATAAAATGATGGAAATCGGCCTATTCGAAGAAGTGGTTAAACAAGTTGCACCACTGACTGAATTGATTTGTTTTCATTTGATGGGCGATCCGCTTGTTCACCCACAATTAGAGCAAATGATTGAAATTTGCGACCAGCACAACGCCAATATTTTCCTGGTAACAAATGGCGTTCTTCTTAGGCCTGAGAAATACGACTTAATGTTGCATCGACGTTTTCACCAGATAAACTTTTCGCTACACAGCTTCTTCGACAATTTCCCAGACAAAGACCCAAGCAACTACCTAGAGCGAATCTTTAATTTTACTGAGCGCGCCCTTGCTGAGAGACCTGAGTTGTACTTGAATTTCAGGTTATGGAATTTAAACGACCCCCTAGGGAGTCAAACCCCTAACACTCAGATGCTCGAACGAATCTGTCAACGGTTTAGCTTCCAAGCTCCGAGCGAGATTGATGTTCGCAAAAAAAAGAGTATCAATATAAAGAACCGGCTCTATCTGCATTTCGATACTGAATTTACCTGGCCCAGTCTAGACCTGCCGGTACTCGGTACTAACGGCACATGTTATGGCTTGTCTTCGCATTTCGGAATATTGGCTGATGGTACGGTTGTGCCCTGTTGCCTGGACAAGGAAGCCGCCATACCCCTGGGCCACGTAACAGAAAAGCCGATCCTCGACATTCTCGGCTCACGCAGGGCGCAAGACATAATTAAAGGATTCAAACAACGGAAACTGGTTGAAAACCTTTGCCAGCGTTGCCAATACATTGAACGTTTTGACAACGCTAACCTAACCTAGCTTTCTTGCGGCAAATATTCAGGAACTGACAAATAGCGCTCACCAGTATCGTAATTAAAACCTAATATCGTGACGCCTTTATTATCCGCTTCACTCAAGTACTCAGCGATAGCGGCTAAAGTAGCACCGGACGATAAACCAACCAAAATGCCCTCTTCGGCCGCTGAACGCCGGCCCATTTCACGGGCATCGTCAGCATCAACGCCAATAACGTCATCCAACAAATCTTTATGCAAATTCACTGGAATAAAACCAGCACCAATGCCTTGAATAGGGTGAGGCCCAGGGTCACCGCCACTAATAACAGGCGATAAGGCTGGCTCTACGGCCACCACTTTCATATTTGGCCAAGCCTTTTTTAACGCTTGTGCACAACCGGTAATATGCCCACCAGTTCCAACCCCAGTAATGAGCACATCTACCCCTTCTGGAAAATCAGCAATGATTTCTTTGGCCGTGATATCAACATGCACTTGAATATTAGCCGCATTCTCGAATTGCTGAGGCATCCATGAGCCTGAGGTTTGAGTAATCAACTCTTCGGCCCTAGCGATGGCGCCGCCCATTCCTTTCTCTTTAGGCGTAAGCTCTAACGATGCGCCATAGGCCAACATCAAACGACGCCGCTCTATCGACATGCTTTCGGGCATGACCAAAATCAACTTATAACCCTTAATCGCGGCGACCATGGCTAAGCCGACGCCCGTGTTTCCAGAAGTTGGTTCAATAATAGTGGCGCCTGGCTTTAATACACCAGATTTCTCAGCATCCTCAATCATCGCCAAGGCGATTCGGTCTTTAATTGAGCCCCCAGGGTTACTCTTTTCAGATTTAATCCAAACATTGGCATTCGCGCCAAACAGTTTATTAATGCGGATGTGAGGCGTATTGCCGATAGTTTCGAGAATATTATTCGCTTTCATTGGGGTACCTTTAGATCTCTGAAGCTGTTATGTGCTATTTCTTGTTAGTGTTCGGTTATTGCCTGCAGTATAACCTAATGAATTTGAGCGGCTATCTGACGAAGCCGAAGCTCTAACGACTGGCGATCGAATGATGATCGATCAGACTCTAACAAAGCCCTAACCCGTCGCTCTAGGATTTCGATAGTCTTATTAAATAGCGCATCTTGGCCGACTTCATCAAAGCCAGACTTAGATGGGTCGGCTAAGCCCCAATGAACCTGCACCGATTCGCCAAACCAAACAGGGCATGTTTCTTTAGCGGCGCTATCACATAGCGTCAGCACTGCGTCGGGGTGAAAGTTCTCAAACTCGCCCCATGATTGGCTGCGCAAACCGACGGTCGAGATACCCCGCTCAGCTAGATATTTTAGAGACAACGGGTGAACCTCACCTTGCGGTGAGCTACCCGCGCTGGCGGCCGTGATTTGATCTCCGGCAACATGATTGGTAATCGCTTCAGCCAAAATACTGCGGCAACGGTTGTGGGTGCAGATAAATAATAATTTCATTGCTTAGTTTAATCCGTCGAGCCGGTCAGGCGATTGTTAACGCTATCTATCATTATTTACAGAACAAGATTTCTCCGACTGTATTACAACAAAAATGCTCAAGAGCGCGCATTTGTCTGAGTTCAATTCGCAAGCTGATCAGTCAGCGCTTTGACCTTTAACTCTAACTTGGCCACCTTTTTCTGGAGCCCGAGGCCACGTACAAATTCCTTTAACGGCTTGGCAGGGGAACCTGCCCACATGCCGGCCGTCTCTATATCTTCAGTCACACCACAACGCTGAACCAAGATTGCGCCATCAGCGACAGATTTATGATCCAGCACACCTGTTTGCCCTGACGCAATTACCCGTTTACCGATTTTGCTTGATCCGGCAATAACCGTTTGCGCCAAGAGCATGGTGTCTTGACCTATTTCAACGTTGTGCCCAATGTGCACCAAGTTGTCTATTTTAACACCGCGGGCAACGGCCGTTTCGCCATAGGTGCCACGATCAATACACGTGTTCGCACCAACATGAACATCATCACCCAACACCACTCGGCCGGTATGTGGCACTCGATGATAATGATTATCTTTATCTGGAACAAAACCATAACCTTCAGCGCCAATAACCGCGCCAGCTTGAACCACAACACGCTGACCAAGCTGACTGCCATAGCCGATATTTGCATTTGAATTGATAATCGACCCCGCACCAATGACGACACCGTGCTCAATGATAGCTCCTGATCGAACGATGACATTATCACCCAATACACAGTGCGCACCAACTACCGAATTCGGGCCAACTCTACAACCTTCACCAAGAATCGATGAACTGTGTATCACCGCACTCTTGTGCAGTGCGTCCCATTCGGTGTCACGGGCCTTGTAGTCATCAAAACGTTGCTTGATTTTAGCTTGCGCCAAACGCACATCATCTACCACCACAATGAATGCCTGTGATGATTCTTTGATTTTATCAGCTACTTCTTGGCAAGTAACAATCACGGCTGCATTATCAGGTGCGACTGTAGACTCAAACACAAACACCATATCATCCGATGCACATAAAGTTGGGCAAGCTGTTTGTTTGAAGTCTTTGTGTTGGCCGTAGGTTGCCAATATGATGTCGGTAAATGTCGACACCAATTCTTTAGAAGAAATAGTCATTCGATCATAATACGCTAACACTCTCAGTAACGTCTATCCTAGAGTTCATTGCCGAGATTGTTTATAGTATAGCCTCTCTCGATTACTACCTTAAAATGCCGTGACCATGCTAAGAGCTGCCAAGATTTGTTTTATATACATGCTCTGCGCATTGTTAGCCTCATGCGACTTGCCTGACAACCAAAATGAGGCCGCAATAAAAGCCAGCCAAGATAACCCTAACCAGCCAGTAGCCACTGGGTCGATCAAGGATATGTCGCACCTATTGCTGGGTACCGGCAGTGTGCAAGGCGTCTACTTTCCGATTGGCGGCGTGATTTGCCGACTGCTCAATCGGCATAAAAATGCACACAAAATTCGTTGCTCATTAGAAAGTACCGGTGGCTCGATTTATAACCTAAAAGAAATTGGAGAAGGTAACTTCGATTTAGTTTTCGCTCAATCGGATTGGCAATTTCACGCCTATAATGGTACCAGCACATTCGAAAAGCAGGGTGCCAACAAAAGTCTTCGTGCGGTATTTGCACTTGAAGCGGACCCGCTAGCCCTAATTGTGCGCGATGAAAGCGAAGTCAAAACCTTCGACGACCTAGCCGATCGCCGAGTGAGCTTCGGCTATACTCGCTCCCTTCAGCACCGAATTATCGACGACTTGCTTGAAGCAAAAAGCTGGAGCAATGATAACTTCAAAGAAGTTCGTCCTATGAGCGATGTCAAACAAGTCAGCCAATTGTGCGATGGTCAAATCGAAGCTATCGCTTTATTAACAAGCAGCCTCAATGACAACCTTCGCGGCATCAGCGCCGATTGCAAAATACGCCTTATTCCGATTGTCGGCCCAGAAGTGTCGGCTGTCATTAGCGCCAAACCGTATTATCGAGCCGCGAAGACGTTAAAAGGCATGTATTCGGGCGGCGAAGACGTAATGTCATTCGGGCTCGGGGCCACTTTTGTAGCCTCGGAATCAACGTCGCCAAAAGCGATTTACCATGTTGTAAAAGAAATTGTAGAAAATTTTAGAGACTTCAAATCGCTGCACCCTTCACTCGCCGGCTTAAGCAAGAAAGAACTTTCGCACGCGGGCATCTCTATTCCTTTGCACCCCGGCGCGATTCGCTACTATAAAGAAGCTAGGTTATTACATAAAAAACAATGATGAATGCAGACAAAGCCCTTCAGAAGCTAATTGAAGGCAATAAACGATACATAGAAGGCACGGCAGACGGCGCCGAGTTAACCATTACCACGCGCCGACAACAAATCACTGATGGGCAAAACCCATTTGCAGCAATTCTAGGTTGCTCTGATTCGCGGGTGCCCGCTGAACTCGTTTTTAACCGCGGTTTAGGCGACCTATTCGTCATTCGTGTCGCAGGCAACATTGTAGCGCCGTCACAAATCGGCAGCGTCGAATTCGCCTGCCAGCATTTTGGCACACAGTTAGTAGTGGTTTTGGGGCACTCCCATTGTGGCGCTATCAATGCAACGGTCGACGCGTTGATGGGCGACCCTGACAATCTATCACCCAATGTTGCATCCATTGTAGATCGGGTCACACCGGCGGTACTCCCAATCGTAAAACGCAATTCATATAAAGATAAAGATGACCTAGTCCATCAGGCGATGCGTGCCAATATCGAACAATCAGTCAACGGTTTGCAAATGCGCTCACGAATTTTACGAAGCATGGTAGACCGCGGGCAAATCAAAATAATTGGCGCTGAGTATTCAATCGAAACCGGCGCGGTTGATTTCTACCTAGACAATTAGCTCGGGTTTAGAGCGTTGTCGAAGTCGTTATTTAACTATTAGCTCTGTTATACTGAGCGTCGAAAAATAACATACGGCACAAAGGTGAGAATAGGTCATGGCAGGAAACCCGTTTAGCAATTTATTTGGGCAATCTCCGATTCGCCCGATACAAGAACATATCGGCCTTGCACATCAGTGTGCTGAGCAACTGCCGCTATTCATTAATGCCGCGCTCGCAAATGATTGGGTTGAAGCCGAAGCAGTTTATAACTCGATCGCCAAACTCGAGCATGCCGCGGACGATGCAAAAACCAGTCTGCGCGCCAACTTACCCAACAGTTTAATGATGCCGGTTGATCGAGGCGATCTGCTGGTGATGATCACCCAGCAAGATGAAATCGCCAATTGCACCAAAGACATTGCCGGCATCATGCTTGGTCGCCAAATGCAGATTCCGATTGAAATTTCAGAATTAATGAAGGACTTTGTAGACGAGGCGGTTGCAACCTCAGCCCAAGCACTCAAAGCCGTCAACGAAATGGATGAGCTTCTGGAAATGGGGTTCAAGGGCCGAGTGCTGAATGTTGTCGAAGACCTTGTTAAAGAACTCAACCGCTTAGAACATCAAAACGATGAGCTTCAAATCGATGTTCGAGCAGCATTGTTCAAAATCGAAAATACACTACCGCCGGTTAATGTCATTTTCTTATATAAGGTTATCGAGTGGATTGGCGCATTGGCCGATGCGGCACAAAGCGCTGGCGGTAAACTACAACTTTTAATCGCCCGCTAGGCTACTAGCTGGTAATCGCCCGCTAGGCTACTAGCTGGTAATCGCCAGCTAGGCTAATGGCTAGTAAACCGACTAGATCCAACAGTCACACTGAACGACTAAAATTCACTTAATATCGAGCTCGTAAATTAAGAGCTAAAGACATTTAATTTTAAAACAACATCCTATTTCAGGTGATCAAACGCTATGGAAATTATTGCTGAACACGGGCAAATACTACTCATTCTTGGCTGCATTTTTGCTTTTTTTATGGCTTGGGGCATTGGCGCAAACGACGTTGCCAACGCCATGGGCACATCCGTTGGTTCAGGAGCCTTAACGGTAAAACAAGCCATCGCAATCGCGATAGTTTTCGAATTTGCGGGAGCCTACTTAGCGGGCGGCGAAGTCACCTCGACTATTCGCAAGGGCATTCTAGATCCCGAGCTAATCAATGACGAACCCCAGCTATTAGTATTTGGGATGATGGCCGCCCTTTTAGCCGCTGGTTGCTGGCTATTAATAGCAAGCATGAAAGGCTGGCCTGTTTCAACCACTCACTCCATTGTCGGCGCGCTAGTAGGCTTCGCCGCCGTAGGCATTTCAGTTGATGCGGTCAATTGGGGTAAAGTCGGCACTATTGTCGCTAGTTGGGTAGTATCACCCTTGCTAGCCGGCACCATTTCATACGCTCTATTTGCGAGTGTTCAACGATTAATTTTAGATACCAGTGACCCGTTTAAAAACGCAAAAAAATATGTACCTATGTACATGTTTTTCGTTGGTTTCATGATTTCTATGGTTACCATCCTCAAGGGCCTCAAGAACACGGGCCTGGATTTTGACTTTGGCTTTGGAAGCAAGTTTTTGAATGCTATGCCGTTAGCGGTTACTGCTGGAGTTATTATCGCCGTTCTTGGCGGGACCATGCTCTCTCGTGTAAAGGAAGCAAAAGACCCTAATAATAACCGCTTTGCCAGCGTCGAAAACTTATTTGCAATTTTAATGATATTTACCGCCGCGGCAATGGCGTTTGCTCATGGTTCAAACGATGTGGCGAATGCGGTTGGCCCACTTGCAGCGATTGCCAGCGTGATTGAGTCTGGCGGAGAAGTTGCGAAAAAATCAGTACTGCCACCATGGATTTTAGTGCTCGGCGGCGTTGGCATTATTGTCGGGCTCGCGACTTATGGTTTTAAAGTAATGGCCACAATTGGCAAAAAGATCACTGAATTAACGCCAAGCCGAGGCTTTGCGGCCGAGCTGGGTGCCGCGACAACAGTCGTGTTCGCCTCCACTTGGGGCTTACCGATTTCGACCACCCATACATTGGTAGGCGCCGTGCTAGGTGTAGGCTTAGCACGGGGAATTGGAGCCTTGAACTTAAAGGTCGTCGGTAATATTTTCATGTCATGGGTAGTCACATTACCGGCGGGCGCCGGCTTCGCGATTATCTTCTTTTTCATCTTGAAAGGAATATTCGGCTAATCAAAACGGCACTCTGAGCAAGCCATCCGGTGGCTTGCTCATCTAAGATCTAGTGTCAGGCCTTATACTCAGTTTAAGCATTATCTTGCTTAATCATATCGGCCGCTTTTTCAGCGATCATAATGGTGGGAGCATTAGTGTTTCCGCTAATCAACGTCGGCATAATCGACGCATCAACCACTCTCAAAGACTCGATACCGTGCACTCGCAATCGAGTATCAACCACAGCATCATCTCCATGCCCCATTCTGCAGGTACCAACCGGATGATAAACCGTGTCACACCGTTGGCGAATATCTTCTCTAAAGAGGTCTTCATCATCGGCATCGCTCTCATACATCGGCTCTGCGCGCACTGAATCAAAGCTCGATGCACGTAAAATTTTCTGTGTTAAGCGACTGCCCTGATAAAGCAACTCCATATCACGCTCATCTTGTAAAAACGCCACATCGATAGCCGGGTCGTCTTTATAATTGGCGCTGTTAAGGGCAACCGAACCGCGACTCTTGGGCCTTAAAATACAAACATGGACACTATAGCCATGCCCCCAATGCAACTTGCGGCCATGATCATCGACCAAGGCACGCACAAAGTGTAGCTGAATATCAGGCGATACGGCCTGATCGTTGACCTTTAAAAACGCACCGGATTCGGCATAGTTGGTTGCCAATGTTCCACGACGTTTAGCAAAGTAACGTACCGTCTCTGACATAAATTTCAAACCGCCTAAGATTGAAAAGCCAACCGTATCAAGTGATTTTGATCTAAAACTGAGAAGGTAGTCGGAATGATCTTGAAGGTTTTCACCCACGCCAGGTAAATCATGCACTTGCCTAATACCGTGCGGTTCTAACTTGCTGTTAGGCCCCACACCCGACAACAAAAGTTGTTGCGGTGAGCCAAAAGCACCCGCCGCCAAGATAACCTCTTTAGTCGCGCTAATTTTATGAGATTGCCCCTTAATAACAACCTCAACGCCGTCAGCTCGCTTACGCCCTCCGTTGCTGGTAATGATGATTTTTTGTACATGGGCGTGTGTGAACACGGTCACATTGCCTCGCTCTATAGCCGGCTCTAAATAGGCACGTGCGGCCGAACAACGCTCAGCATTTTTTTGCGTTACTTCATAGTAGCCAGCACCTTCTTGAGAAGGGCCATTGAAATCATCGGTGCGTGGCAAACCAAGCTCATCAAACGCATTTAGAAAACACTCATTTATCGGGCTTGGGTCAGTGACCGCCGCAACATTAAGCGGGCCACCTTGGCCCCGTAGTGCGTTTGCACCGGCCTCGCGATGCTCTGATTTTTTAAAATAGGGTAACACGTCGTCAAAGCTCCAACCCTCACAGCCTTGATCTTTCCACGAATCATAATCTTGCTTTACACCTCGAATATAAATCATAGCATTGATCGAAGATGACCCTCCTAGGGCCTTACCTCGAGGTTGATAGGTCTTCCGATTATTGAGCTTGGCTTGCGGCGTGGTTTCAAAAGCCCAATTCTTAAACCGGCCCGGCATTAAGCCAATAACCATAGCCGGGATCCAAACTAATGGATTTTTATGGCTGCCACCCGCTTCTAGTACACATATGCGAACAGAAGGGTCTTCACCTAAACGGTTTGCCAATGTACAACCCGCCGAACCTCCACCAATAATCACGTAATCAAAGTTCATTTTTATTCTCTTTTTCAATACCGACGAAACCTTTTAAGGGCTATTCAACACCTAGTAGCGACTCAATCGACTCTCTCGTGATTGAGTTATTTATTGTGATAACACGCTCATACCGCTTTAAGGTCAGCACGACTATATACCAAACCAAGTGAACCTCGAGAATCGACATGCAATTAGTAAGCAAAATCAACCTCACAATGCTGGTAACTTTCGCGTTTGGGCTGGCCGCTAGCAGCTGGTATGCGTATCATTTAACCCAAGACAACGCTCTTCGACAGGTGACTGATCAAGCCGAACTACTCCTTGAACACGCCGTCGCTCTTCGTAACTACACGGTGAATGAAATCCGGCCACTAACCGAAAGTGGCGGTGACAAGTATGGGGTATTTCATCCTCAGACCGTGCCCGCTTATGCCGCGACTCAGGTGGCTAATATTTTTCAGAAAAAGCGCCCTGAGTACAGCTACAAAGAAGCCGTGTTTAACCCAACAAACACTCGAGACAACGCCGCTCCATGGGAAGAAAAAATAATCAACCAATTTATCGAGAACCCTTCATTAGATAAAATTGTCGGCAGTCGTTACACCAAAAAAACGAAATCTTTATATATTGCTCACCCGATTAAAATCACCAATCCGAGCTGTTTAGAGTGCCATAGCACACCCGACCGCGCGCCGGCTTCAATGGTAGCCAAGTACGGCGACAAAAACGGCTTCGGCTGGAAGCTCGGCGAAACAATCGGCACACAAATGGTCTTAGTGCCCTATACCCTGCCAAGCCTAATAGCCAAGCAAACCTTTAAGAGTTTTATCGGTTCAACCGCATTGATATTTCTAGCGCTGTTTATCGCCATTAATATCATGCTCCATGCGCTTATAATTAAACCCATTAAGACGATGACCGACGCCGCTGAAAAACTCGCAACGGGTGATATTAAGGGAGCCAAAGTTAATGTCTATAGCCGTGATGAAATTGCGGTTCTCGGAAGCTCTATCAATAAGCTAAGGCGAACCTTAGAAAAAGCCCGGCAACGTTCAAGGTAGCTTATGTTGAAGAACTATTCCATGCTCGCTAGTAGCGAGACATTACCACCGGCCGCGGTAGTATCGATGCAAACATGACGTTCAAGAACACAGCGCTCGGCTATGTTCTTCTCGGCAATCAGCGGCACCAACGCCCCCTCACGCTGCGCCAACGATTGACGTATTCGCATTAGATCGTGGTCACTACTAGCGCAGACAACCGCCGCAAGGCCATCAAGCGTGCTTAGCATCGATCTTGGAAGAAAACCATCGACCGAATTTGGCCCGCTCGCAGCAGGGCAAATGATCAAAGTTTGGCAGCCCGATTGTTGCGCCGACAGAGCCTGAGCGGTCGCCAACTCAGCCGTTGGGCCTAAACACAGAACTCGTCCTATCGAAAATGTCGAAAGCTTATTCGATTCACCGGTGGGGCCAGGTAAATACTCGCTAGAGACAAACGCGAACTCGCCGCTCAGTTCCTTTAGCGCCTGTTGAGCATGGTCAAAACTAAGCTCAACACCATCAATCACATCGCAATTCTCAACCACCTCGCCACACACAAAACGCTTTAAGTAATTAGGCCCACCCGCTTTAGGTCCAGTACCAGAACGGTTCTCGCCACCAAACGGCTGAGTACCAACGACCGCGCCAATCTGATTTCGGTTAACGTACATATTGCCGACATGCAAAGCCGTCGTGACCTTCTCAACTCTGGCATCGATACGAGTGTGTAGGCCAAAGGTCAGTCCATAACCACTGGCGTTAATGTCAGAGACGATTCGATCAATCTCTTGAGCCTGAAACCTAGCAACATGCAATACCGGCCCAAACACTTCTTCCAACATATCAGCGATACCATCAACTTTGACAACGGTTGGCTCTATAAAATGACCTTGACGAGGCGCTTCAATTTTTTTCAATAAACGGTTCTGCTGAGCGGCGCCATCGATGTAACATTGAATGCTCTCGCACGCGTCACGGCTAATCAAAGGTCCGACATCGGTGTCTAAATTCCATGGGTCACCGACCTTTAACTGGTCCATTGCGCCATACAGCATGGTTAGAAAATCATCGGCAATATCTTCTTGAAGGTACAATAAGCGTAACGCAGAACATCGCTGGCCAGCCGACTGAAACGCTGAGACGACAACATCAGTAACCGCTCGTTCAAGCAGGGCGGTAGAATCAACGATCATGGCATTCAAACCTCCTGTTTCAGCAATCAAGGGGGCAATGGGTGACGCCTGTTGTGCTTGCGCTTTATTAATACCAAGAGCCGTTTTGCTTGAACCGGTAAAACAGATGCCCTGCAGTCTAGAGTCAGCCGACAACGCGGCGCCAATGGTTTCACCGCGGCCAGGAAGAAATTGCAATACCGACCTTGGCACTCCGGCTTTATGCAGTAGCGTGATCGCTAAATAAGCCACGATCGGAGTCGAATCAGCGGGCTTTGCCAACACACCATTGCCAGCGGCAAGCGCGGCGGCGACTTGCCCCGTGAAAATAGCCAACGGGAAATTCCAGGGTGATATACAAGCAAAAATACCACGTGCTTTGCGGCTTCCCAGTGCATCAATTTGAGACGCGTAATATCTCAAAAAATCGATCGCCTCGCGTAATTCTGAAATCGCGTCTTGGGCCGATTTTCCGGCTTCACGTGTTAGTGCTGCAAACAACTCACCTTGATTTTTCTGATATAGGTCTGCGGCTTTATTTAACACCTTAGCTCGCTCAGCCGGCGACACAAATGACCATGGTTGAGCCGCAATAATAGCGCCCTCTAAATCAGCAAGACTTGCCTGAGAAACGCTCCCAACATGATCTTGAGGGTCATAGGGGTTAAGAATTTCAATTGGCGCTTCGCCTATATGCGTGTGCGCGAGTAGCGGGCATACTCTCCATCGAGTCTGCTTAAAACTATCTCTTGCATCATTGAACGCTTGAACATCGTCAAAGTTCATCAAGTCCCACCCCAACGAGTTAGCACGATCAGGCCGGTATAAATCGATAGGCATTACGATCGGCGAGCGATTAACTTTCACTTCTTCGCGCCACGCGCCCAACGGGTCAGCGGCTATTTCTTCAGGGCTTAACTCTTTATCTACAATCTGGTTTACAAACGATGAATTGGCGCCGTTCTCAAGCAAACGTCGAACTAAATAGGCCAATAAATCACGATGTTTGCCGACCGGCGCATAAATACGACAACGTGATTCGGTCGCTCTTGAGACGTGCTCATAAAGAGACTCACCCATGCCGTGCAAGCATTGAAATTCATAGTCACTATGATTGTCGGCTAGACCATAAACCACCGCGACCGAGTGGGCGTTATGGGTAGCAAACTGAGGGTAAATTCTATCCGTTTTGGCTAATAGTTGCTTGGCGCAACACATGTACGACACATCGGTTGCCGATTTTTTGGTATATACCGGAAAATTGACTAAGCCTTCAACTTGAGCCCGTTTAATTTCAAAATCCCAGTACGCACCCTTCACCAGTCGAACCATAATTTTTCGGTCATAATGCTGTGCTAGCGCATAGAGCCAATCGATCACCGCAGCAGCTCGTTTACCGTAAGCTTGAACTACCACTCCAAAACCGCCCCAGTTTTTAAGTCGCGAGTCTTGCAACACCGACTCGATAACATCCAGCGATAGGTCAAGACGATCAGCTTCTTCAGCATCTATATTCAACCCCATCTTTGCCGCTTTAGCATCTAGCGCCAGTTCTAAAACTCTAGGCACTAGCTCACTTAAAACACGTTCACGTTGAGTGCTTTCATAGCGTGGGTGCAAGGCCGACAGCTTAATTGAAATGCCAGGGTTATCGCGAATATCATCGTGAGTTGCCGCTTTAGCCAGTTCACTAATCGCATGCTGATAGCTATTAAAAAAGCTATCTGCATCGTTAATCGTTAGCGCCGCCTCGCCCAACATATCATACGAATAGGTATAACCTTGAGCAACACGTTTAGCGCCACGCTCTACCGCCGACACAATGGTTTCTCCGAGCACAAATTGATTGCCCATTTCTTTCATCGCTCGCTTTACAGCGACACGAATCACCGGCTCACCAAGTCGTTTAATGGCGCCTCGCAAGGTAGAAGAAATAGCATTACTCGCCGACTCATCCAATACTTTACCGGTCAACATCAAACCCCAGGTCGCCGCATTAACTAATGACGACGATGATTTGCCTAAATGCTCGCCCCACCTAGAAGGGGCTATCTTATCCTCGATTAAGTCGTCTATCGTATCGCTATCGGGAACACGCAGTAACGCTTCGGCCAAACACATTAACGCTACGCCTTCATCGGTAGATAAGCCATACTCAGCTAGAAACACTTCCATCAAGCCTGGCTTATCATCACTGCGCACCGCCTCAACCAAGTCAGCCCCTACTTGTGATGCTTGGGTAAGCCGTGCCTCATCAAAATCAGCACGGCTTACCAGCTGCCATATAACCGACTCTTCATCGGCCAAATGAAGCCGACGAATCTCGTCGCGTATCTCACTTAATATAGTCATCGCACAGTCACCGCTCATAATCGTTGTTAGACAAAATTCTAACTTATTAGTGACAGTCGATATTCCTTGTATTAATCTTTAGTCGGGATATATAATTTTTATTAAGCAATTAAACAGTTATATAGACCATGAACGAGAGTAAAACGAGTCAACTAGACTCATTTGACAGCCAGATTATTGACATTTTATCTGAAAATGGGCGCCTTCCTGTTACTGAGCTCGCTAAGCGCATCGGTATTTCAAAATCACCCTGCCAAGTAAGATTAAAACGGCTACAAGAAGACGGCTATATTCTCGGTTTCAAAGCGGTAGTTAACCACAGCAAGTTATCGAGAGAGCATGTAGCCTTCGCAGAAGTGCGGCTATCGGATACCCGAGAAGAAGCCTTAGATGCCTTTAATGCGGCAATAGAAAACGTAGCCGAAATTGAACAATGCTACCTTATCGCCGGCTCCTTTGACTATTTACTAAAAGTACGAACATCAGACATTAGCAGTTATCGAAAAGTATTAGCGGAGTCGATATCACGATTACCCTATATTGCCAACACGTCTACCTACGTATCAATGCAAACAATTAAGGATTAGATGAGCGCAATAGAGCACGCGGTCGGCGCACAACGTAAAGTCACAAATTATTCGAACCGCACATTATTCTAACCACAGGGCCAGTGTGGCCCCACCTATAGAGTGGACTGCATAAAGCGCATTCGATTTTTAGAATCAACGCAAAAGGGCCCTGCACATGCAGGGCCCCTTTGAGATTTAACGTATTGAGATTTGACGTAGTAACTCTATTCAATAGGAGACAACAAACGCGGGTCAGTCACTAGAGCACGCACACCATGCGCATGGTCTTCCTTAAAGACGTTACTTTCGCACCACTTACCAATGGTATTGATATCGAGCTTTGCGCACTGAGGTCGAACGCTCCAAGTAACTTGCAACGCTGAACAAGCCTTTTCGTTGTAACTTGGGCCAGTCGTAGACCCCATAAACTCTACTGGTATACCGGTCGTTGCAGGAATTGCCTTCGCCTGATGAAAGCCATTCTCTTGATTGCCACCATAGCTCAAATCATTAAAATTCAAGGCGCTGCTATCATTTACCAATGTAAACACCTGCGTCTCAACTCTCAGATCAGGATTGGCGCACGCATCCGAAAGGCACGAGCCCAGACCAGGGCCAGGGGCAACATCACAACTCGTGTGAACCCAATGAACTTCAATAGTGTCGCCTGGCGCTAAACCCTTACAAATTTCAGCGTCAGGCGCTTTCATTTCAGCCTTAGTTAAAGACTTTGAGATTCCACACTGATAGCCACTACCGTAACCATCTTTGCCATCACCCGCATAGATAGCAAAATCTTTTGCTTTATGTTCTGCATTCGCATGAAAATGAATATTACATAAATTCATTTCTGATGCCGGTGACGCCAAGTCGAACTTAACTGAATTGGTGCCTGTCTTTGAATCAATATCACGCGGCGTCTGACCAGCATAGCCAACGCAAACGTCAGACTCTTGGCCTGCATTTTCTGCATGGTGTTCTGCATTTGCAGCGCCGGAAATAAGCAATGCCAAACACATGGTTGATACCAAATTATTTAATTTAATTAGATTTTTCATAGTTTCATTTATATTGAGGTTAATACTCTATTTGAATACTCAGTAACGGTTATGGGCTAGGCATTAATAAACTGGTGCTTAGCATATAGCCTGACTTAATAAAACTTGTTCGAAGAAATTTGAATTATTATTCGATTTTTCCGACAAGCAATGAGGCCAACTATTTACATTGATAGTCTACTTTAAGGGAATTGTAGACGTTCTTTGCCAGCTCTGTCGAGTTTAGTTCGGAGTCTTTTACGTGATCTAAGGTCTCGCTAGCCAATTCCCGAATAGAACGGCCCGCGGGTAAACAGAAGCCAGCCAAGGCGGTTGGAGACTTTGAGCGTTTCCCAAGGCGTGTACGAAATGCACGTTCGGCATAAGTCGGTTCAACGCTTTCGATCGATTCAATGATCGCCGTATCCGTCAATAATGCCCCTTGTAGAAAGCCTTTGATAAAAGATTGGCATGCCGCCATTGTCTGCTGGTTGTCAGCACAATACTGCTTACTCGCCGTGGTTTCGATACTTGAGTCTAACGCCACAACCTTTGACTCTAAATTTGTTTGGTTTTGGGCTAGCGCCACACCGGTGAATGTTAACGATATAATAATGACTAGCTCTACGATAGGATTTTTCATGATTAACCTCATTGTTTAATTTCAGTTTTTTTTATGGCATTTTGAGATATGGTCAAAACACCAATCGCAACGATTGCCGACGCTAACGAGCCGATGATGACCCCAAGTTTCACCGTTGTTTGATACCCAAGTTCTTGATCTTCGAAAGCCAGTGTTCCAATGAACAAACTCATTGTGAAACCAATACCACAGAGTAATGACACGCCATAAAATTGTGGCCATGTAGCATCGGTGGGCAATTGAGTTAGACGTAGCTTTATCGCCACCCAACAAACCCCAAAAATACCGATTTGCTTGCCAACAAAGAGACCCAAAGCTATCCCTAGTGTAATCGGGCTAAATAGCGCTTCAAGGCCTATACCGCTGAGATCTACACCAGCATTTGCAAAGGCGAACAACGGCAAGACCAAAAATGCGATCCAGGGATGCAAAGCATGCTCTAAATCGGGCAGCATTGCCTTGCCATGCTCATTTTCTAGCTTCAGAGGAATAAACCACGCGATAGCAAAACCCGCCAAAGTAGCATGAACCCCTGATTTAAGAACGGCGACCCATACGATGATTCCTATAAAAACGTAAGGAGATAAACTATTTACCTTAAAACGATTCAGCAAAAATAGGCTTACCAGGCCGAGTAAGCCAATCACCAAAGAAACCGTCGATAACTCGGCCGAATAAAACAAAGCAATGATGACAATCGCGCCAATATCGTCGAAGATTGCCACGCTTAATAAGAAGAGTTTCAAGGAAAGCGGCAAACGAGTACCAAACAAGCTAAAAACACCCAAAGCAAACGCGATATCGGTGGCCGACGGTATTGCCCAACCCCTCATCCCAACGTCATCACCAATATTGAAGTAAACATAAATCACGGCCGGCACAGCAATACCAGCGACAGCCGCTATACCGGGTAAGACTATTTGCTTGGCCGACGACAAATTACCTTCAAGCACCTCCCTTTTGATTTCAAGGCCAATCAACAAAAAGAATAGAGCCATCAAGCCATCGTTAACCCATAGAAGTAAGGGTTTCGCTATTTCAAAATTACCCAACACCACAGCAACGGGCAAGGCTAAAAAGCTTTGATAGACATTACTGCCAGGCGAGTTAGCGAGAATCATCGCGAGGGCCGCCGTAAAGACCAGCAAGCCGCCGCTGAATGACTCATGGTGAATAATTTTTTGAATGTTCATTAAAGTCTCATAATCGGTGAGCATTAAGTATGAGGGCAATAATTATTCTTTATATTCGATCTAAATTTAATTATGATCAGATTTATCCGAACATCAGATGCGCGACGCAAAGGCTTTTATGAAACAATTAAATTTCAATCACCTTCAGTACTTCTATGCGGTTGCTAAAGAAGGCTCAGTTACCAGAGCCGCACAAGCCATGCACGTTACGCCTCAGACAGTCAGTGGACAGTTGGCGACCTTTGAGGAGTATATTGGCGCGCCACTATTCGAGCGCCACGGCAAGCGACTCGAACCCAACAGCCTAGGACAAACCGCGTTGCGTTACGCCGACGATATTTTTAATTTAGGAAACGAGCTCTCGAGAACACTAGCCTCTCATGACGTGGGAAAGGTCGCTAATTTTAATGTAGGTATTGTGGATGCCATACCCAAAGTAATGGTATTTGAAATGCTTAACGACTGTTTCGATCTAGACAGCCGTTTCATTCTTGAGTGTCATGAAGCGGATTTATCAAGCCTACTCGCTGATTTATCGATTAATAAGCTCGATCTAATTATTTCCGATCAGCCACTACCGACAGGCGTAAGCGTTAGAGCAATTAGCCACTACCTCGGCCAATCAGGGGTCACTTTTTTCTCTAGCAAAGAAGATTGCGAAAAGTACCAGCTGGACTTCCCTCGTTCCTTACACCAGGCTCCATTTTTAATGCCCGGCAGAGGCTCTGCACAATATCAAAATTTGATTTCATGGTTTGTTCAATCAAAAATTGCTCCTAAAATTGTCGCCGAATTTGATGATAGCGCATTACTCAAATTTTTCGGACAAACTGGCAGGGGCGTATTCTGCGTTTCCTCGGCCGTTGAACGAGATGTTCTCGCTCAGTTTGATGTGGCCATTATTGGTCGAATTGAATCGGTTTCCGATCGTTACTATGGCATTTCACCTGAGCGAAAAATCAAGCACCCGGCGGTTGATTCAGTATTAGCAGCCGCGGAAAAATTGCTTGACGAACAGTGAGAATGGCAATTTGCATAATCGGCATAAAGCCTTTTGAACAAACTACCTCGCTAAAAGCCAGCGAGGTTTAAACATCATTTACCTATAAACAAACTGCTTGATTACTCCTTATTTAACAACTTCGATATAAGCAACAAGACCAAGCAAAAGCAATGTAACAACAATCATAATTTCCATAATAAACACCTCGTAGTTAAGTTAATAAATGCATGCTACCGATATCGAGGTAGAAAAAATGTCTAAATATTTCATATTAATTTAGAACTAATCATAATTATTATCAGTTTATTCCTGATAACTAATAGGCAGCATTCTCTCAAGTAATATCTGGTTATAGTTTAACTTAAGCTCAAAAGAACAATAAAACGCTCACAATCGAACATCAAAAAAAATATAAGGTTTATTCGAACATATTTTAAAATATGT
>JALZVW010000016.1 GCA_023301745.1 Arenicella sp. | reverse complement strand
AAGGGAGGTGCATTCTACTCATTCTAGCCAGCTCGTCAACACCTTTTTGAAACTTATTTATTAGCAAGTTTTAAAGCCGTTTTCGAAGCCAATTTCAACGCTTTAAAAGCGTATCCGCTGTCTCGAGGAAGGCGCATTCTACCCGTTTGAGCCTGCCCGTCAACACCTTTCGAAAACTAATTTCTAATCGGGGTTTTAGGCGGCGCCCGAAGCTCTTTTCAGCATCTTAATAAGGTTATTATCGTTTCGTGATTCGGCGCACCTAAGTTAGCGCTAACGTCGAGCCTATGCCATGCGACATCTAGCGAGCTGATTATCGGGCGAGGCTTATCTAACGGAACTAGGCTCAAGACTTCTAAGTACTAGAGAGTACAAGCAAGCCACCCTACTGCTACCCCTTTGCATAATGGCAATTACTTGATTGATAAAATGCAACAACACTCAAGAGTTCATGCCTGGCCTACAATACAAGACGCAAGACTCACTTTCGACCATAGAGATCTTCAAACCTGACAATATCATCCTCGCCTAGATAGGAACCGGTTTGGACTTCAATTATTTCTAAGGGATCGGTATCGCTGGGATTTTTAAGTGCATGAGTGGCGCCAATCGGTATATAAGTAGACTGATTTTCAACCAATAGACTAACGACACCGTTGTTTAATATTTCTGCAGTGCCTTTTATTACCACCCAATGTTCTGCACGATGATGATGCATTTGCACAGACAACTTGGCACCTGGCTTTACTTGAATGCGTTTTACTTGGAAACCGTCACCAACATCAATCGAGTCATACCACCCCCATGGCCGGTACACCTTACGATGATGATTTAATTGGCTTCTTTCAAGTGATTCAAGTTGATTGACAATCGTTTTAACATTTTGGGCATTATCGCGATCTGTCACTAGGACAGCATCGTCAGTTTCCACAACGACTAAATTCTCCATACCTACGACCGACACCAACTTACTTTCTGAGTAGATATGACAATTGTGAGTGTCGGAGATAATTACATCACCGCTAATAACATTGCCATTACTGTCTTTGTCAGAAACCTCCCATAACGCAGACCATGATCCAACATCATTCCAGCCCGCATCAAGTGGGACCACCTTAGCTTTATTGGTTCTCTCCATGACAGCGTAGTCGATAGAGATTGACGGGCTAACCGAAAATGAGTCTTGATCAATGCGCACGAAATCTAGATCCAGTGCCGCGTTCGCCATCGCTTTTTCAGCTGCGGCATAAATTTCTGGTTCGAAATGTTTCAATTCTTCTAGATAAGCGGAGGCCGTGAAAACAAATATGCCGCCATTCCAATAGTAGTCACCGCTGTCTACGTATTGTTGAGCCGTGAGCAAATCGGGCTTTTCTTTAAACTCAGCCACATCATAGCCTCCATCATTAAGTGGCTGACTCGCTTTAATATAGCCATAACCAGTCTCTGGGCCCTGAGGAACAATGCCAAATGTAACCAAGTTGCCAGCCCCAGCAAGACGAGCCGCACAATCGATAGACTCATGAAATCTTACTATGTCAGTAATAACGTGGTCCGCAGGCATTACCAACATGACTTCGTCGGGGTTTCTTTGGGCGATAGCAAAGGCCGCCAAAGCAATCGCAGGAGCCGTGTTTTTACCTTCGGGCTCAAGCAAAATTAGCGCGTTATCAATGCCAAGTTGCTGAACTTGCTCACCAACCATGAAACGATGCTCTTCGTTACAAACAATAACACTAGGGCCTACCCCGTCGATGCCAATAGTACGCTGAACGGTCTGTTGTAGCATGCTAAGTTCGTCATCAACTAAACAGAGAAATTGCTTTGGGTACATACCACGAGATAACGGCCATAACCTAGACCCAACCCCGCCAGATAGAATTACGGGTGTCACTGAACGACTCCTCTCAAAGCATTCTCATTCTGTAAAAACCATTTATAGGTTCGATCAAGACCACTCTGCAAATCAATTTTTGCTCGCCAACCTAGTTCCCTAAGACGAGAGATATCGAGTAACTTTCGCGGAGGTCCATCAGGTTTGCTGGAATCAAATTCCAACGCTCCGTTGTAACCAACTATATCTTTCATCGTTTGGGCAAGCTCGGCAATAGTGCAATCTAATCCTGTTCCGATATTGATATGCGATAGCCTCTCTTCGGTCACGGCTTGATAATCTGCCACTGGCAGATTCATGACATGAATCGATGCGCTGGCCATGTCATCAACATGCAAGAATTCGCGCATAGGTCTCCCCGAGCCCCAAATAGTTACCGCCTTGGCATTTGCTAACTTGGCCTCGTGAAAACGACGCAGCATCGCAGGGATCACGTGACTGTTTTCTGGGTGAAAGTTATCGTTCTCTCCATACAAGTTAGTCGGCATTACACTCCGATAATCAACCTTGTATTGGCGATTATAGCTTTCACACAATTTTATGCCTGCTATTTTCGCAATCGCATATGGCTCGTTAGTTGATTCTAACTCACCGCTTAAGAGTGACGCCTCTTGCATCGGCTGATTAGCCAATCGCGGGTAGATGCAAGATGAGCCCAATAAAAGTAACTTAGTAACTCCATTCCCATGAGCGGCCTGAATAACATTAGCCTGAATCATCAAGTTGTCATAGATGAAGTCAGCCGGATAGCGACTGTTTGCATGAATTCCACCGACGTGAGCGGCTGCAAGGTAAACTTCGTCAATTGCTTGCTCTCGAAAGAACGCTTCTACATCAGTCTGTCGAATTAAATCTAATTCAGAATGAGATCGCGTAACAAGCTCTACTTCGGGAGCGCTTTCCAGCAATCGCACCAGCGCTGAACCAACCATTCCGCGATGACCCGCGACAAACACTCTCTTAATCATTAACGGCAAACTCATTCATGTGCTTTAGCAATATCAAAACCATGTTTTTTGAGTAAGGAGTCTCGCTTTGCAACGTCAACATCGTGGGCCACCATCTCGACACACATTTGTTCAACAGTAATCTCAGGCTGCCACCCCATTTGCTCTCTTGCTTTAGTCGGGTCACCTAATAGTGTATCAACTTCCGCCGGGCGGAAATAACGTTGATCCACACGAATAATTTCGTCGCCAACGCCTAGCGCTGGCGCAAGTTTGCTATCCACCGATGAAACAATACCGACCTCATCAATACCTTGCCCTTTAAACTCAAGCTCTATGCCGATTTCTGCCGCCGCCATACGGACAAAATCTCTTACTGAAATCTGATTTCCTGTCGCAATAACATAATCATCTGCTTGCTCCTGCTGAAGCATCATCCATTGCATACGAACATAATCTTTTGCATGCCCCCAATCTCTCAAGGCATCCATATTACCAAGGTAAAGCATTGGCTCTAGGCCATAGGCTATATTAGCCAAAGCACGTGTTATTTTTCGAGTCACAAAGGTCTCTCCACGTCGAGGCGACTCATGATTGAACAAAATACCATTACAGGCAAACATGCCATATGATTCACGATAATTAACCGTAATCCAATAAGCGTAGAGCTTTGCCACGGCATAAGGGGATCGAGGATGAAACGGCGTTGTTTCTTTTTGCGGTGTTTCTTGCACCAAGCCATACAACTCTGAAGTAGCCGCTTGATAAAACTTAGTTGTCTTTTCCATTCCCAGAAAACGAATGGCCTCTAGCAATCTCAATGTTCCGAGGGCATCCACATCAGCCGTGTATTCCGGCACTTCAAATGAGACGGCGACATGACTTTGTGCGGCAAGGTTATAGACTTCGTCAGGGCGAACCTCTTGAATAATTCGAGTCAGGTTAGACGTATCGCTTAGATCACCATAATGTAAGATCAGCTTGCGAGCTCGAGTGTGCGGATCTTCATATAAGTGGTCGATGCGCTGAGTATTAAAAGACGATGATCGCCGCTTAATTCCATGAACTTCATAGCCTTTTGCTAATAAAAATTCGGCTAGATAAGACCCGTCTTGACCAGTAATACCTGTGATTAAGGCCTTTTTCATTTATAGATATATCCCAAAATTAGAATTATAGAAGCAACACACTTAGAGTGTTTAGAGGCCTAGTAGTGTATCGAATTGAAGTTTAAAAACAAACACCGACTATAAACCTGCCTAATAGTGCCTCAATAACCCTAAACCAGCACTACTATTATTTGAAGTACGCCCAGGCAACGACCCTACTACAACAAGACCTTAATGGAGGCTCGAATGAGATCTTATAGCGCAGAGGTAGACAAAAGCCACGGTTGACACTAGTCATCAATTAAACCTGCCATATCATGATTCTGACCGTCTAAACCCCTTTTAACACCTTGACGGTTCCCTGGAGATTGGTTTTGGCTGAGCTTAAATTTACCCTCTAAGTTTTCGACTATAATTTCAAGTCCGACGATTGAGGCTAATTGCTTTTCAACGAATTTAGTCGGTGCATCACTCACCGTCCAGGGTTTGTTCTGCGTTTTTTCATGCTGGTTGGTTAAGTCATTTAATAGCGACAACAGCCATGGTGCATCATGAATAAACTCGATCTTTCCCTTCGCGTGAACCGCCGTATAATTCCAGGTAGGCACAACTTTACTGTCAGTGATCTTTGATGGGTACCAATTAGGGCTGATATAAGAGTTGCTGCCTTGAAAAGCGACCAATACAGGCGCGCCACTTTCTATTCTCTTCCAGAGCGGATTGGCTTTGGCGATGTGCGCGCGCAAGACCGCCTTGCAGCCGGCTTGGGTGTCAACAATAAACGGAATATGCTCAGCACTTAAACCTTGATCACTATAAGAAATTAGCGTCGCAAATGCATTGCACTGCATAAACTCAATCATCACTTGAGTGTCGGTTTCAGAAAATTTTTGAGGTGTATACATATTGGGCCGCCGCAAGATTCAATGAGACCAGAATATTACTGATATTCTAACTGGCATCAAAATAGCACGGGCTTTAATCGTTCAAATTATAATTTAAACAAGTAATCTTTTCTCGGCCGCCGCCACACTTTGATAGATCAACGTATTGATGGTCATCGGCCCAACACCACCGGGAACGGGCGTTATAGCACTGGCTTTTTCAGCTAGCGGCGCAAGCTCAATATCACCAACACCACCTGGATGGTAACCGGCGTCAATCACCACAGCGCCTTCTTTGATCCAGTCGGCTTTGATTAATTCAGGCACACCAACAGCGCCGACAACGATATCGGCTTGAGCGACGAATTCTTGTAGATTCTGAGTGCGCGAATGACAAATAGTTACCGTTGCATTGGCATTCAACAGCATTAAGGCCATAGGCTTACCCAAAATTGGGCTACGACCAACCACAACTGCGTGCTTGCCTTGTAGTTCAATGTCGTAAGCTTCGAGTAAACGCATAATGCCTTGCGGGGTCGCGCTGCCGTAAGCATCTTCTTGCATGGCCATTCGGCCAAAGCCTAAACACGTTACGCCGTCGACATCTTTACTCAACTCAATTGCATCAAAGCACGCGCGCTCATCAATTTGGCTTGGTACTGGGTGTTGCAACAATATACCGTGCACATCGGGGTTATCGTTAAGCTCAGCGATTTTAGCGAGTAATTCTTCAGTGCTTGTTTCAACACTCATTTCTACGCGAATCGATTCCATGCCAATGCGAGCACAGGCATTACCTTTCATCTTCACATAGGTTGCTGATGCAGGGTCTGCGCCAACCAAAATGGTAGCTAAAATTGGCGTAGCGCCGTTAGCCGCTTCTTTAAGTTTAGCAACTCGAATAGATAACTCTGCTTCGGTTTTTTTGGCAACGGCTTTTCCGTCTAAAATAAGTGCTGTCATAATTTCAAATCTTCTGAGTTAAAAACCGCTACAAACAGCGGCTAATGCTTATGAAGACTAAATTATCTCATAGCACGCTACAGAAAATTCAACTTTCGACAACGAATAACATTATGGTCAACTAAGTAGCATTAGGCATTCACTTTCAAGAAATGAATGATAACTAAATCAATTCACGCCCGTTGGTCACCATGATACAAACGCACGACATGCCTTGCTTCGGCGAAGAATAACCAACGTTCGACAAATAAGCCAACGTACAAGGAAACCATGGCGAGGTAAGCCGCTGGCGTAATATTTAAGGTGTATGCCACAATAATTAGTGCAGGCGGCGCAACAAAAGCCAGAACAATCATTAACCATCGAAGGCGCAATAACTTAACCGCGCCCGCGTCAAAGACGAACTCTTTAGTCAAAAATGTGTCGGCATTATGCCCCGCGTCAAGTAAGCGAACCTGGGCTTGGCTGAAACCCGTGGCGCTGCCAATCGTAGAGCCATCTGGTTTACCAATTGATTTAAAATACAACATTTTCGCCACAAAGGTGAGCCCAAGCAAAATTAGAAAGGCGGGTATCAAGGTTTTCGAAAGGCTATCACCTAAAACGAGGCTTAATACAATATAGGCCAAAGCGCCGCTCATCAAACTGAACAATAGATACAACGGTGTCACTAGTGGATTATGCCATTGGCGAATGGGCTTAAGGCTGGCGTAAATCATGCCAGTGCAAACGACCGTTACGAATGCGATCAATAAGGAAAGAACGCCAATCGCTTTAGTAAACGTACTTATCTCGCCGCCGGCCGCGTAGAACAAATAAGCGTATGCCAAAATAACAGGGTAGTAGACAACCGAAAATACGCCTTCGCGCGACAGCCAAGACGTACGAAAACGACTAAAAGCGCGCCATGCGTTCTTTGGGTTGGCTAAATGTAAACTTGAAGATAGTAGTCCCAATGTTGCCAATGTTAAGCCGATAAAACCAATAATGAGAGCGTTGTTCAATTCCACAACGTGGCCAGTAATAAGCTGCATAACCACTAGCCACATCAATAGGCCATAACCTATGCCAGAAGTGACGGTGAAAAATAGTACTGAGAATGCTGGTTTCATTTTGCTTCTTCTTTTTGTTTCTGACTAAGGTTAATCAACTTAACGAGCGATAATTTGATTCGCCCATTTTTTTAATTTAGAAAGTGCGGGCTGATTGGTTTTAGCCATCATTGGAACCTCACGCTTCTCTCTTGGAGGCAGATAACGATTTGTCGGTTTGTAACCAAGCTCTGGCATTAAACCTTTACCGCCTCGTTCAACCGTTAACCGACTTACTTCTGAGGTCGGATCATCAAAATCACCGAATACTCTAGAGCTGGTTGGGCAACTTAAAACACAAGCTGGCTGGCGCTCAGATTCTGGAAGTTTTTGGTCGTAGATTCGATCAACACAAAGTGTGCATTTTTTCATCACACCTTGCTCTTCATCAAGTTCACGCGCGCCATACGGGCAGGCCCAAGAGCATAAATTACAGCCCATGCATTTATCTTGGTCGACCAGTACAATGCCATCTTCGGCGCGTTTATAGGACGCGCCTGTTGGGCAAACAGTGACGCAGTCAGCATCTTCGCACTGCATGCACGACATTGGCATATGAACTGTTTTGCTTGCCGGAGCGCCGGTTGCTGAGTTAGTGCCGGCAAAACTAAGCGCCGACTCGCCTTGAGTCGCAAGCGCATATAAATCGAATTTATCAGAACTGCAACTTTGCTCTTTATTGGCTAAGGGCTCTTTATTGGCTAAGGGCTCTTTATTGGCTAAGGGCTCTTTATTGGCTAAAGGCTCTTTATTGGCTAAAGGCTTTACACTTTCTTGTTCCTTTACCTCATAGGTACGGATACGGTTTAACCACGAGCCTCCTGGATTTTTACCGTACGGGTTTTGGTCGGACAGTGGGCCGATAGTTCCGGAAGTGTTCCATTGCTTACATGCGGTCGCGCAGGCGTGGCAGCCAACACAGGTATCGAGATCAATCACTAAACCTAATTTCATTACTTCTTACCTCGCGTCAGAATGTCTTTTAGTGAGCGCTTTAGGTTCACATTTTCATGCGTCGCATAGCTTATTTCTGTAGGGGATGGCTTTTGATTAGGAAACGGCTGTACTTGTTCAAACTGCGGCCATGCGCCAGACTCGCCTTGCGCTGCAGGCGTGATTTTGACACACAGGTCGTACCAAGCGGCCTGTCCTGTCACCGGGTCTGAATTAGTAATATCGGCGAAGCTTTGTTTCGGTGGTAACAACTCCGAGATAAGATGATTCATCAAGAAGGCATCTTTGCTCTCGTTGGCGTCTTTTTTTAAACCCCATGCACCGGGTGCTTTGGCAATTGCATTCCATGTCCAAACAGTGCTCGCTTCAACGCCATCCATGTGCTTTACCTGAGCCCGAATTTTGCCGTTATGAGACTCAACCCAAACCCAAGCTTCGTCGTCAATACCCATACGCCCACATTCTTCGCGGTTCATATATAAATAATTTTGCGACGCAATCTGGCGCAACCACGCGTTTTGCGAATCCCATGAGTGATACATAAACATAGGCCGTTGAGTGACCGCATGAAAGCGGTACTCTTGTTTATCAATACGCTGCTGCTCTAGCGGCATATAAAAATACGGCAGTGGATCAAAGTGTTCGCTTAAGCGTTGCTTATGCTGTTCATCGGTTGGCATTGGTCCGTCGTATAAACCTTGACCGGCCAAACGAAATTTTTGTAATGGCTCAGAATATACTTCGATTAAAATTTGATCGGTAGAGCCAACCCAACCGGCTTTTTTAGCCAGTTCAAGATAGTCTTTATTCGCATGTCGATAGTAGCGTTGCCCTGGTTCGAGCTCGTACTTAAAAAAGCATTCATTCTCGATGTACTTATCCCACTGCTTGGGGTTCGGTTCGCCGACTAAATGTTGATCACCGTTTTTGCCGCGCCAACCCGCTAAAAAGCCGATCCCCGGAGCGCGTTGGTAATTGATAATAAAATCTTTATAGTCTTTGTATTTATTATTGCCCTGCTCATCTTTAAATGCTGGGAAATCTAAGCGGCCAGCAAGCTCAATCAACACCTCTTGCCAGGCACGCACATCACGGTCTATTTCTAAAATAGGCTGGCGAATTGAATCACATGCAGCATCAACTTCTGATATTGGCCGATCCAACATTGAGATCGTATCGAAGCGCTCTAAGAACGTTGTATCGGGCAGCACTAAGTCAGAATAATTCACCATCTCTGAATGAAAGGCATCTGAGTTAACGATAAACGGAATTTTATATTCGCCATTGTCTTTTTTCTCACGCAGCATGGCCATAGTATTGGCGGTATTCATGCTTGAATTCCAGGCCATGTTAGCCATGAACAACATCAGTGTGTCGATTTCATAAGGGTCACCCTTTACCGCATTGCTGATGACCATGTGCATCAAGCCGTGAGCGGCGATCGGCGCATCCCAAGAGTAGGCCTTGTCAATACGCAGAGGGGTTCCATCACCGTCGATACATAAGTCTTCGGGCGCGGTTGGGAAACCTAAAGGAGCCGAGCTCAATGGCGTATTCGGGGCCATGTCTCGTGCAGGCTTTAAATTAGGTGGAATGTGCTTTGGAAATGGCGGCTTAGCTAAATGCCCACCTGGGCAGTCAATCGTACCTAACATCACTTGCAGCAAGTGTATCGCTCGGCAAGTTTGGAAACCATTAGAGTGCGCAGAGATTCCACGCATGGCATGCATCGAAACCGGGCGACCAATAAACTGCGTTTGTTTTCGGCCGGCCCAATCGGTCCACTCACAGTCAATAGTTATGCTTTCTTTGAATGCGACATGTGCTATTTCTAAGGCAAGTCGCTCAATAGTGTCAGCCGGCACACCGCAAATTTTAGCGGCGGCTGCCGGCGAATATTCGTCGACCAAGTATTTATCGGCCAACATACTCATAACGGTTCGCACTGGTCGGCCATCGGGTGCGGTAAAATCACCAAAAAGAGCGGGGCTTATATCGACACGGTTACCATCAACAAAAGCATTGCTTTGCTGATCAAACACCAAAGCCTCGCCGTCATCATTACGTAAAAATAAACCATCGCCAACTTGCCCTGGTGTGTGCACAACTAAGCGTGGAGAGTTGGTATAGCGCACTAAAAATTCATCGTCGAATAGTTCGTGTTGCAATAACACGTGAACCATCCCCAACGCTAGCATGCCATCAGTGCCCGGTTTTATAGCGATCCATTCATCGGCGATCGCCTGGTAACCCGTGCGAACTGGGTTAACCGCCACGAACTTAGCGCCACGTTCTTTAAGTTTTTTTAAGCCGATCTTAATTGGGTTCGATGCATGATCTTCAGCCACGCCCCACATCATAAAATACTTAGTGCGGTCCCAATCAGGGTCACCGAACTCCCAAAACGCATGGCCCATAGTATATAAACCAGCGGCCGCCATATTCACCGAGCAAAAGCCACCATGGGCCGCCCAGTTAATAGTTCCGAATTGGCTGGCCCAAAATCCAGTCAGAGCTTGCATTTGATCTCGGCCAGTAAAGAAAGCTAATTTTTTAGGGTCTGTTTGACGAATATTTTTCAAACGTGCGCTCAAAATATCAAGCGCCTTTTCCCAACTGATCTCATCGAATTCACCCGCTCCACGCTCAGAACCTGGCTTTCGTAACAACGGTGCGCGCAGCTTAGCCGGCGAACTCTGCTTCATTATCCCCGCATTACCTTTGGCGCATAGAACGCCTTTATTGATTGGGTGATTTGGGTTGCCTTGGATAAAGCGAACTTCATTGCCTTCGGTAGTAACTTTGATCCCACAACGACATGCACACATATAACAGGTCGTGAACGCAGTCTCTTGCTCTGTACGGTTTTCGAATTCGGGAAGTGACTCTATTGGATGACTCATTCTGGCACCAACGCGGTTGTGCGTCTGTTTGATTAACCTCAAAATTGATTTGCTCAGAAGGAACAAAACTGACAAATTTCGAGACTTTATGTGCTCAACTTATAATAACTAAATATAATTACCTTATAATTTTTAATTATATTGAATATAATTCAAATTGAATTCGCTCGGGGCAAAAAAAACCAATAAAAAAAGGCCCACTAGCAAGAAGCTAATGGGCCTTTCTAAGGATATTCTATTTAAATAAAGACTAAATTTCGGGGCAGCTTAAACCTAAAGCGTATAAAAAATCAGCAATAAACTAACTTGCTTAGCCAGCCAAACCAGCAAAATCAAAGTCACTAACACGAGCATTGTTATTAGTCGTTGATCTTAACTTTAAAGTATTTTCGACCACAGTAAATTCAGGTGTGTGTTTGCATTTAACAGCGACTACTTTATTTTTAGTAGAGCTTGCTTGCGTATTGTATGTACTAAGTCTATTTGATTGCATGACACTATCCTCATTAAGTGACGGGATTATAGTCCGACGCTCTATCACTTGGGAAAGAACACTTTTTGCTATGAATAGTTAAATCAGTTATATAAACCACTTTAAACAAGAACGCTGACTGAACTTCGCATTTTATACATCGACGCCAGATAACAATTTCGCAAACAAAGCCTCATTCACTTAGTCGTGGCAGACAAGCGCTTCCTCAAAACTTAAGCGAGTATTGAGCGCCGCCCGAGCCTAATAAGATTTAGTTTGAAGATGCGCTCAAAATTACTGTGTTCTATCTCGTAGGGCTAATCTTAGTAGAGCTAGTAGACGAGCTAGCCCCTTTGATTATGAAATGCTAATCACCACCAACATTGTAAAACCGGTAAGCCGCCATTCATTGGCAACGATAATTGATTAGTAAAAGCATATTCATTACTTTAACTGCATACGACGAATTTGAACTCTCCAAGTGGTAGAACGTTTATCTGTTGCACTATCGAGCGTTACAATCTTTGGTGATTTAACCTTAATACTTACTTGTGTATTTCGTTCGAGCACTCTTCGGAGAGCGTCCAAGCGACGCTGCATTAATTGATTGCCCCCTCGAGTGCGATCATTGAATGTAGGCGTGACTTCCAGAACAACATCGCTGTCTAAATACCCAAAGGCTTCAAGAAGCGTACTTAAGGTCATTTTCCCAGCCGCGGTCATAGAAATAGAGTTCGCCGCATAAGCAAAGTCTATATTAACTCTAGGTCTACCAAGAGATACCAACAAGGTTTTAAGACTATAGGATTTAGTGGTTGCCTTGGTTGTATAGGAGCCATCGTCTTCGACAGAAATAGTCAAATCGTTAGCATCCTGCCAAGCAATTGCACTGGTCTGAGTATAACTATTGTCTGAGTTTTTAGTTCCAAAAACGGTCATGGGTGGCAACACTAAAGCGGCTTCATCTTCGGCCTTGGATAGGGGCGCTAAAGCAATGAATACTAAAGGGGTTAGTGCTGCACGCAGGACTAGTTTCTGCGTTTTTTTTATAGTGAGTAGGGGCACTGAGTTTCTCTAAAACGGGGCAATATTCAGGTTGATAATTAAAACATTTCAATCTGAATCAACATAAAGATTAGGCATATAATCCTAACACAGGCTTACTAGACAAATGCATGAAAAGATATAAAAATGATGCTTTCAAAAACTAGCTAAATTGGCAGTGAGGTAAATGCACGTTCGATAAAATAGCCCGAGTCCTTAGGTAGAGCTCAGGCTAACCTCAGTAGTGTTGTCCGACAAAAAAAACCGAATCAACACGGCTCG
>JALZVW010000015.1 GCA_023301745.1 Arenicella sp. | reverse complement strand
AGCATTGTTGATTGGTTAGCGCTGGTTGAAACCTATGGCTTTGGAAACAATACGCCACAGGCGCTTGATAATTTTCTTGCCCGCGCGCTCCCTGCCGACGAACGCGCCGACAATAGTCTGAACAACGTTCTTCTTGTTGGCGGCCACACCTATGACTACCTCGGCAACCTTGACGACAACATTGTTAACTTCATACCAACTCACTACCGCAAGGTCAGTATTTTTGACTTCACACCCAGCGATAATGTGTTCGCCGATTTAGATAACGATCAAATTCCAGAGTTGGCGATTGGCCGCTGGCCGGTGAGAACGCCCGCAGACCTATCTACCATCATTAAAAAAACGCTCGATTGGCAGGCCAACCGTGATGCAACGCCGTACCAAAATGCGCTGCTGATCTCACAACCAAGCGACTCGAGCGGCTTGAATTTCACTCAGCAAATGGACCGACGCTTAGGCGTTCCGTTAAGCCGTATCAATGAGTTTGATCAAGTGTCACACATTTCAATGCAAGCGCTTAGCGACAGCGGCATAGAAGACCCGGTTCAAACGGCAAGATCAACTCTCGAGAGCCAGTTAAATGACGGCGTAGAATTACTCAGCTTTGGCGGCCATGGTGGTTATGTTTCTTGGGGCTTTCAAGGTGTGGTAAACACCGACTTCGTTAAGAACCTAAGCAACCAAGGCAAACCAACACTGGTGATGCCGTTAGCCTGCTACACCTCAAACTATGAGCACCCAAGTGTCAACACCTTGGCACATCAATGGCTCTTCGCTGGCGACAAAGGCGCGGTCGGCATACACGGCGCCGCCGTATTAGGCGAGTACCGAGAAAACGCTATATTTGCCGAACGCTATCTAAACAATTCAGCGACCTCTAAGACGGTTGGCGAAGCGATTTACAAAGCCAAGAATGAAATGGCCAGCGGCAATCAAATGTTGCACAACTGGGCATTTTTAGGTGACCCTACATTGCCTCTTCGTTAAGTCGCGCTGCCTGCGTTAGCCAAGACATTTTTATTCTCGCCGGCATTTTATTGGCTTTGATCGTTCAATGCTCAAGACTTGCAACAACCGAAGCTATTCAGGCAAACTAGACGCTCTGATTTAGAGAATAATTGAGCGTGATTATGAAAAAAGTAGCGATATTATTAGTAATAGGTCTATTTGGTTGGTTCATGAACCTACCTGAAGATATGCCGCACGCGCAGTTAACTCGTTATGATAATGCGCGACTGGTTGATGAATATATTGATGTCGGTGGCGAATGCGAAAACGATAAGTGTCTAATCGTCTATGTAGCGCCATGGTGCCCGTCATGCAAATCACTCACGCCAATGATTAATGACTTAGTCAGCGAGCTTGGCCGAGATGGAATAAGTTCAAAGGTGGTTATTGGCAAAGACTCAATGGACAATGTTCTCGACTATAGCAAGCGCTACGACATGGCCATATTAGCCGACGCTAATGGCCGTTTTTTTAGCCGACTTGGTGCCAAAGGTGTGCCCTACTTCGCAGTCACTGACGGCAGCGGGAAACGGGTATCCGAAATGTCAGGTGGCTACAAAAGCGTCGATCAAATGCGAGCGCAACTTGATATCTGAATAAAGCCTAACGCGACAAGCGGGCTAAAATAAATGCCTCGCGAGCAGCTAAAACTTCGCGAGGCTCAGTCTTACCGTTGGGCTGACAACCATTGATCAATAATCGTCTCTAATACTGAGAGCGGCAAGGCACCATTCTCTAAAACTTTGTCATGAAAGGCTCTTACATCAAAGTCATTACCCAGTTGCTTTTCAGCCCTTGCTCTAAGTTCACGGATCTTAAGCTCGCCTGTTTTATAGGCTAATGCTTGGCCGGGCCATGAAATATAACGATCAACTTCTGAGGTGATATTATTCATCGACAAGCCTGAATTTGCCGCCATGTAATCGATAGCTTGTTGTCGGCTCCAGCCCTTGCTGTGCAGACCAGTATCGACAACAAGCCGACATGCACGCCACATTTCATAGGACAACCGGCCAAAGTTTGTGTAAGGGGTTTGATAGAACCCAACTTCTAAACCAAGACGCTCAGAATACAAACCCCAGCCTTCTACGAATACAGTTTGGCCGCCGTATTTTCTAAAATCGGGTAAGTCTAACTCTTGAGCTAGTGCAATTTGTAAGTGATGACCGGGTACGGCTTCATGCAGTGATAAGGCTTCAAGTTGGTAAAGCGGGCGAGTATCAAGCAAGGTCGTATTTACAAAATAGAACCCTGCTCGAGAGCCATCTCCGGCAGGCCTGCTGTAATAGGCCGTGGTGGTTTTCTCAGCAATGTCTAACGGTATCTCTTTCAAGCCATAGGGCATGCGTGGCAATTTGCCGAACAACTTTGGTAGCTGGCCATCCATTTTTTTAGAAATTGCCGCGGCAACCTGCATGCGTTCTTCAGCGGTCTTTGGGTAAAATTCAGGCGTATCTCTTAAGTAAATCAGCCATTCGTCAAAGCTGCCCTTGAAGTTGGCTTGCTTAATAACCTCAAGCATTTCGGCTTTAATGCGAGCTACTTCAGACAAGCCAATCTTGTGAATATCATCCGCCGTTGCATTGGTAGTGGTAAAATAGCCAACTCGATAATCATAATATTCTTTGCCGCCAGGCATGTCATCGGTGCCAACGTTAGCTCGGCACTTAGGCGCATATTCTTCTAAATAGAATGCTTTAAAATCAGCCAGCGCAGGAACAATCTTTTCACTCACTAAGATTTCAGCCTGCGACTTCATTGTAGCAAATCGACTTTCGTCAACAATATTGGGCCGATTTTTAAACGGTGATAGAAATGCGCTATTCGCCGCATCCTTAACTAGATGAGTTTCAATAGACTCTTCATAGCCTTTCATTGGCGCGCAGGGCTGAACCCACCCGGCCTCAAGCCCGGCTCGAATACGGCTAGTAGATCGATCTAAATATTCAGGCATAAGCGCTAAACGATCTAAATAACTTTGATAGTCGCTCTGTTTGAAAAAAGGCAGTCGCCCGACCATACTTGTTAACTGCAAGTGTGGGCCCGAACGGTTATTCATAATCAGGTATTTACCACCATGGTTTGCGCCCTCTATCTCATTATTCAGGTCGAGCAACAACAAAGAATGGTTTAATTGATTTGCCTCACTTAGCTTCGCTATAGATAAACTCTGCAGCTCAGAGGCAAAGCTCTTGGCGAGCTTTATTGATGCGCTATAGGCTTCAAGTGAGGGGTCACTCAATAAATGATCGTACTCTCTTACGCCTAAACTAGTTGCAAATTCAGGGCTTTGTTCTAATTGTGCATTCCAGTGAGCGGCCATTATTTTTTCAAATTTCCGGTCTTGTGTGCTCTTGGCAAACCCATTCGACGTAAGAAAGGTAAGCGCAATCGCCAACATTGGCGCAAGTTGATAAGCTTTCATTTTGATACCCATGGTTATTCGTTTTCAACATCATAAGTTATACGCCTTAAAAACGAAGTCAACGCGCTATTTCAAAGAATAATTCACACGCCTTTTTCCGACAGGCTAAGCAAAGCTCATTGCGCGAGGAATAGTACCGTGGCAAGCTAGCGTTGCTAGCCAATTCAACTTGAGTGTTCACGTGTTTACAAATTTATTTTCAAGACTTCGGTCCGCCTTTTTTCCTGAAGCGTTGGCGCCAATCGAAATCACACAACATCAGCGCGACACCCTGAGTAACAAGGTTTCTTTTTACACAAGTTTGGGGCCACAAGATAAGCTTCTCTTCGAACAACGTTGCATCGCGTTTATACAGAACACCGAGTTCGTCGGCCATGAAATTGACATCAGCGATGCCGATAAATTACTCGTCGCATCAGGGTCGGTAATTCTCGCTTGGGGTTTTGAGAAATGGCACTACGTTAAAGTTGACACCGTTTATTTGGTGCCAAGTTCGTTTAACGACAGCTCAGAGTTTAAACAACACGATTCAAATATTACAGGCTTGGTTGGCACCGCTCACCTGCGGGGGAAAATGATTTTAAGCCAGCCAGCATTACATCGAGGCTTCGACAATCACCAAGATAAACGTAATGTCGCGATTCATGAGTTCGCCCACCTAATAGATATGGCCGACGGCGATATCGATGGCCTACCAAGGCAAATTAGCGAACAAGGTTACGCCCTTCCGTGGCTAGATTTAGTCGCCAGAAAAATCAAAGAAATAAAGGGTCGAAAAAGTGATATTCGGGACTACGGCGCAACCAACAATGCCGAATTTTTCTCGGTTGCAAGCGAGTATTTTTTTGAACGCCCAAAACGCTTAAAGCAAAAGCACCCTCAGCTCTATAAGCATTTAGAACGATTTTATAAACAAAACAGAGCAGACGTTCATGTTGCCGAACGCATTCGTAAAAAAGCGCCTTGCCCGTGTGGAAGTGGCAAACGTTACAAACGTTGTTGCATGGTTAAGGCATAGCCGGGCGCGCGATCAGCCATTAAAAGCATCACATCGAGCAAGTAACCTCGCGGCGTAGTGCGGCTCAACACAACCGACAAAGAATTAATCGCCGGTTATATGATCAAACTTTATGAGGGCCGTACTGGTTTAACTTTGTTAAAGCGCTGACACCACGGCCGCAATAAACTAGAACTACGCTTTAGCATCCAGCTCTTTTATCGCATTCATGAACACCTCTTTAGGTTGACCACCCGATACCAGATATTTGTTATTGAAAATAAATGCAGGCACAGAGGTAATGCCTTGTTGCTGGCCTAACTCTTGATCGGCTCGTACTTCACGAGTAAATCGATCAGAATCTAAAATGGTTTTGGCGTCTTCTTTCGACAAGCCTACCTGTTCGACACACGCGAGTAATTGCTTGTCGTCACTAGGGTTACCCGCATGTTTAAAATACAAATCGAATAGCGCTAGCTTGAGCTCGGTCTGCAAACCATGCTCTTTCGCCCAATGAATTAGACGGTGAGCATTAAAGGTATTGTAGACTCGGCCTTTTTGGGGAAAGTTAAAATCGTAATCAACCGACAAGCCTCTATCAATTAGGTTTTGACGATTTGCATTGCCCTGCTCTTCGGTTAAACCGTATTTTTGTTGTATATGCTCAACTCGATCTTGCCCCTCGAGGCCCATTGTTGGGTTCAACTCAAATGGTCGCCAAGATATTGTGACTGATTCTTCAGCCTTTAACTCAGCCAAGGCCAATTGCAAAGAACGAAAGCCGATGATGCACCATGGGCATGAGACGTCTGAAATAATATCAATGGTATGCATAATGTTCCTTCCTAGGCCTTAGCCTGAGTCTTACAGTGCGCCATTTTGCGCTAGCCACTGCTTTAATTGGCTTAATGACATGGCGCCAGACGACCTAGCAACCTCCTTACCCGCTTTAAACAGAATTAAGGTTGGTATTGAGCGAATTTGCCACCGGCCGGCTACTTGCTGCTGGTCTTCCGTGTTTAGTTTCGCTAATCGAAGCCTCGGCTCAAATTCTTGCGCGGCTTTTTCAAACGTAGGAGCAAAGCTGCGGCATGGGCCACACCAGGGCGCCCAGCAGTCAACTAACACCGGAATCTCATTATGATTCAACACCGTCGCGACGTTGGCCGAGGTTAAATCAATTGGCTTGCCTTGAAATAAAGGTGTTTTACATTTTGAGCACTTAGGCCCATCGCCCAAGCGCGCCGTCGGCACGCGATTGGTAGATGCACATTTGGGGCAAGAAATATTGGTGGTAGACATAGCGGTACTCGCGTTCGTTGACAACGATTAAATAACAACTACAGGCTTAACTCTGTGGTTATCTTAATTTCATTTTCTAGCGTTTTATGAACTGGGCAACGATCGGCTATTTGCAACATACGCGCCTTCTGTTCCGAGCTTAAGTTACCTTTAAAGGTAATGGCGCGGTTAAAAACATCAACCTTACCGGCCGACTTTTCACAATCGACACAATCGTGCGCGTGTATTCGGCTGTGGTCGACCTTAACCTCTACATGAGTTAAATCAATTTTCTTATGTCGCGCATACATATTCAAGGTCATGGCCGTACAGGTTGCCAATGCCGAGCCAAGAAAATCGTACGGCGAAGGGCCAAGGTTAGTGCCGCCCATGCTGAGTGGCTCGTCGGCAATCAAGTTATGACCATTAGCGCTAACCTCACATAAAAAGCCTTGCTTGGTATTAGCGCTAGCGTTAACACCAGACTCAGCACTCACCATCACCGGTGCTGACTCTATATAACGCGTTGCCCAACTGGCTAATACTTCAGCGGCATATTGTGAATCATGTTTTTTACTCAGCAAATGATCCGCACTTTCAAGGCTGACAAAACTTTTGGGGTGCAAGGCTTGGGAAAATATCTTCCCAGCTTCATCGACCGACACGGTATCATCCTGCGGCGAATGCATCACCATCAACGCTTTACGCAGACCACGGTAATCAATTTCGTGACCGCGCACGTCATCAACAAAACTTTGCTTAAATTTGAATGGCCGCCCAGCCAGTTTAACCTCGGCTGAACCTGAACCTTCAAGCTCACCCAGATGCTCTGCTAACAAATGCAATATATGCTCAGGGCTTGACGGCGAACCAATACAAGCAACCGCCCTGGCCGATTCGATATGCCCCGCTGCAGCCAACATAGCCGTGCCGCCAAGTGAATGGCCAATCAACAATTGAGGGGCCTGAAACTCTGTTGCTAAAAACCCGGCAGCATCGACTAAATCATTAATGTTAGTAGAAAAACTACTCTCGGCGAAATCACCCTTACTCGCCCCTAAACCTGTAAAGTCAAAACGCAATGTGGCGATGCCTCTTTGCGCCAGCGTCTCAGAAATAGCCACCGCCGCGTTAATACTCTTGGTGCAAGTAAAACAGTGAGCAAACAGAGCATAGGCCATAGGCTCGCCCGTATTCGGCACATGAAGTGCTCCTGACAAATCCACTTGGCTTCGATTTTTAAATTTAACAGCGTTCTGCATTGTAAGGCTATCACTTAGTTTTTTAGATTAGTAAGCATGGTAACAGACCGAGCTATAAAGCTATATCTTGCTAGGATTGTCGTCTGTTAAAGAAACGATGAAATCGACTTAGGAAAAGAAACTCATTGTTTAATTGCCTTAAGAACGCCATTTCTACCACTAGCAAGCACTCTCTCTATTCATCGGTTTAGCATTGCTCTGTTTACACACGCAATGATCAAACCACTCACTTTTAACATTTCTTGAGAATAGCTAACGACGCTGCTATTCTGATAAACGCGCATGCTCACTTTCACATTATAGAAAAGGATTCGAATGAAAGAAAAAACAGATAAAACAATTAGATACAAGAATTTATCAAAAGGAAATCTAGCTGGGTATCGAGTATGCATACTAATAAGCTGTTATGTGTATTAAGTGATGCTAAGGTACGTTGTTCCTATATTTGAAAAAGAAATTTTCACACCAATGTTGAAAATTTCTTTCTTAGGGGCGGTTTTTGCAGGGTTCTATGGAGTGCTTCATAATCAAGTCACATTTGCTATTTCGAACGAGTATTTTCTTAAAATAAAATACCTGCAATTTGATTACCTGATTTTTGGTGATAACCATCGTTTAAATATTTCAATAATTGGTTTTTTTGCTGCCTGTTGGGCTGGTCTGCTACATGGTTGGTTTCTCTCCAGATGGTTTCTACCTCATGGTTCAATTTTAATTGCATACCAAAAAATATTCAGGTCTTCGATAATTATCTTTGTAACCAGTATTCTGTCCGCGATTGTTAGCGGCTCCTATGCTTTTTTTCACAGAGCGGTAATAGACTATTCAAACTGGGCTCAAATAGTTAACCTTTACGACATCGAGAACAAATCGGCTTTGGTTAACGTAGCATATATCCACAACGGAAGTTATCTAGGTGCGTTGCTTGGTATGTTCATTGCGTTAGTTTGGATAAAAAGATAATTGAATTATAAAAAACACATAACAAGGAGCGAAACTCTGCCTACGGCAGTTCGGACGCGTTTTCAACGCGTACATTTGTAGGACGTTAGCTATACAAGTTCTAAAATGAAACCAAATACCGAATCCTTTCTCGAGGGCTATTTTCATAGTTTTATGTATTTGGTCGTCTTTGTTACTCCAGCGCTCTTTATAGTGCTGGACTGGGTTCTTTCGTTAGTATTCTTTATATCTAACTTGTGTATATTCTTAACCTTAAGAAGCTGGGCAAGCCGCTCCCCCTCAGTTCACGAATTAATCCCTAAAGCGCAATCATCTGCGAGTACAATGGGTTTTATCATCAACCTATCATTTGTGTTGTTAGTAGGGCTTATCCTAACTATGATTTATTTTTCTTTCATGGTTTAAAATGAACCATACAAGTTACCAAAGTACACTCCGCCAAAAAGTTGGCTCCGCGGGACGCGCACTGAATAACGAGGACAGGCACTTTAAGGAACTAGTTTGATCTCCTAGTCTTGGACGATTATAGTGAAAGTGAGTAATGACGTTATCTTTTGCTTAATAACCCGTAGGGAGATTTCAGAAATAAAAATGTCCAATTATTTAAATAAAGCGACATGTTGTCGTATATTGCGCTGTTATGTTTATATGAGATTGTTTTTAGTATCATTGTTCTTTTTTAGCTTTAATACATTTGCATGTGAGCTTACTCCTGAATATATAGAGCTCCGCAAAGAACTTGTTAGCAAAATCCGCGAGCCTTACAATTCTTGTAAGAAAGCAACGAGAGCTCATTATTT